>NZ_JBIWPG010000002.1:0-456415 GCF_044768135.1 Streptomyces sp. NPDC101165 | reverse complement strand
GGCCCCCCCCGGGCCCCGCGGCGGGGGGCGGGGCCCCCCCCCCCAACCCCCCCCCCCACCGGGGGGGGGCCCCCCGCGCCCCCCCCCCGGCCGCCCCGCCCGGGCCCCGGGGCCCGGGCCCGCATCGGCCGGGCTCACGTGATCCGCACCCCTCCCCGGTCGCGGCTCCGCACGGCCGGGACCCCGTCGAGCTCGATCCCGAACCGGTCCCGGTACACCGTGAGCACCTCCTCGTCCGTGCCCAGTTCCCGCGCCTCCTTCCGGCCGCCGGGCGCCGTCGTCGTCAGCGTCCGCCCGGCGAGGGTGATCCGCCCGCCGTCCTCCGTGACCCGCGAGCAGACCAGCGAGCGGGTGAAGTGGGACTGCGGCGAGGTGCTGTGCCACCAGGCGCCCGCCGCGAAGTCCCCGAGGGCGCGCGGCCGCGTCTCCAGCCGGTACTGCGGCCTGCCGTCCCGCACGACATCCAGGTCCGCGCCGTCGGCCGGGTCCGCCTCGCCGCCGCCGAGCACCCCGGCGTCGTCGGGACCGGCCTCCGCCACCCGGAACACCCCGCCGGGGTCCGGCTGCTCCCCGCGTTCCGCGAAGGCCAGCGGCCAGTGGCTGTGCGCCCCGAACCCGACGTCGGCGAGCCAGTCGCCGCCGTCCGCCGTCCGCACCCGCAGCGCGAGATGGTCGTACGGGATGCCGAGGCGCCCCTCGTCCCCGTACACCCGCCCCGCCAGCAGCCGGACCTCGTATCCGAGAGCGGCGAGCAACGCCCCGAACGCGCCGTTGAGTTCGTAGCAGAACCCGCCCCGCCGCCCCTCGACCACCTTGTCCAGCAGCCGCTTCTCCTCCAGCACGATCTCCTCTCCGAGGTGGATGGACAGGTTCTCGAACGGCACGGTCCGCAGATGGCGCAGATGCAGCTCGCGCAGGGCCTCGGTGGTGGGGTGCGGCGGGCGGGTGGCACCGAGCCGGCGGAGATAGGCGCCTGCCTGTGCTGAGTTCATACCCCTAGTCTCGGCGAACTCGTGGCGTGTCGGTGGTGCCAGGGGCGGTCTCGGGCTCGGGGCCAGCCGCAGGCTCACGCTCAGTCTCTCGTCACCCGCACCTCCCGGTCCGCCGCGCCGCTACCGCTGCCGCCTCTGCCCCCGGCCCCGCCTCCGCCTCCGCCGATCGCGAGCGCTCCGTCCCGGTCTGTGCGCAGGACCGTCGCCCCGCCCGCCCGCAGCGCGGCCACGGTCGCCGGTGCCGGGTGGCCGTAGGGGTTGTCGGCGCCGCAGGAGATGAGCGCCACCCGGGGAGCGGCCAGCCGTATCAGGTCCGGGTCCTGGTAGGCGGAGCCGTGGTGGGCCACCTTCAGCACGTCCACCCCCGCCAGCCCGGCCGCGGCCGGTGAGTGCGCCAGGGCCTGCTGGGACGGGGGTTCGAGGTCCCCGAGCAGCAGAAGCCGCAGTCCGCCGGTCCGGACCAGCAGGGCCACACTGGCGTCGTTCGGTCCGTCCGGTTCCACCGCCGGGATCTGCCCCGGTACGGGGGCGGCCGGCGGCCACAGCACCCGCCAGCTCACCGGTCCGGTGCGCCGTTCCTCTCCTGCTGCGGCCTGGGAGAGCGGGATGTGCCGCTCGGCCGCCTCCTTCCGTACGAACGCGACCTGGTCGGCCGGTTCCTCGAAGTCCGTGGTCTCGATCGCGGCCACCGAGCGGCCGCGCAGGACACCGGGCAGCCCCGCGACGTGGTCGGCGTGGAAGTGGGTCAGGACGACCAGGGGAATGCGGGTGATGCCCAGCTCCCGCAGGCAGTGGTCGACCAGTGCGGGGTCGGGTCCGGTGTCCACGACCACCCCGGCCCCCTCGCCGGCCGCCAGCACGGTCGCGTCGCCCTGCCCGACGTCGCACATCGCATACCGCCAGTCCGGCGGCGGCCAGCCCGTGATCACCCGGGTCAGCGGCGCCGGCCGCACCACCACCAGCAGAAGCAGCACACCGAGCGCACCGCACCACCAGGGGTGCCGCAGCAGGCGCCGGCCGGCCAGGACGACCGCCACGGTGACCGCCGCGAGCAGCAGCGCCCCGGGCCAGCTCCCCGGCCAGTCCACTCCCGCGCCGGGCAACGCCGCCCCGGTCCGGGCGACCTGCGCGATCCAACCGGCGGGCCAACCGGCGCACCAGGCCAGCACCTTGGCGAGCGGCATCGCCACCGGCGCCATGGCGAGCGCGGCGAACCCCAGCACGGTGGCCGGAGCGACCGCCACCTCGACCAGCAGGTTGCAGGGCACCGCCACCAGGCTCACCCGGGCCGACAGCACCGCCACGACCGGCGCGCACACGGCCTGTGCGGCGGCGGCCGCGGCCAGCCCCTCGGCGAGCCGGGCGGGCACCCGGCGCCGCTGCAGCGCCTCGCTCCAGCCCGGCGCGAGCACGAGCAGCGCACCGGTGGCCAGCACGGAGAGCAGGAAGCCGAAGCTGCGGGCCAGCCAGGGGTCGTACAGCACCAGCAGGAGGACTGCCGTGGCCAGCGCCGGGACCAGCGATCTGCGGCGCCCCGTCGCCAGCGCGAGCAGGGCGACCGCGCCGCAGACCGCGGCCCGCAGCACGCTGGGGTCGGGCCGGCACACGATCACGAAACCGAGCGTGAGCGCTCCCGCGAGCAGGGCGGTGGCCCGCAGCGAGAGCCCCAGGCGCGGGGCGAGTCCCCGGCGCTCGACGCGCTGGGCGAGACCGGGCGGCCCGATCAGCAACGCGAGCAGGATCGTGAGATTGCTGCCCGAGACGGCGAGCGTGTGCGCCAGGTCCGCCTCCTTGAAGGCGTCGTCCAGTTCGGGTGTGATCCGCGAGGTGTCGCCGACGACCAGCCCGGGAAGCAGCGCCCGAGCATCCGCCGGCAGTCCTTCGGTCGCCTCCCGCAACCCGGCCCTGAGCCGTCCCGCCAGCCGCTGCGGCCCGCTCGGCCCCGCGACGACCTCCGGCACGGGCTCGCTCCGCACCCGCAGCACGGCCGCTGTCCGGTCGCCACCCGTCAGCGCGGGCGCCAGCCGGGCGTTCACCCGCAGCCGGGTGGACGGCAACAGCCCGAGCCATCCCGGGCGCGCACCGCTCGTGCCCCGCACGCCGGCCACGTCCCTCGTGGGAGGTGCGCGTGGCGCGGGCACGTCCGTGTCGACGACCATCAGCACGGGAGTCCGCGTCCGTACCCCGGACCCGTCGCCCGCCTCCACGCGCCGCACCTCCGCCCTGGCCAGCACCGCCACGGGCGCCGCGTGATCACCCCGCACCCGTGGCCTGCTCAGCCAGGGGTCGCCGGTGAGCTCGACCTCGGCGGTCACGGTCGCGAACCGTCGCGCCAGCTCGGGCACCGGCCCGCGCCGCACATCCGCCCCGTGCAGCCCGGCGGAGGCGGCGGCCGCGACCACGCACAGGAGCACGGCGGCGACCGGGGCACGGGCCCAGGCGAACCGGACGGGCGGCCCGACCGGCCTCCCCCACCGCCGGGCCGACAGCAGGACCGCTCCGGCGAGCAGACAGGCGAGGGCGATGCCGGCGCTCCAGCCCGGCGGAGCATCGAGGACCAGGGCAGCCGTCGCCCAGGCCGCGAGTGCCGGGGGCACCAGACGGAGGTCGGTCGGGGGCGGCGGCGGCTGCTCGGAGAGGCCGCTCATGGCTGCACCATGGTCCGCAGGTCGGAGAAGCGGCGGTCGCCGATGCCGTTGACCTGGCGCAGCTCGTCCACCGAGCGGAAGCCGCCGTGGCGGGTGCGGTAGTCGATGATGTGCTGGGCCAGCACGGGGCCGACTCCGGGCAGGGTGTCGAGCTGGTCCGCGGTGGCCGTGTTGAGGGAGACCGGCGCCGCCGGTCCGGAACCCGCACCGGCGCCGGGGCCGGGCGGGACGGCCGCCGCTCCTGCGGACGCGCCGACCAGGACCTGCTCGCCGTCCACCAGGAAGCGGGCCCGGTTGAGCCCCTCGGTACTCACACCGGGCCGTACTCCGCCCGCCGCCCGCAACGCGTCCGCCACCCGCGAGCCGGCCGGCAGCCGCCGGATCCCCGGCCTGCGCACCTTGCCGCTGACGTCGACGACGATCTCCCCACCCGGCCTCGCCGATGCGCTCACGGCACCCCCGGACTTCGCGCCGTCCTCCTTCCCGGCGAACGGCGCCCCGGCACGCACCACTTGGGGAGCGCTCACGGTCTGCGTCCGCCCGGCCCAGAAGTGCTGGACGGCGAACACGGCGGCCACCACCAGCACCACGGTGAGCGCGACCACTCCCCGCCGCTCCACCCCGCACCGCACCTGCAACCACACCGGCATCCGCTCCCGCAGAGCGAGCCCGGCCCGCTCCCGCAGGCCCGGCGCGACAGGCTCCGCAGTCACCGAATGGCCTGCCGGGCGCTCCAGTTGCTCCTCGGGCACCGCATCCGGCCCCGGCTCGGTGGACAGCACGCGAGCCCCGGCGAGTTCGGGCAACGCGGTCCTCGATCCAGGCGCCGCCCCCACCCCCGTCGCCGTACGCGCCGACAGCTGCCTCTCCGGCGGCGCGTTGCCCGACTCCCGCCACTGCACGGCTCGTTCGCCGAAGAGCAGCTCCGCACGGCGGCGCAGCTCCTCCGCGGGTGCGGGCACGCGGTGACGGGCGCGGCTACGGTCGGTGGGGTGGCGGCGGATGCGCCCGTCGGAGGTGGGGCCACGACCCGGTCCGCTGGTCGGGGTGGCGGTGCGTGAGCGTGATCGAAGTGCCATGCGACGAGGATGGAACATCTCGCCACTTCACGATGATCTTGGTCAATTCCCGGGGATTACCGCCCGGTTGTGGAGAACTCCACCACTCGCACGAGTGACAGCAGCCCGGGAAGCACGGGCGTCAGCGCGGCGAGACGACCGCCCCCAGCAGCCCGGGCCCGGTGTGCGCCCCGATCACCGCGCCGACTTCGCTGACATGCAGGTCGGCCAGTCCGGGCACCCGCTCCCGCAGCCGCTCGGCGAGGGCGGCGGCCCGCTCGGGGGCGGCGAGATGGTGGACGGCGATGTCGACCTCGGCGCCGCCCGCCCGGTCGGCCGCGATCTCCTCGAGACGGGCGATCGCCTTGGACGCCGTACGGACCTTTTCCAGCAGCTCGATGCGGCCACCGTCCAGCTGGAGCAGCGGCTTGACGGCCAGTGCGGAACCGAGCAGGGCCTGTGCGGCGCCGATGCGACCGCCGCGGCGCAGATAGTCGAGCGTGTCGACGTAGAAGTAGGCGGAGGTGCCCGCGGCCCGCTTCTCGGCCGCCGTCACGGCCTCGTCCACCGTGCCGCCGGCCTCCGCGGCCTCGGCCGCGGCGAGCGCGCAGAAGCCCAGCGCCATCGCGACCATCCCGGTGTCCACCACCCGCACCGGCACCGGAGCCTCACGCGCCGCGAGGACCGCCGCGTCGTAGGTGCCGGACAGCTCGGCGGACAGATGCAGGGAGACGATGCCGCTCACGCCGGACTCGGCGACCCTGCGGTAGGTCTCCGCGAACATCTGGGGGCTGGGGCGGGACGTGGTGACCGGGCGCCGCTTCTGCAGCGCCTGGGCCAGGGAACGGGTCGAGATCTCGGTGCCCTCTTCGAGCGCCTGGTCGCCGAGGACCACGGTCAGGGGCACCGCTGTGATGCCGTGACGCTCCATCGTCCGCGGCGGCAGGTAGGCCGTTGAATCGGTGACGATAGCGACATGGCGGGACATGAGCTGGAGGTTACCTGCCGTAGCGCTCACGCGGCAGCCCAGCCCCTGTCTACCGGTCCGGAAGCGGACCGGTCATGTGGTGCTCTCGGGGCGCGGCTTCTTCTGCCAGGGGTAGGAAGGGCGCTGCGTCGGCGGGGTGATCGCCCGGGCCGCCGGCTCATCGGCGGTGCGGGAGCCGGGTGTTTCCTGCCAGGTCTGCTGCTGGGCCTCGGGGCCGTCGGCGGCGGCCGGGGCGGCGGGCCACGGCGGGGGTGCCGGTGTGGGCTCGTCCCGCGTCCAGTGGCGAAGGGCACCGGCCTCGACGTCGATCTGGGCGCTGAGCGAGTCCAGGTCGTCCTCGGAGAAGCGGCGGGCCCGGTCGCGGGCGGCCCAGCGCAGGGAGTCGGCGGACTTGGTGATGCGCTCGGTGCGACTGCGCAGCTCGGGCAGCCGTGCGGCGAGCGCGGCCCGGTCCGGCTCGGACTCCAGACGCTTGAGGTCGGCGTCCAGCTCGCGGCCGTGCGTGCTGAGCCGCTCGAAGAGGCCGAGGGACTCCTTCAGCGACTCGTCCTCGGGCACGCCCGCGTACAGGGCTTCCTGGGTGGCGCGCATCGAGGTGCGCAGCGTGAGCCGCAGCTGGGCGATCTCTCCGGCCGGGCCGACCTGGGCGAAGGACTTGGCACGCAGGGTGTGGTCCTCGACCGTGCGTCTGGCCTGCGCGATCGTACGGTCCACTCCGCGCTTGGCGGCGCCGAACGCCTTGATCGTGACAAAGGCTCCGAGGCCGACGAAGAGCAGGAAGAACAGGGCGAACACGGTGATCACTGCTTCCATGACGCTCCTCCTCCGCCGGATGCGGCACGAGCCGCTGTGTTCTCCACGGTAAACGCAGCGGGCAGGCCCGGAGTTCCAGAAAAACCCCGAACCTGCCCGTAGGGGACTACCCCGACGCCGGATTCCCCCGGCGTCCGGGGCCCCCGGGCGTTCCGGTACTCGGACGTCTGCTCAGACCTCGTCTCAGGCCGGAACGATGTTGACCAGCTTAGGCGCCCGCACGATCACCTTGCGGATGCCCGCGCCGTCCAGCGCCGCGACGACCTTCTCGTCGGACAGCGCCACCTTCTCCAGCTCCTCCTCGGAGATGGCCGGCGGCACCTCCAGACGGGCCTTGACCTTGCCCTTGATCTGCACGACGCAGGTCACGGTCTCGTCCACCACGTACCGCGGGTCGGCGACCGGGAAGTCCTGGTGGACGACCGAGTCGGTGCGGCCCAGCTTGCGCCACAGCTCCTCGGCGATGTGCGGGGACAGCGGCGCGACCATCAGGACCAGCGGCTCGGCCACCGACCGCGGCACCGCGCCACCGCCCTTGGTCAGGTGGTTGTTCAGCTCGGTGACCTTGGCGATGGCGGTGTTGAAGCGCAGGCCCTCCAGGTCCTGGCGCACGCCGTCGATCGCCTTGTGCAGGGCACGCAGCGTGTCCTCGTCGGGCTCGGCGTCGGTGACGGTGACCTCGCCGGTGTTCTCGTCGACGATGTTGCGCCACAGCCGCTGCAGCAGCCGGAACTGGCCGACCACCGCGCGCGTGTCCCAGGGCCGGGAGACGTCCAGCGGGCCCATCGCCATCTCGTACAGGCGCAGCGTGTCCGCGCCGTACTCGGCGGCGATCTCGTCCGGAGTCACCGCGTTCTTCAGGGACTTGCCCATCTTGCCCAGCAGCCGGGTGACCCGCTCGCCCTCGTAGTAGTACGCGCCGTCGCGCTCCTCCACCTCGGCGGCCGGCACGGCGATGCCGCGGCTGTCGCGGTAGACGAAGGCCTGGATCATGCCCTGGTTGAACAGCTTGTGGAACGGCTCGGCGGAGGAGACGTACCCCAGGTCGTACAGGACCTTGGACCAGAAGCGCGCGTACAGCAGGTGCAGCACGGCGTGCTCGGCGCCGCCGACGTACAGGTCGACACCGCCGTGCGGCTGGCCCTCGCGCGGGCCCATCCAGTACTGCTCGATCTCGGGGTCGACCAGCTTCTCGCTGTTGTGCGGGTCCAGGTAGCGCAGCTCGTACCAGCAGGAACCGGCCCAGTTGGGCATGGTGTTGGTCTCGCGCCGGTACTTCTTCGGCCCGTCGCCCAGGTCCAGGGTGACGTCGACCCACTCCTCGTTGCGCGACAGCGGCGTCTCGGGCTGGGTGTCGGCGTCGTCCGGGTCGAAGGTGCGCGGCGAGTAGTCCTCGACCTCCGGCAGCTCCAGCGGCAGCATCGACTCGGGCAGCGCGTGGGCGATGCCGTCCTCGTCGTAGACGATCGGGAAGGGCTCGCCCCAGTAGCGCTGGCGGCTGAACAGCCAGTCGCGCAGGCGGAAGTTGACGGTGCCCTCACCGATGCCCTTGCGCGCCAGCCACTCGGTGACGCGCGCCTTGGCCTCGGCGACGGGCAGGCCGTCCAGGGAGATCTCGTCGTTGGCGGAGTTGATGATCTTCGCGTCGTACGACCCGAAGGCGTCCTCCCACGTCGAGGTGTCGGTGCCCCGGCCGTCGGTCGGCTCGACGATGCACCGGATCGGCAGCTCGAAGGCGCGCGCGAACTCGAAGTCGCGCTGGTCGCCCGCCGGGACAGCCATGATCGCGCCGGTGCCGTAGCCCATCAGGACGTAGTCGGCGATGAAGACCGGGATCCGGTCGCCGTTGACCGGGTTGGTCGCGTACGCGCCGATGAAGACGCCGGTCTTGTCCTTGGCCTCGGCCTGGCGCTCGACGTCGGACTTCGAGGCGGCCTGCGCGCGGTAGGCGGCGACGGCCTCGGCCGGGGTGGCGTGGCCGCCGGTCCACACGTCGTGGGTGCCCTCCGGCCAGGCGGCCGGGGTGAACTTGTCGACCAGCGGGTGCTCGGGGGCCAGCACCATGTAGGTCGCGCCGAACAGGGTGTCCGGGCGGGTGGTGAAGACCGTGATGCGCTCGCCGTCGATCGGGAAGTCGACGCGGGCGCCCTCGCTGCGGCCGATCCAGTTGCGCTGCTGCAGCTTGATGGCCTCGGGCCAGTCCAGCTCCTCCAGGTCGTCCAGCAGCCGGTCCGCGTAGGCGGTGATGCGCATGTTCCACTGGCGCAGCTTGGCCTTGAAGACCGGGTAGTTGCCGCGCTCGGAACGGCCGTCGGCGGTGACCTCCTCGTTCGCCAGCACGGTGCCCAGGCCGGGGCACCAGTTGACGGGCGCGTCGGAGGCGTAGGCCAGGCGGTACTCGCTCAGGACCTCGGAGCGCTCGGTGGCGGTCAGCTGGTTCCACGCGCGCCCGTGGTCGCCCGGTACGGCGCGCTCACCGGACTCGAACTGGGCGATCAGCTCGGAGATCGGGCGGGCCTTGCGGGCCTCGTCGTCGTACCAGGAGTTGAAGATCTGCAGGAAGATCCACTGGGTCCACTTGTAGTAGTCCGGGTCGATCGTGGCGAACGACCGGCGCTTGTCGTGACCCAGGCCCAGCCGGCGCAGCTGGGCCTTCATGTTCTCGATGTTGGCCTCGGTGGACACGCGCGGGTGCGTGCCGGTCTGCACGGCGTACTGCTCGGCGGGCAGGCCGAAGGCGTCGAAGCCCAGGGTGTGCAGGACGTTGTGGCCGGTCATGCGCTGGAACCGGGCGTAGACGTCGGTGGCGATGTAGCCCAGGGGGTGGCCGACGTGCAGGCCCGCACCCGAGGGGTACGGGAACATGTCCATGATGAACTTCTTGGGCCGGGCGGCCAGCTCGGCGTCGCCGGCCAGGTCACCCTTCGGGTTCGGCGCCGCGTAGGTGCCGTCGACGTCCCAGAAGTCCTGCCAGCGTGCCTCGATCTCGGCAGCCAGGGCGGCCGTGTAGCGGTGCGGCGCGGCCACCTCGGCGGGGGCAGCGGGGTTCGTCTCGCTCATGATCCTCAAAGCTCCATCGATCGTCTCTGCCTGCGGCTGTGTCCTTGAGAAACGAAAAAACCCCTCGCACAGGAGGGGACGCCGCGCCGATGCCGACCCGCCCGGCTCGACCGGGGGTCGGTACTGATCAGCGCGGCCCGCTAAGCAGAAGGCGTACGGCACGCATGGCGCTAGGGTACCGCAGCCCTTGAGCAAGGGGCGACGATCATCCGTATGCCTTGTGGACATGCCACGAACCCGACCAGAACTGAACGAAGGTCAAAGATTACTTCGCGTAACACCCGCTAAGGGACATCGACACAGTCGCATTGTCCTTTGATAACAACGCAATAACTCAAACCTCGTACTGATCGGTATGGCGCCACCTAAAGTTCGGCAGCGGGACCGCCTTCCCGAAACTGCTCGGAGTTGCCCCCATGAACCCTCGTCGTAGTAACAGCTCACTCCCCAAAGCGGGCCGGTCGGCCTATGGGGTGGCGACTGCTGTCGTCCTGCTGCTCATACCCGTGGTGGTGGTGTACGGAGGCGGCTGGCTCCAGGACTTCCTGAACTTCGGTGCGGGCGTCCTGTCGCTCGTCAGCCTCACCAGTTCGGTGATCTGGGGTCTGGTCACGCAGGACCGGCTCATCCTCAACACCCGTCAGCGGATCGTCGCCCAAGCCATCCACCGGGTGCTCGCGGTGGCCTCGATCGCGTTCCTCCTGGTGCACATCACGATCAAGCTGGCCCTGGGACACACCGTCCTGATCGCCGCGCTGATCCCCTTCAGCCTCGGCGTCGCGGGCAGCGGGGGACTGATCGGCCTCGGCTCGCTGGCCGCCCTGCTCATGATCTTCGTGGGCGTCACCGGCGCGCTGCGCAACCAGTTCGCCTCCCCGGCTCCGGTGGCGGCGCGCTGGCGCGCCATGCACATGCTGGCCTACCCGGCCCTGTGCGCGGCGCTGATCCACGGCCTGTTCGCCGGGCGCGCGGCGAAGCCGTTCTTCATGATCTCGTACGAGTTGTGCCTGGTCGGCATCATGGCGGCGCTCGCGCTGCGGGCCGCGCCGCGCCCGTTCAAGCGCAAGGTCGCCGACCGGATCGTCGCGCTCATCGGCAGCGAGGAGCGACAGGGGCTCGAGGGCCTGGAGGCGAGCCGCTCCCGGGTCGCCGAGTCCGGCTTCGAGGGCCGGCGCGAGCCGAAGGCCGCACCGGCCGAGAGGTCTGCCCCCGCCGCCTCGTCGCTGTACCAGACCCCCGCGAGCCCGGCAGCCGAGCCCGCGTCCGGCTTCGCCGCGGCCTACCGCGCGGTGTCCACTCCGGGGTCCGCTCCGGGCCAGCAGCAGTTCGCCACCGGCCAGACCACACGCATGGATCTGCCGCTGGACATGCAGGCCACGGAGGCGATGCCACGCATGGACGGCCCGTCCAGCACCTCGGGGAGCTGGCCGATCCCGTCCCCGCCGCCGGTCGGCGAGGCCCCGCCGTCGGCGTACGACCCGCTCCAGGACACGGGATACACCATCCCGGTCTACGGCAATACGGGCACCGGTGGATACAGCGGAAGTGACATGTACGACACCGGTGAGACGAACAACCTCTATGGCACGTACAACTCGGGTGACACGTACAACAGCGGTCCCGCCACAGAACCAAACCCCGGCACCTCGTACGAGACGCCGGGTTCGGGCGAACCTTGGAACATGCCTTCCGGAGGCTATAGGTGAACGAGGCCCTGCCCGACGTACCCGAAGTCCGCGTGGTCGGACTTCCGCAGCTCACGTCGGGCTTCGACCTTGTGGAGCGGCTCGATCTGCCCATGCACCTGAAGGTGCACGGGCCGCTCGACCCGCTGAGCGGCGAGAAACTCGCCCAACTCGCCGAGGCCATCAACCTCAAGGGCCGCGGCGGCGCGGGCTTCCCCTTCCACAAGAAGCTGCGATCGGTCGCCGAGTCCGCCATCAAGCGTGGGGTGCGGCCGGTCGTCGTCGTGAACGGCAGTGAGGACGAACCGGCCTGCCGCAAGGACACGGTGCTCATCAACCGTGCCCCGCACCTCATCCTGGACGGCGCCCTGCTGTGCGCCGAGGCCCTCGGTGCCCGCACACTCGTGATCGGGGTCACCCGGGAGTCCACCCAGCGCTCCATGGAGGCCGCGCTCGCCGAGCGCGGCCTGAGCAACAGCCGTAGATCGGCACTGCGCGCGTGGGTGCAGCGCAACCCCGTGCGCATGGTCACCGGCGCCGCCGCGTCGCTGATCCGCTCGGTCGACGGCGGCCCGGCGATCCCGCCCGGCCGCAAGATCAGCGCCTCGCAGTCCGGCGTCGGCGGGGCACCCACCCTGCTGTCGAACGCGGAGACGTTCGCGCAGCTGGCCATCGCCGCCCGCATCGGCCCCGAGCGCTACGGCAACACCGGCCTGTACGACGAGCCCGGCACCGTCATGCTCACGGTCTCCGGCGCGGTCGCCCGCCCGATGGTGCTGGAGGTCCCCACGGGCGTGCCGCTGCGCTACGTCCTGCAGCTGGCCGGCGCCCCGCCGGTGCCGCAGGGCGTGCTGACCGGCGGCTACCACGGCAAGTGGATCGACGCGGCCACGGTCAACGAGGCGATCGTCTCCCGCAACTCCCTGGACGCGGTGGGCGGTGCGCTGGGCGCGGGCGCGATCCTGCCGATCACTCAGGAGACCTGCCCGCTGGGCGAGTCGCTGCGGGTGGCCCAGTGGCTGGCCGAGGAGAGCGCCGGCCAGTGCGGCCCCTGCTACCTCGGACTGCCCGCCGCCGCGCGCGGCATGGAGGACATCCTCAACGGCGGCGGACCCGCCGCCCTGGAGGCGCTGAAGCAGGTCGCGAAGAACGTGAAGCGGCGCGGGGCGTGTTCGCACCCCGACGGCTCCGCGATGTTCCTCGAGTCGACCATCAAGGCGTTCACCGACGACCTGGCCGCACACGTCCTCGGAAACGGCTGCGGACGGCCCGTGGAGGGCGTTCTGCCGCTCTTCGAGGGCGGCAGGGCCCCTGCGGGCATCCCGGGCGGCGCAGAGCCCGAGGAGAGCGGCTCCAGCCGCCAGAAGATCTACGTCGACTGGACGCTGTGCCGGGGGCACGGTCTCTGCGCCGACATCCTCCCGGAGGTCTTCGAACTGGGCGCGGACGGTTTCCCGACCGTGGCCCAGGCGCAGGTGCCGCGCTACGCGGAGGCGAAGGCGCTGCGCGCGGTGCGCCGCTGCCCGGCACTGGCGCTGCGCATCGAGGAGGACACGCGCGGGCAGGCGCCCTCGCGCAACCTGCCCGTCCTGTCCCAGGGACGCGGCCGCCGCGCCCTCGGACGCTGAGCGAAACCGAAGGCGGTCACCCGAGCCGGGTGACCGCCTTCGGTCTGCTCGTTCCGGACAACCCGGAAAGGCCAGGAAGCCCGTGAAGCCGTGAGCAACGTGGAACACGCCGAAGGCGGACCATCCGTTCGGATGATCCGCCTTCGACTTCTGTGGAGCTAAGGAGAATTGAACTCCTGACCTCCTGCATGCCATGCAGGCGCTCTACCAACTGAGCTATAGCCCCTTGCGGTGTTCCGCCCGGTTCCCCCGGCGGCGACGCCAACATTACACGGTCCCCGGGGTGCAGCACCAAATCGGTTTCCGCTCTGCCCTCGTACGGGGGCTAATGTCTGCATTCGTGACCCTGATCGCGTTCTCCGGAGCCCGGCGCCGGGTGCCGTTGGCCGTGGGTGCGTGCCTGGTGTCGTTCACCGCGTTCTGGCTGGCACAGCGGGCCGCGCACGTGACGATGATCGACCTGATGGTGTACCGGGCCGAGGGGGCCGCCGTCCGCTCGGGAGGCGACCTGTACGCGCTGCGGGCGACCGCCACGCACCTGCCCTCCACCTACCCGCCGTTCGCCGCCCTGCTGTTCACCGCGCTGACCCTGCCGGACCCCCTGACGCTGCGGGTGTTGGCGACGGCGGGAAATCTCGCCCTGCTCGTGGTGTTCGTACGGCTGTCGCTGAAACTCGTCGGCCACGCACGCGCGGAGAGCGTCTGGTGGGTCGCGGCGGTGGCCGTCTGGTGCGAGCCGGTGTGGACGACGTTGCGCTACGGCCAGGTCAACCTGCTGCTCGCCGCCCTGGTGCTGTGGGATCTGACCCGCCGTCCCGCCGGCGGGTACGGCCGTCTGGCCGGGGCTGGGCTCGGGCTCGCCGCCGCGGTCAAGCTGACCCCCGCGCTGTTCCCGCTGTTCCTGCTCGCCACGGGTGTCGTGGCCCGGCTCGGGGGCGGGGAAGGCGGGTCCTGGCTGCGGCACGCGCGCGGGGCTGCCGCCGCGTTCGCCGGGGCGACACTCCTCGCGGCGGCGGCGCTGCCGTACGACTCGTGGCGGTTCTGGACGGACATGGTGTTCCGCACGGACCGGGCCGGGTACGTCGAGGCCACCGCCAACCAGGCCCTGCGCGGCGTTCTGGCCCGTCTGCTGCACACACCCGACCCGGGAGCCCTCTGGGTCGCTGTCGCGGCCGTGGCGGCCGTCCTGGGGCTCACGGTGGCGGTGACGGCGGAGTTGCGGGGGATGCGGCCCTGGGCGGTGTGCGCCTGCGCGGTCACGGCGCTGCTGATCAGTCCGGTGTCGTGGACGCACCACTGGGTGTGGTGCGTGCCCCTGGTGCTGCTGCTGTGGACGCGCGGACACCGGGCGGCCGCCCTGGGGACGGCACTGGTCTTCTGCTCGTACGCCCCGTGGTGGGTGCCGCACGGCCCCGGCCGGCCCGAACTGCATCAGACGGGAGTCCAGTTGACGCTGTCGGCCCTCTACGGAGGGTCCGCCGCGCTGTTCCTCGCGCTGGCCCGGACATCGTTGCCGATCCCCCGGCCGCGGTCAGCGGCGCGTCAAGCGGTCACGAAGGAGTAGAACCTCTTGAGCGTGCAGTGCTCCTCGAGCAGCCGGCCGTAGATCGGCTCGCCCTCCAGCTCGCGGTAGGTCTCGATCGGGTCGCCTTTTATGATCAGCGCCCGCGCGCATTCCTCGCACCAGTACTGGTAGTCGGGATTGATCGGTTCCATGTCACGGACGATCGGCGTACCGCTGCCGCACCAGTCGCACTTTCGCCTGTGTGCACCCATCGATCAGCTCCAGCTGTGGCCGCAGGCCGTGCACACGTAGGAGATTCCGCCGTTGTCCCCGAGAACCTGGGCGACACGCGCGGAACCGCAGGAAGGGCAGCTGAGCCGAGTCGCCGTGTCCCGTATCAACGCCGCACCGAGGAGGTGGCCGCCCTCCTCAAGGATGCTCGCAGGCATCGCTACTCCTCCCGTCGGGCCGCGCCCCCTTCCGGCCGTTTGATTCTGCCACGGCCGGGCCAATACGGTCAGCGACGCCTCAGTACCAGTCCGGACACGGCCCCCACTCCGGCCGATCCGTGCCGCACCCACGGGCACACCGACAACGTCTCCGCAGAGCTATACGCCCACAGGGCCCCGACCGACTCAAGGGTGAACACAGAAAATCCCGCCCCCTGAGGGGACGGGATCCTCTTCACCGATCTTTGACAACTCGACCGAGTGTCGATCAGTGGAGCTAAGGAGAATTGAACTCCTGACCTCCTGCATGCCATGCAGGCGCTCTACCAACTGAGCTATAGCCCCTGGTGTTCTTCCCGCTCAGCGGGGCGAACAAGAAGAACTTTAGCCTGTGACCTGCCAGAAAGTGAAATCCGGGGGCAGGGGTCAGTCGTCGTCGCCGAGGACGGGCTCCGGGAGGGTACCCGCGTTGTGCTCCAGCAGCCGCCAGCCGCGGGCGCCTTCGCCGAGCACGGACCAGCAGCAGTTGGAGAGGCCGCCGAGGCTCTCCCAGTCCTGGGCCGCCAGGCCGAGGAGCCGGCCGATGGTGGTGCGGATCGTGCCACCGTGGCTGACCACCACGAGGGTGCCGTCCTCGGGCAGCTTCTCGGCGTGCCGCAGCACGACGGGGGCGGCGCGGTCGGCGACCTCGGTCTCCAGTTCGCCGCCGCCGCGACGGACCGCCTCGCCGCGCTTCCAGGCGGCGTACTGCTCGCCGTACCGGGCGATGATCTCCTCGTGCGTCAGGCCCTGCCAGACGCCCGCGTAGGTCTCCCGCAGGCCCTCCTCGCGGACGATGTCGAGGCCGGCGAGGGTGGCCAGCTCGGCGGCCGTCTTCGCGGCCCGCTGGAGGTCCGAGGAGACGATCGCGTCGGGGCCGAGGGAGGCGAGCAGCCGGGCGGCCCGACGGGCCTGGCCGAGGCCGGTCTCGGTCAGCTCGACGTCCGTGGTGCCCTGGAAACGGCGCTCCACGTTCCACGAGGTCTGGCCGTGCCGCCACAGGATGATGCGGCGGCCCCGGTCCTTGCGATCGCTCACCTCGCCGGTGGCGGTCATCACCACTCCCCGCCCGGCTCGTCGGCGGCGTCGGCGGCCTGCAGCTTGGCGTGCTCCTCGGCCTTGCCTCGGGTGGCCTTGGCGTCGGCGGGCAGCTCGAGCTCGGGGCAGTCCTTCCACAGCCGCTCCAGGGCGTAGAAGACACGCTCCTCGCTGTGCTGGACGTGGACGACGATGTCGACGTAGTCGAGCAGGATCCAGCGGGACTCGCGGTCTCCTTCGCGGCGTACCGGCTTGGCGCCGAGTTCCTTCAGCAGGCGCTCCTCGATCTCGTCGACGATCGCCCTGACCTGGCGGTCGTTCGGCGCGGAGGCCAGCAGAAAGGCGTCCGTGATCGACAGTACGTCGCTGACGTCGTAGGCGATGACGTCGTGGGCGAGCTTGTCGGCCGCCGCCTGGGCAGCGGTGTTGATGAGCTCAAGGGAACGATCAGTGGCGGTCACTACATGGCTTTCCGTCAAGGGGTCACTTGACACCAAGGGTCTCACGGACCGCCGGGCGCACCCCATGTGATTAACGGATCACACGGGGTGCCCCTGCCGCTGTCAGGAGGAGGCGGGCCTGTAGTCGCTGCCCAGGACGACCGAGACGTCGGCGCCGGAGGAGACGGTGCCCTTGGTCACGGAGCCGGCGGGCAGGCCCAGGGTCTTGGCGACCTCGGCGGCGTTCGCCTTGTCGGCGGCATCGGCGTAGCGCACCTTCGAGGTGGCCTGGGCGGCGGACGCGGTGCCGCCCTCCAGGAAGGTGAAGCCGCCGTTGAGGAGGACCACGCGGGCCTTCTCGGTGTCGTCCTTCACGCCGGTGGCGTTCTGGACGGAGACCCGGACCGCGGAGCCCGCGTCGGGGCTCTTGGCGGTGCCGCCGAGGATGTCCTTCACCACGCTGTCGCTGGTCCGGGCGCTCAGCGTGCCGTCGGACTGCACGGGCAGCAGGGCCGTCCTGTAGTCGCCGCCCTTGGCGAGGTCGGCGAGCTTGGCCAGGAAGGCGCCGAGGTCCTTGTCGGTCAGCGGCGGGTCGAGGATCTGCGCGAGGGTCTGCACGGTGACCGTGGCGCCCTGCGCGTCCGAGGAGATCTTGCGCAGCACGCCCTGCATGACCTGTCCGAACCGCTCCAGCTGGGCGTTCTGGGCCTCGCCGGAGGCGCGGTAGGTGGCGTAGGCGACGGCTGCCTTGCCGCTGAGGGTCTGGGCCTTGCCCTTGTGGACCAGCGGTGAGGTGCCCTTCTTCTTGGCGTCCGGGTCGGGGACGTCGGTGTTGGTGTCGATGTCGACGTTGCCGACCAGGTCGACGAGGTTCTGCAGGTACGGGGTGTCCAGGCGCCAGGTGCCCTGGATGTTGGTGCCGAGGACGGTGTCGAGCTGGTCGCGGGTGCCGGAGGCGCCGTCGTCGTCGACCGACTTGGCGAGGGTCGTGGTGCTGCCGTCGTCGCCGGTGAGCGCGAGGGAGTTGGGCAGCAGGACGGTCGTGCCCTGCTCGGTGGTGGTGTTGTCGACCAGCAGCGCCGTGGAGGTGCCGCCCTTGCCCGTGTTGTGCAGGTGGACGACGATCACGTCACGCTTCTGGGCGGCCGCCGGCGTCGCCGTGCCCGACTTGGAGCCGGAGGAGGGCAGGCCGGGCAGCTTTCCGGCGTACCAGAGGTAGCCCACACCGCCCACGGCGACGAGGGCGAGGACGACGAGCAGGGCGACGATCCGGCTGCGGGCGCGGCGGCGGGCCTCCTCGCGGCGCTCGGTGCGGTTCTCGGTGAACTTCAGCCAGTCGATGACGTCTTCGGAGTCGTCGCTCGGCTCCTCGACGAAGGCGAACTGCCCGGTGTGGTAGTCGCGTTCCGGGCCGGCCTGGGGCTCCGGCTCCCCGGCCGGGCCGGCCTGCTGCGGGATGTGGGCGGTCTGCTCGGCGACGCGCGGGTGCTGCCCGCTGGTCGCGGTCCGGCCGTACGGGTCGTACGCGTTCGCCGCGCCCCTGCCGCCGTAGGTGTCGTAGGAGGAGGCGGGCGTCTGGTGGCCGGTGTCGTACGCGTCGTAGGACGGGGCAGGGCGCTGGTTGCCGGTGCCGTAGGGCTGGGCCGGCTGCTGCCCGGTGGCGTACGGGTCGTAGCCGTAGCCCTGCTGGGCGTAAGGATCGTAGGGCTGCTGCGGAGACGGCTGTGCCGGGACCTGCTGGTACACCGGCCGGCCGTACTCGTCGTAGCCGACGAGTTCGTACTGGCCCTCTCCGTACCCCGCGTCGTATCGGTCGTTCACCGGTGCCCCTCTCGGCTCACTCGCCGCGGTACAGCTCGCGCTTGTCGATGTAGCGCACGACTCCGTCCGGCACCATGTACCAGATGGGCTCGCCCTTGGCGACTCGCGCACGGCAGTCCGTCGAGGAGATGGCGAGCGCGGGTACCTCGACGAGTGTGACACCGCCCTCCGGCAGGCCGGGGTCGGTCAGGTGGTGGCCGGGCCTGGTGACGCCGATGAAGTGCGCCAGGGAGAACAGCTCCTCCGAGTCGCGCCAGGTCAGCAGCTGGGCGAGGGCGTCGGCGCCGGTGATGAAGAAGAGGTCCGTGTCGGGGTTGAGGGCCCGCAGGTCGCGCAGGGTGTCCACGGTGTAGGTGGGGCCGCCGCGGTCGATGTCGATGCGGCTGACGGAGAACTGCGGGTTCTCGGCGGTCGCGATGACCGTCATCAGGTAGCGGTCCTCGGCCGGGGAGACCTTGCGGTCGGACTTCTGCCACGGCTGGCCGGTGGGCACGAACACCACCTCGTCCAGCTGGAACTGCGCCGCGACCTCGCTGCCCGCCACCAGGTGTCCGTGGTGGATCGGGTCGAACGTTCCGCCCATGACGCCGAGGCGGCGCTTGCCCGAGTGGGCGGGGCCGCTGCCCGGGCCGTACGCCGGGGTCTTCACCGTGCCTGCCGCCGTTTCGGCATGCTGGACGGCGTCGGCGGCCGCGGGTGCGGCCGTCTCGTGCGCCGGGCCGGTAGGCATGTCCTGCTCTCCCATGCGTGCAGACCCTACCGGCCCCATCTGAGGGCCCCGGCGGGGGACGGGGTCCCGGGTCAGCGGTCCCGGTTGAAGCGGGTGGTGATCCACAGGAGCAGGAGCAGGATGACGAGGGCGCTGCCGCCGGTGACGGCGGGGTTCAGGCTTTCGTGGTTGCCGCCGTGCTCCCCGCCCTCGGCGGCGAGAGTGACCAACTGGGCAGCGGCGCTGTGGAGGCTCATCTTCGTCAGGACCTATCGCGTGTGGGCGGGATAAAGACGTCGGCTCATCGTATGCGGGCGGCCCGGCGGCGATCACCCCGACTCCGCCGTTGGTGCGGGCGCGGGGGCGGTTCGACCGTCGGCGAGGGAACTTTCGCGGGCGGTCAGTCGTCCTTCCGCTTGTAGCCGCGCAGCAGGAACCACGCGGTCAGTGCGCAGCCGAGGAACATCACGATCAGGACGACCCGGAGCAGATTCCCCGAACCATGCTGCTGGACGGCGCTGCCGGCGGCCTCGGTCAGCCAGGCGGCTGCGGGGTGGTGTTCCATGACGTGGACTCCTTCGGCTGTACTGCCCGTCCACGGTATCTCCGCCTAGGCTGGCTCCTGCCTCGGGGGCACAGTGAGGCACTCATACGCACATGGGGGAAGACATGTCCGACGACGGCCGCGAGCAGACGGGGCACGAGCGCGTGCCGAGCAGGCAGCGCAGGCGCTTCCCCGGGATCTCCTCGCGCGCGTACGAGCACCCGGCCGACCGGTCGGCCCTGGTGGCGCTGCGCAAGCTGAGCGGTTTCGACACGGTGTTCAAGGCGCTCAGCGGGCTGCTTCCGGAGCGGAGCCTGCGGCTGCTGTTCCTGTCCGACTCGGTGCGCGTCTCCGAGCGGCAGTTCAAGCATCTGCACGACATGCTGCTGGACGCCTGTTACATCCTGGACCTGGAGAAGGTCCCGCCGATGTACGTCAACCAGGACCCGCAGCCGAACGCGATGTGCATCGGCCTCGACGAGCCGATCATCGTGGTCACCACGGGGCTGGTCGAGCTGCTCGACGAGGAGGAGATGCGGGCGGTCGTCGGGCACGAGGTGGGCCACGCCCTGTCCGGGCACGCGGTCTACCGCACGATCCTGCTGTTCCTCACCACCCTGGCGCTGAAGGTCGCCTGGATACCCCTGGGCAACTTCGCGATCATGGCGCTCGTGGCGGCGCTGCGGGAGTGGTTCCGCAAGTCGGAGCTGTCCGCGGACCGGGCCGGGCTGCTGGTGGGGCAGGACCCGAAGGCCTCCATGCGCGGTCTGATGAAGATCGCGGGCGGCAACCACCTGCACGAGATGAACGTGGACGCGTTCCTGGAGCAGGCGGAGGAGTACGAGGCCGGCGGCGATCTGCGCGACTCCGTGCTGAAGATCCTCAACGTGCTCCCCCGCTCGCACCCCTTCGCCACCATCCGGGCGGCCGAGCTGAAGAAGTGGGCCGAGTCCCGGGACTACCAGCGGATCATGGACGGCCACTACCCGCGGCGCTCCGAGGACAAGGACACCTCGGTCAGCGACTCCTTCCGTGAGTCCGCCGCCAGCTACGCGGACGACGTGAAGACCTCCAAGGACCCGCTGATGAAGCTCGTCACGGACCTGGCGGGCGGCACGGCGGGCCTGGGCGGCCGAGTCCGCCGGGGCTTCGACGGCTTCAAGAGCCCGCCGCCGTCCCATGAAGGACCGAAGGACACGCCGCCCAGCGACGAGGAGTAACTGGTCACCCCGTCGGCTGCCCCCCAGCGGCCAGCGTCCCGCACAGCGCGGTGGCGCTGTCCGTCGCATAGGGGTCGGTCCCGGCCGGCCCGCCCGTCCGCGCGGTCTCCCCGGCCAGCAGGGGGTGCAGGTAGGAGGTCGCGTCCTCCGCGCAGGACATGGGGCCGGCCTGGGCGTAGGAGGTGACCAGCCGGACCTGGCCCACGCGCAGGTCGTCGCTGTCGAAGTGGAAGGTCGTCTCACGGCGGACCGTGAACAGCGACACGGGTGCGTCGGCGGGGGCGCCGGTCCGGCGCAGGGCGTAGACGAAGATCGTGTCGGCGCTGACCTCCAGCGTGGCCGCGTCGGCCTCGTCGGCCTGCAGGGTGCCCTGGACGCGGATCCGGTCGTCGGCCAGTTGCGCGCGGGAGGGGTCGAGGCGGACCAGCCAGCCGGTGGGTGCGTGGCGGCCGTCCGCCGCGGGGTGGTCGAAGCTCTGGTCGAACTGGTCGAGCTGCTCGGAGTCGAGGAGGACCCGGGCCGGGCGGACCTGGCGGCCGGTGAGCACGTCCGGGTCGAGGGAGGAGCGGACCAGGTAGGTCCTGGCGATGCTCAGGGCGGCCGTGACCTGGCTGTCGGAGAAGTGCGGGGTGCTGCGGGTGGCCGGTAGCGGGATCCCGGCGGCGCCGACCTCGAACTGGGCGGCGGGGCTGTGCGCGTAGAGCAGCTCGGCGTCCGCGGCGCCGGGCACCTTGCCCTGGGGCGAGAGCGGGATGACGGTCATCCGCAGGGCCTCGGCGGAGCGCCGGGCCTGCGGGGAGCTGTACGGGTGACGGACGCCCATGTAGATCGCGGTGCCGAAGGCGACGGCGAGCAGCAGGGCGAGGATCAGGAGCTGCCGGGTGAGTCCTCGGCGCAGGGGCGGGCGGCGGCGCACGGCGGGCGCGTGGTCGCCCATGCGCTCCTGCGCGGAGTACTCCTGGAGGCGGGCAGCGCGGACGAACGACTCGTCGAAGACGACGGATCGGTACTCGTCCTCTCCACCTCCGGGGCCGCCCTCGGGTGTCCCCTCAGGTGGGTCTCCAGGCCCGCCCATACTTTCAGAGTAGGTCTCGTGCGCCTCGGGTAAACGCCCCGCTGCACGACAACTTCTGACAGGTTCTCAACAGGTGCCCGTACGGGCGTTCAGGGAGTCCGCGGGAAAGCCGAGACGGCCGGCGGGTTGGAGTCGGCGGAGGCCGAGGGCGGCGAGGCCGCGCCCTGCTCCAGGCCGGTCGCGGCGGGGGACGGCACCCGGTCGCGGGTGTTCGAGGAGGCGCCCCGGTAGACGGCGGCGAAGGCCAGCGCGACCATGCCGATGCCCATCACGAGGGCGAGCACCCAGGCGACGGGGCGGTGCCAGCGGACCTGCTTGCCGTGGGTCCCGAAGAAGCCGCTGCCGTCGCCGAGGACGTAGGTGTCGTCCAGTTCGTCGTCGTCCCGATCATGACCGAAATCGGTCCCCTCGGGGCCGTACCCGTCGTCGTAGCGCTCGCCTCTGCCGTGGGCGCGGCGGGCTTCTGCCTCGGAGGCCTCGGCTCTTGCCTGTGCGGCGGCCAGGAGGCGTTCGACGGCGGTCGGCTCGTGCACCACGGCCGCCTGTACGAAGGCCTCGTCGAAGACCACGGAGGCGAACTCTTCGTCCGACACCCCGTGGTCGTGGTCGTCGTCGGGCTCCCAGCCGTCAGGGAACGGCGTGCCCCCCACGTCCTCCGGCACGGATCCAGAGTAGACCTGGGGGGTCAATTTGGGCAGACGGTATGGAAATTCATCCGCCTGCTGAGACGCCTTTTCGCCAGGGCCGTCAGCGGCGCACGTGACCGTCGCCGGTGACGATGTACTTCGTGCTGGTCAGCTCCGGCAGGCCCATCGGGCCGCGGGCGTGCAGCTTCTGGGTCGAGATGCCGATCTCGGCGCCGAAGCCGAACTGGCCGCCGTCGGTGAAGCGGGTGGAGGTGTTCACGGCGACGGTGGTGGAGTCGACCAGCTGGGTGAAGCGGCGGGCGGCCTGCTGGGAGGTGGTGACGATCGCCTCGGTGTGGCCGGAGGTCCACAGCCGGATGTGCTCGACGGCCTTGTCCAGCGAGTCGACGACGGCGGCGGCGATGTCGTACGAGAGGTACTCGGTCTCCCAGTCCTCCGGGGTGGCCTCGACCACGGTGGCCTTGGAGTCCTTGGCGTAGGCCATGACGCGCTCGTCGGCGTGGACGGTGACGCCGGCCTCGGCGAGGGCGTCGAGGGCGCGCGGCAGGAACTCGGGGGCGATGTCCTGGTGGACCAGGAGGGTCTCGGCGGCGTTGCAGACGCTGACCCGCTGGGCCTTGGAGTTGATGAGGATCTCGATCGCCATGTCGATGTCGGCCCGGGCGTCGACGTAGACGTGGCAGTTGCCGGTGCCGGTCTCGATGACGGGGACGGTGGACTCGTTGACCACGGTCTGGATCAGGGAGGCGCCGCCGCGCGGGATGAGCACGTCGACGAGGCCCCGGGCGCGCATCAGCTCGCGGACGGAGTCGCGGCTCTCACCGGGCACCAGCTGGACGGCGTCGGCGGGCAGCCCGGCGCCGCCGACGGCGTCCCGGATCACCCGGACGAGGGCGCTGTTGGACTCGTAGGCGGAGGCCGAGCCGCGCAGCAGGACGGCGTTGCCGGACTTCAGGCAGAGGGCGGCGGCGTCGACGGTGACGTTCGGCCGGGCCTCGTAGATGATGCCGACCACGCCGAGCGGGACGCGGACCTGGCGCAGGTCGATGCCATTGGGGAGGGTGGAGCCGCGGACGACCTCGCCGACCGGGTCGGGCAGCTTCGCGACGTCGCGGACGTCGGAGGCGATGGCGCGGACCCGCTCGGGGGTGAGGGTGAGCCGGTCGACGATGGCCTCACTGGTGCCGTTCTCCCGGGCCTTGGCCACGTCCTTGGCGTTGGCCTCGACGATCTCGCTGGTCCGGACCTCCAGGGCGTCGGCGATGGCGAGCAGCGCGTCGTCCTTCACGGCGCGCGGGAGCGGCGCGAGGTCGGCGGCGGCGGCCTTGGCCCGGTAGGCGGCCTGGGTGACCGGGGACATGGAGTCGTACGGCGAGAGCGTGGTCATGAGGGAAGGGTAGTGCGCCGAACGGGGCCGCCCATCGCTCGTTCCACACCCCGAGACGGGATCAAGAGGGCGGAAACACCTGTACGGCGTCAGAAGGGATGAACCCCTACCGGGGTCGCGGGCGGCGGCCCGTAGCCCTCGGCGATGCGCTGGTGGTAGGTCTCCCGGTCGATGACCTCCAGGCCGACGATCTCCCAGGCGGGGAGTCCGGCGGTCTGGCGGTGCTCGCCCCACAGACGCAGGGCGACGGCGGCGGCGTCGTGCAGGTCGCGGGCCTCTTCCCAGTAGCGGATCTCCGCGTGGTCGTTCGCGTATCTGCTCGTCAGCAGGAAGGGGTGGTCATGGGCCAGCTGTTCCAGGGCGCGCCGCAGATCCTTGAGGGGGACCTCCTGCCCGGAGACGCTGAGGGTGACGTGCCACAGGCGGGGCAGGTCCCTGGGCTCCTCGTAGGTGCCCCCGGCCGCGACGCTCGTCAGAGCACCACGGGACGCCGCCGCCCCAGGGCGCACTCGTCTCACGACAGCCTCCTTCACGCAGCGCTCGGGAACGTACTCCTGAGACAAAGTTGAGCAGGCCCTACGGCTTCGCGGGGCGGTTTTACGGAACGTCCCCCACCGGGGGCCGTCGTTACGCCCCGTTTTTACGGGTGCAGGAGCACCAGGTCGTCCCTGTGTACGACCTCGCGCTCGTACGCCGGGCCCAGTTCGCGCGCCAGCTCCCGGGTCGAACGCCCGATCAGCTGGGGGATCTCCTTGGCGTCGAAGTTGACGAGCCCGCGGGCCACCGCGCGGCCGGTGCCGTCGCGCAGCTCGACGGGATCGCCGGCGCTGAACTCGCCCTCCACGGCGGCGATTCCGGCGGGCAGCAGCGACTTGCGCCGCTCCACGACCGCCCGGACGGCGCCGTCGTCCAGGGTGAGGGAGCCCTGCGGGGTGGAGGCGTGCTGAAGCCACAGCAGCCGGTCGGCGGAGCGCCTGCCGGCGGGGTGGAAGTAGGTCCCGGTGTCGCCGCCGCTCAGCGCCTCCGCGGCGTGGACGGAGCTGGTGAGCACCACCGGGATGCCCGCGGCGGCGGCGATCCGGGCGGCCTCGACCTTGGTGACCATGCCGCCGGTGCCGACGCCGGCCTTGCCCGCGCTGCCGATCTCGATCCCTTCGAGATCGGCGGGCTCCCGCACCTCCGCTATCCGCGAGGTGCCCGGCTTGCTGGGGTCGCCGTCGTAGACGCCGTCGATGTCGGAGAGGAGCACCAGCAGGTCGGCGTGGACGAGGTGGGCGACGAGGGCGGCGAGACGGTCGTTGTCGCCGAAGCGGATCTCGTCGGTGGCGACGGTGTCGTTCTCGTTGACGATGGGGAAGGCGCCCATGGCCAGCAACTTGTCCAGGGTGCGGGAGGCGTTGCGATGATGGGCGCGGCGGCTCATGTCGTCGCTGGTGAGCAGGACCTGTCCGACGCGCACGCCGTAGCGGGCGAAGGAGGCGGTGTAGCGGGCGACGAGCAGTCCCTGCCCGACACTGGCGGCGGCCTGCTGGCGGGCCAGGTCCCTGGGACGGCGGCGCAGGCCCAGCGGAGCGAGGCCCGCGGCGATGGCACCCGAGGAGACCAGCACGATCTCCTTCTCTCCCCCGCTGCGGATCTTGGCGAGGACGTCGACCAGCGCGTCGACGCGGTCGGCGTCCAGGCCGCCCGCGGCGGTGGTCAGCGACGAGGAGCCCACCTTGACGACGATCCTGCGGGCCTCGCCCACGGCCTGCCTTGCCCTTGCCACCTTGCCTGCTGTCCCCTCGCCCGGTTCCGGCTGCTGTGCGGCAATCTACGCGAAGGGGGCCGCGCGTTGCGCACCGGTCCAGCGTCCGGACAGGCGGGGCGTAACCGGTCGATCACTGTTTGCGTACGGTAAAAAGGTTGTACTGGTTGCCTATAGAAATTAAATCCCTGACAAACATAATTTGACCTTCGTGTCACCTAACGTTCGCCGACCGAGGCGCATACTCCTCCGCTCCGGCAAGAGCCCCTACGACGTCTTCACCGTGGAGGAGGCTCTCCACCAGGACGTGATCGCCACCAACGCGGGCAACCTGATCTTCCAGGACGCGGCACACAAGATCCTCGAGGTCCCGGGAACCGAGGTCGTCTCGAACGGCGGACGGACCGAGGTGGCCGCGGCCGCGCGCATCAACGCGGAGTACGACGCCTTCGTCGTGCCGCTCGCCAACGCCTTCCGGCCGTCCTTCGAGACCGCGCTGAAGCGCCTGACCCGGCTCATCACCCGGCTGAGGATCCCGGTCGTGGTGCTCGGCGTCGGCGCCCAGACCGGGGTGAGCTACGACTCGGCGCGGCTGAAGAGCATCGAGCCGACGGTGCGCGAGTTCTGCGCGGCGGTGCTGGAGCGCAGCGCCTCGATCGGGGTGCGGGGCGAGTTCACCGAGCAGTACCTGCGGGACATGGGCTTCCGGGACGTGGAGGTCATCGGCTGCCCGTCGCTGTTCCTGTACGGCAGCGAACTCGACGTGCGCAAGCGGGTGCCCGGACTGACCGCCGAGTCGCGGATCGCGGTCAACGGTTCGCACAGCGCGGTGAAGAAGCAGGGCCTCGGCCGGATCATCACCCGCGCCCACGACCGGTACCCGAACCTGCGCTTCATCGGCCAGAACCTCAGCGACGCACGGCAGTTGCACTGGCGGGACCTCAGCGACCCGAACGCCGCGGTGACCGCGATCCCGACGCACCCGGACCACCCGATGTACCGGGAGGACAAGGTGCGGGTCTACGTCGACCCGGTCACCTGGATCGACGAGTTGCGCCCCTTCGACTTCTCCTTCGGCTCGCGCATCCACGGCAACATCGCGGCCCTGCTCGCGGGGACGCCCGCGACCGTGCTGTGCGGCGACTCGCGCACGCTGGAGCTGTGCCGGTACTTCGAGATCCCGCACCAGCGGCTCGACAAGGTCGTCAAGGACCCGGAGGCGGCCGACCCGGCGCGGCTGTACGAGCAGGCCGACTTCGGCGGGCTGGCCGGCAACCACCGGGAGCGCTTCGAGCGGTTCGTCGGCTTCCTGGACAGAAACGGGCTGCAGAACACCTTCACGCACGGCGACGGCGGCGCCGCCTTCGAGAAGAAGATGGACTCGCTGTCGTTCCCGCCGGGTGTGCGCCCCTGGAACGACACCGACCTCGCCTCGCTCAGCAGCCGGTTCGGCTGGCTGCACACCCAGGTCAGCGAACTGACGCAGGACAACACCCAGTTGCGCCGGGAGCTGGCGCGGGCGCGGAAGGCCAAGGACGGCGTGCCCGCGCCCACCGCATCCGTCTACCGGCGCGCCCGCCGTGTGGTGGGCCGGCCGTTGCGCCGGGCGCTGCAGTCCGGCAAGCAGTGACTCCCCCGGCCGGCGGGGGCCCTCAGGCCGCCGCCGCGCCGAACCCTCCGCTCGGGAGCATCCGCCGGATCTTCCTGAGCGCCCGCCGCAGGAAGGAGTTGGCGGCAGCCTCCCGGTAGCCCTCGAAGGCCCGGGCCTCGCGGGGTTCAGCCAGGAAGACCTGGTCGGGGATGCCGGCCTCCTTGGACCGGAAGTGCGGGTAGACGAGGTAGACGCGGGTGCCGCGCTTCTCCAGGATCGCGGCGGCCTGCTTCTTCGCCTTGACGAACTTCACGACGTCCAGCAGCAGTTCGGGCCGCCGCACGGCCACGAGGTGCAGCCGCAGCCGCTCGTGCACCTTGAGCCGGCGGGCCACCCCGGGCGTCCAGTAGGCGTCCATCAGCGGCTGGGCCAGCTCGAACTTGTGCCGGCGGACCTCTTCGTCGTCCGTCACGAACTTCGGCCCGAACTGCGGCAGCAGGGTGATGAGGAACGGCCGGATCATCAGGGTGTCGCGCTTGGCGCCCGCCGGGACCATGTCGGCGATCAGCTTCATCAGGGCGCGCGCGGAGTCGAAGCGGAGCGTGTAGCTGCCGGTCTTCGTGACGTGCTTGCCGTCCTCACGGCCGACCAGGTAGTAGCAGGGGTAGTCGGCGACCACCGAGACGCCGTCGGCCCGCAGATAGGCCTCCATCGTGAACAGCGCGTCCTCGCCGGTCCACAGGGACTCGTCGAAGCGCATGCCGTGCTTCTCCAGCAGCGCCCGGCGGAACAGCTTCTGCGCGCTGAGCGTGAACTTGATGTTGGACGAGAAGACGTCGGTCCGGTCGAGGGTCTTGCCCCACATGGACTTCGGCGGGATGCGGTTGATGCCCTCGACCTTGCCGAGCACCACGTCGGTGCCGTTCTTGTCGGCCATGGCGACCATGCGCTCCAGGGCCTCGGGCCCGAGCCGGTCGTCGGCGTCCAGGAAGAAGACGTAGCGTCCGGCCGCCTTGCCGAGGCCGACGTTGCGCGGTCCGCTGGGGCCGCCGGAGTTGTCCTGGCGGATGACGGTGACCGGCATGGGGGCGCGGTCCGCGAACTCCTCCAGGTACTCCCCGGTGCCGTCCGTCGAGCCGTCGTCGACCGCGATGACCTCCATACGTGCCGGGTCGATGGTCTGTACCTCGACGGATGCCAGGCACTCGACCAGGTACGGCATCGCCTCGTACGCCCCGATGATCACGGTGACATCAGGCTGCGTCACGACGGTCACGTTTCCCCCTTGCTGCTTTCCCGCTGGTCAACGGAACATTTCCCCCGTATCGCCTCATTCGCAACCTGATAGACGGGCACCCATGGGAAGCGGTTGCCTCACAGCGGGTAATCAGTGGTGCACATCACACTCATGCGCCCTCACAGGAAACGGACAGACACGGAGCACAGCGGGCGGTACGAGACAGTACGCAGCCGGAGTAAGAGCGGTTCAGCAGCGGTTAAGAGCCGCGCAAGACGGCCGGACACGGCTACGGCCCCCGAGGAGTGCTCCTCGGGGGCCGTAGCAGGGTGTGCAGGGTGGCGGGTCAGCCCGCGGTCACGCCGTCCGTCTCACCGGCGGACGCCCCGCGCTGACCCGGTACCGCGTTGGTCAGCTCGGCGGGGTCGGCGTTCCCGGCGGCCGGCCGGGACTCCTGGCCGACGTTGCGGGCCTGGGCCTTGAGGGCCAGATCGGCGACCGCGGTGTTGAACTGGTCGATGGACTTCGGCTCGTCCGGACCCAGCAGGTACCGCTTCAGCTCGCCCCGGTCCTCGGCCAGCGGATCGGCGGAGGGGTCGCGTACGGCGTCCAGCAGGCCGCCCAGCTCGGCCGCGCTGTTGGACAGGATCGTCGCCGCGCGCACGGCCGTGTTCTGCCGCTTGAACTCCTCCACACCCAGCTCGGCGGAGTCCGTCACCGCGTACGGCTTGCCGCTCGCGATGAAGTCGGAGACCACGGAGGAGATGTCGGAGACCATCGCGTCAGAGACGTTGAAGCAGTCGTACAGGCGCGGCTCGGCGCCCGTGACGACGCGGTGCTCGTACGAGGGGAAGGAGCGCCAGTGGACGTCGTTCCACTCGGTGCGCAGCCGGGCGATCTCCGTGTGCTTCTGGACGTCGACGACCCCGTCGCGGCTGGCCTCGGCCTCGTCGCCGCTGACGCCGCCCTTGCCGGTCAGTTCGGCGATCCGGGCCTCGATCCGGTCCAGGTCCGACTTCGCCTTCGCCTGGGCGGCCTTGTCGGCGGTGAAGCGCGGATCGGTGGCCCGCTCGGCAGCGGCCTTCTCGACCAGGGCGGTGATGCGCTGGTGCGCGGCGCCGGCGTCCTTGCTGACGGTGCCGGTGAACGGGTGCGGCTTGTACAGAACGCGAACCGGCGGGTCGGCCGTGATCAGCTTCTGCACGATGTTCTCGCCGGCGAGAACGATCGAGGTGTTGCCGGGGTTGCCGTCCCAGCCCTCCCAGGTGGGGGCGTAGAGAACAGTCGGGCAGTGTCCGTCAGCGGCTCCGTCGCGGGGCCCCTCGGGCACGCCCTGCCGGCTCTGGATGGGCGCCAGCTGCGGGCGGCCGACCTCGACGATGTCGTCGTCACGGACACCGACGTCGGCGATGGCGTAGCGGTCGCGGCCGGCCCGGCCGGCGGTCCAGACCTCGTCGTACACCTTGCTGTACGGGTTGACGCTGGCCAGCTTGTCGCTGTCGCCGTGGCCGATGAAGACGTGCTTCATGGTGGGCACGCGCAGCAGGTGGATGTTCTTGCCGACGTTGGCCGCGTACAGGGCGACGCGCACGGTCGACAGGTCCAGGTTCATCAGGTGCACCCCTCCGGGCACGCAGATGACGGGGACCGTGGTGGGCGCCAGGTTGTTCAGGATGGCCCGCTCGCGCAGGATGATCAGCGGCCGGGTCTCCAGCTGCTCCATCGTCTCCAGCCACATGTTGACCTGGTACGCGGAGTCCTTGGAGCCGGAGAAGTACAGGACCGTCTCCGGCTTGTAGCCGCCCAGCCACTCGTCGACCGCGGCGAGGACGACGTCGGCCTTCGGCGGGATCTTCCGGCCGCGCACGTACGGCACCAGCACCAGGACGTACAGGCAGCCGAGGCCCACGGTGAGGCCGATGCCCACGAAGCCGGCGACGGCCGAGTCCACGATCGCCGAGACCACGATGCCGACGACGGCGAAGAGGTCGAGGTGGAGCATCTTCTCCGCGGAGCGGTGCAACAGGCGGCGCGGCGGGGCGTCCGGGATGCGGATGCGGGACTTCAGGTCCACGTTGCGGGTGGCGACCGGCATCCGGCGACGGTTGCGGATGAGGGTGACCAGCGCGCCGTGCGGGGCCTGCAGGCCGTAGAAGGCGATGAAGCAGGCGACCGCGCCGTAGAAGATCAGGTCGTCCGCGTGCGAGAGCCGGGCCAGGAGCAGGATCAGCAGCAGCTGCCGGATCAGGAACCGGATCGACAGACCGGCCCGGACCTTGCTGAGGCGGTTGATCAGGTAGCTGCCCTTGCGGTGCAGATAGTGGTCCGCCAGGTACGTCACGGCGGCAACGGCCGCGAAGGCGTAGACGCTCGGGACGAGCGCGGCCAGCATGAGCGCCGGGAAGCCCAGCATCACGAGGGCCGCCGCGGCCAGCTCTGCCAGGCTGCCCACCCGGGCGACGCGAATAGCGGTGGATATCACAGAGAAACCTGCTCTGGGAGGGAGAGTGCCGGTTTTGTTCGGTATTGCCGGTGGTGGCGGTGCTTTCGCGAGGTGTACGGATTCAGGCCTCTGCGAACGCCCGGCGAATGGGCGACCGTAGAGGCCTGAATTCCTAAAAGCTATTTAGCCGCAATTATTACATGCCGTCCTGACGGTCCAGAACGGAGGCCAGCGCCTGCTCGAACCCGGAGGCCTTGGCGGCGCCCGCCGTCGGGTCCTGCTGGCGGACGTCGATCACGTGACCGGTCAGCTCCGACAGCAGCACGTCCAGGGAGGTGCCGGCCACGGCCTCGGAGGAGAGCAGCGAACCCGCCGGCTCCTGACCGAAGGCCTTGGTGCGCATCGGGGTGGCCGTGCGCTCCGGGTTGATGCAGTTCACGCGGATGCCGTCGCCGGCCCACTCGTCGGACAGCGCCTGGGTGAGGTTCACCATGGCGGCCTTGGTCGAGGAGTACAGGCTGTACTCGGCGCGGCCGCGGGTGTAGCTGCTGGAGGTGTAGAGCAGCAGCTGGCCCTTGGTCTCGGCCAGGTACTTGTACGACGACCGGGCGATCTGCACCGGGGCCAGGTAGTTGACCTTCAGCGCCTCCTCGATGGTGGCGTTGTCGGTCTCGGCGAGCTTGCCGATGCGCAGCACACCCGCGGTGTTGACGACGTAGTCGATCCGGCCGGTCTCCGCGTACGCCTTGGACAGCGCGTCGTCGACCTCCTCCGGGTTCTCCACGTGGGTGCCGGTGGTGGAGCGGCCCAGCGCGTAGACGTTCGCGCCGTAGGACTCGGCGAGTTCGGCGATGTCCTTGCCGATGCCGTAGGAGCCACCGAAGATCACGACGGTCTTGCCGGTGAGGAGTTCGCGGTAGGCCTCCTCGCCGTTCTGCTCGGGGGTGGCGGTGGAGGCGAGCTGGAACAGCTTGTCGGCGATGAAGACGTCGACCGGCTGCGTCACCTTCATGTTGTACTCGTCGCCCGCGACGACGTGGATCGGCACGTCCGGCAGGTACTTGAGGACGACGGAGCAGTCGTCCGTGGCCTGGAAGTTGGGGTCGCCGGCGGCAACCGCGTAGGCCCGCTTGATCGTGGACAGCTTGAAGGCCTGCGGCGTCTGACCGCGGCGCAGCCGGGAGCGGTCCGGGATCTCGGTGATGAACTCGCCGTCCTCGCCGTGCGTGCGCGTGACGATGATGGTGTCCGCGGACGGGATGGCGACGTCGACGGCCTGGAAGCGCTCCAGCGCGGTCACGCAGTCGTCGATGACGCGCTGCGAGAGCAGGGGGCGGACGGCGTCGTGGAAGAGGACGTTGAGGTCCTCGCCCTCGGCCAGGCCCTCGCCGAGGGCCTCGATGGCGCGCTCGGTGGTCTCGTTGCGGGTCGAGCCGCCCTCGATGATTTTCTTGACCTTCTGGAACCCGGCCTTGGCGACGATCTTCTCGATGTCCGGCACATAGCCCGGCGCCATCAGCACGATGACGTCGTCGATCGACTCGGCGTTCTCGAAGGTGGTCAGGGTGTGCTCGATGACTGCCTTGCCGGCGATCTTCAGCAGCTGCTTGGGAATCGACAGACCCACCCGCTGACCGGTGCCACCGGCCAGGATCACTGCGGTGGTTCGGGGCTTGGCTATGTGCTGTGACACAGGCTGACCTACCTTGGGACGACAGGGAACCGTGAAATGCTCTCACTTGCGATAAGCGGGGTGCAAGGCGGACGACATCCCCTACCCATGTGAGCGCAACCCTTCATTCACCTTGGACCCCGGCCGGTTGGACATGGTTGCCGCGTACGCCCGTGAAATTCTTGTGAGTAAGTACACAGCCTGTGCTCAGCGCCGCCCGAGCCGCTTCAGACAGCGGTGACCGAGCACCCTGACCAGCTCCTTCGACGACGTCTGGTGCACGGTCCGGGCAGGGTTCGCACCGCGGGGTGCCGAGGCCGCAGCGGCGAGCGCGCCGTACAGGGCCCTGGCCGCCGCTTCCGGGGAGATCCACGGCTCCGGCCCGGCCGGCAACGGCAGTTCGGGCACCGCCGAGAGCAGAGCCGGGTCGCCGATGACGCGCACGCCGAGCGTACGGATCCTTTCGGCCATCTCCGCGCCGATCGCACCGGCCGCCTCGACCGCCCAGCGGGGAGTCGGGATCTTCACGTCCCGGGGCGTGGGGCTGCACGAGTTCTTCATATGCAGCACGGCACCGTTGCGGACAAGCCGGGAATACAGCTCCTCGGGGAGTCCATTGCCGCGGAATTCCACATTGAGATTCCGCAGCATCTCGGTCTCGGCCAAGGTAAGAGAGCGGTTAACGGTGTCCGCGGCCGGATGAAGAAAATTTACCGGCAACCCGAGCAGTGTCTCGAAAGTGCGCATCAAACCGCCGCGGTCGCGGTCGTCCACCACGACGACGGTGACACGTTCCGGTCCGACGGTCCGGGCCCAGCGCTCCACGAGCCGGTCGTGCCGGTGCCGCTGCCAGAAGCTGGGGTTCGGCTGCTCGTAGGGCGGCTTGCGGAGCATGTGCTCCAGCCAGTCCTCGTAGCCCATGCGCAGCCCGTTCTGCACGTACTGCTGCCACTGCGAGGGCATGATCTTCGCCAGCGGACGCAACGTGACCAGGACGTGCACCCTCGCCGTGCCGCCGAGCTGCTCGACGATCCGGGTGATCGTCCCGTCGTCGGGGGCGTCGGCGAAGAACTCGCTGCTGATCACCGAGGTCTGCGTCCCGGTGGCCCGCACCTGCTCCAGCAGCCGGGTCCAGTGCCGGTCCGTCGGCGCGGTGTCGCCCATCTTCGCGGGCCGGGTACAGGCGGCGAGGGCGGCCTCCATGGGGTGGCGACTGTGCGCCGGGAAGGCGACGCCGTGCTCCGGCAGTCTCTCCTTCGCGGCGAACAGCGCCCCCTGGACGGCCGTGGTCCCTGTCTTGTGCGGGCCTATGTGCAGCAGGCGGGTCCCGGCGGGCAGGGTCTCTTTCGTGCGGTCCGTCTCCATGGTCAACGGACGGTAAGAGACTTACCTGGGTCTCACCTGTCAGACGAGGCGCACGCCCGGCTCGTCCGACTCCACCCGCAGCCGGGCCAGCGTGCTCGCCGCGGCCTGCGGCCGGACCACCGTGTCGACGACCCGGACCTGGGCGTCGATGCCGTCGCGGCGGATGTCGAAGAGGTGGTAGCCGCGGTGGGCGTCGATCACCTTCCAGTGCGGGTTGTCCGCCATCAGCGGATCCCACTGGGCGTGGAAGGCGGCCTGGTCCTGGTCGCCGTTGCTGGAGATGGAGGTGCCGACGAACTCCGCCCCGACCACGTCGGAGTCCGGGTCGGCGAAGTCCTCCTTCAGGTCGCTGATCATCGTCAGGTGCCGGTCGCCGCTGAGCACGACCGGGTTGCGGATGTCGGCGAACTCCTCCAGCAGGGCGTTGCGCTCGACCTGGTAGCCGTCCCAGGCGTCGTAGTACCAGAGCTTGCCCTCGCCGAGCAGCAGGTCGGTCTCGGCCATCATGATCTGGGAGGCGATCAGGTTCCAGCGGGCCGGGGAGTCGTGCAGCCCGTCCAGCAGCCACTGCTTCTGCCCGGCGCCGAGCATGGTCATCGACGGGCTCCCGGCGCCGTCCTGCGTGGTCGCCTGGTCGGTGCGGAACTGCCGGGTGTCGAGGACGCTGAGCCGGGCCAGGCGGCCGAACTCCAGCCGGCGGTACATCTGGATGTGCGGGCCGTTCGGGATCGCGGTGGCACGGACCGGCATGTGCTCGTAGTACGCCTGGTAGGCCGCGGTCAGCCGGGCCACGAACGCGTCGTGCGACTGCTTGTCGGGGTCCTGCGGGATCTCGCCGGCGAAGTCGTTGTCGACCTCGTGGTCGTCGAAGGTGACCACCCAGGGCGCGTTCGCGTGCATCGCGGCGAGGTCGGGGTCGGTGCGGTACTGGGCGTAGCGGTTGCGGTACTGGACCAGGGTGTACGGCTCGTCGCCGCCCTCGTGCCGGCGTACGGCGGTGGCGGAGGGCTTGGACTCGTAGATGTAGTCGCCGACGAAGAGCACGACGTCAGGGTCCTGGGCGAGCATGTCGGCGTACGGGGTGAAGTAGCCGTGTTGCCAGTTCTGGCAGGACGCGAGCGCGACGCGCAGCGAGCCGCCCCTGCGGTGCGGGTGCGGTGCGGTGCGGGTGCGGCCGGTGGGCGAGACCTGGCCGTCGACGCGGAAGCGGTACCAGTACGGGCGGTCCGGGCGCAGTCCTCGTACATCCACGTGAACGCTGTGCCCGTACTCGGGCCGGGCCTCGGCGGTGCCTCTGCGGGCGGTCTTCGCGAACCGCTCGTCCTCGGCGATCTCCCACTCCACGGGGACGGCCGTGTCGGGCATGCCGCCGCCGTGGAGCGGGTCGGGGGCGAGCCGGGTCCACAGCACGATGCCGTCGGGCAGCGGGTCGCCGGAGGCCACGCCGAGGGTGAACACCCCGTCGGGCAGCGGGGTTTCGGCTGCCCGGGCCACAGTGGCCGGCAGCCAGAGCTGGGCGGAGGCCGCGGCGCCGAGGACGGCGGCACCGGCGGTCAGAAAGCGGCGTCGGTCGGGCGGTAATGCTCCGGTCATTCGCTGACTCCCTTGCCACGGAGGCCTCTTGGGCTCGGACCTTCGGAAGCTCCCACGGCCGGACGTCCCGCCCGCTGAACGAGAGCATTCGCGTGCATGACAAACAGGCAGACAACAGAAGACCCGCCGCGACACAGGAACCACGGATGGAACGTGACCTTGCCGCAACGGGTCTCACTGCATGTCAGGAGATGCCTACGGTAACGGGAGTTAGCGGGCGAATCCCGAGCCGATCCGGCCATTCGCCGCAGGTGTGCCCGGCACCGGGACACCGCAGGCGCGGTGCCCGGCGCTCACCTTCTCGGCTCGGGTGGTGCGAGGACTACTCGAACGGGTCGAACTCGTCGTACTCGCGCTGCGTCTCGTCCCGCTCGGCCTGCTTGTCGCGGCGGCGCTGCGCCGCGGGTCGCGGCTCCTCGAGGCGGTGGTCCTCGCCACGCCGGCCGAGCATCTCCGCGCCCGCCATGACCGTCGGCTCCCAGTCGAAGACGACCGCGTTCTCCTCGGGGCCGATGGCGACGCCGTCGCCGGCCCGGGCGCCCGCCTTCATCAGCCGCTCCTCGACACCGAGGCGGTTGAGCCGGTCGGCGAGGTAGCCGACGGCCTCGTCGTTGTTGAAGTCGGTCTGGCGGACCCAGCGCTCCGGCTTCTCACCGCGCACCCGGAACAGCGGCTCGCCTTCGGCCTCCTCGCGCGTGACCGAGAAGCCCGCGTCGTCCACGGCCTTGGGCCGGATGACGATCCGCGTCGCCTCCTCCTTCGGCTTCGCGGCGCGCGCCCTGCCGACCAGGTCACCGAGGGCGAACGACAGCTCCCGCAGCCCCATGTGCGCCACCGCGGACACCTCGAAGACGCGGTAGCCACGCGCCTCCAGGTCGGGGCGGACCATCTCGGCGAGGTCCTTGCCGTCCGGCACGTCGATCTTGTTCAGGACGACGATGCGGGGACGGTTGTCGAGGCCGCCGTACTGCCGCAGCTCCTCCTCGATGATGTCGAGGTCGGAGACCGGGTCCCGGTCGGACTCCAGGGTCGCGGTGTCCAGCACGTGCACCAGCACACTGCACCGCTCCACGTGCCGCAGGAACTCCAGGCCGAGGCCCTTGCCCTGGCTGGCGCCCGGGATCAGACCGGGCACGTCGGCGATGGTGTAGACGGTCGAGCCGGCGGTCACCACGCCCAGGTTCGGGACGAGGGTCGTGAACGGGTAGTCCGCGATCTTCGGCTTGGCGGCGCTGAGCACGGAGATCAGCGAGGACTTGCCCGCGCTCGGGTAGCCCACCAGGGCCACGTCGGCGACCGTCTTCAGCTCCAGGACGATGTCCTGCAGGTCCCCGGGCACGCCCAGCAGCGCGAAGCCCGGCGCCTTGCGGCGGGCGCTCGCCAGCGCCGCGTTGCCGAGGCCGCCCCGGCCGCCCTGCGCCGCGATGTACGAGGTGCCGTGACCGACCAGGTCGGCGAGCACGTTGCCCGCCTTGTCCAGGACGACGGTGCCGTCCGGCACCGGCAGGACCAGGTCCTCGCCGTCCTTGCCGGAGCGGTTGCCGCCCTCTCCGGGCTTGCCGTTGGTGGCCTTGCGGTGCGGGGAGTGGTGGTAGTCCAGGAGCGTGGTGACCGACTGGTCCACGATCAGGATGACGTCACCGCCACGGCCGCCGTTGCCGCCGTCCGGGCCGCCGAGCGGCTTGAACTTCTCACGGTGAACGGAGGCACAGCCGTGACCTCCGTTACCCGCGGCGACATGCAGCTCGACGCGGTCCACGAAGGTGGTCATGGTTCAGTGCCTCCAGTAAGTACAGGTGTTTCTCTGCTTGCTGTGTTCCATTAGAAACAAGCGAAAGGCGGACCCGCCTTCCCGACCGGGAAGTGAGGTCCGCCTCGCGAAGTGAACGTTCGGTCAGGCGACCGGAACGATGTTCACGACCTTGCGACCACGGTGGCTACCGAACTCCACCGCACCGGCCTGCAGCGCGAACAGCGTGTCGTCGCCGCCACGGCCGACGCCCGCGCCCGGGTGGAAGTGGGTGCCGCGCTGACGGACCAGGATCTCACCAGCGTTGACGACCTGACCGCCGAAGCGCTTCACGCCGAGCCGCTGGGCATTGGAGTCGCGACCGTTCCGGGTGGACGATGCGCCCTTCTTGTGTGCCATGTCTCCTCAGTCCCTTACTTCGCAGCCGCGGGGATCGACGTGACCTTGATCGCCGTGTACTGCTGGCGGTGGCCCTGACGACGGCGGTAGCCGGTCTTGTTCTTGTAGCGCAGAATGTCGATCTTCTGGCCCTTGTGGTGGTCCACGACCTCGGCCTGGACCTTGATGCCGGCCAGCACCCACGGGTCGCTGGTCACAGCGTCGCCGTCGACAACGAGCAGGGTCGAGAGCTCGACCGTGTCGCCAACCTTGGCAGTGGAAATCTTGTCAACCTCAACGATGTCGCCGACAGCAACCTTGTGCTGGCGACCACCGCTGCGCACGATGGCGTACACGCGGATCTCTCTTTCGCTCGAAGAAACGGCACCCCCGAAGGCCAGCCGCCCAGGAACAGCAGGAACGACCTCTCCCGGCCAACCGTGTGCCCGGGAGGAAGAGGTTTACGGGGATGTGGCGTGTTCAGTGGACACGCCGACGGTCAAGGTTACGGGGCCACGGCCGAAGGGGTCAAACCGGGCTGGGCCCCACCGGTATGCGGCCGGTCACACGGACCGGCCGCACACCGCTCAGCGGGTTCAGCCCTCGTCGGCGGCCGCGGAGACCGTGGTGGTCTTCTTCGCCGTCGACTTGGCGGCGGCCGTCTTGGCGGTCTTGGCCGCCTTCTTGGCCGTCGTCTTCTTGGCGACCGTCTTCTTGGCCGCGGTCTTCTTGGTGGCGGCCTTCTTCGCCGTGGCCTTCTTGGCCGCCGTGCGGGCGGTCTTCTTGGCCGGCACGGCCTCCTCGACCGCCTCCTCCGCAGCCTCGGCAGCGGGCGCCTCGGCGGTGGCCGGGACGACCACGACGGCCGTCTCCTCGGACGCGGTCGGCGCGGTGGCCTTGCGCACGGCACGGCGCCGCGGGCGGGCCGGGGCGACGCTCTCGGCGGGCGCCTCCTCGACCGCAGCCGGGGCCTCGGCCTCGGGCTGCTCCACCGGCGCCTCGGGCGCGGTCTCGGCGACCGTCACCACGGCCGCCTCGGCGCCCGCCGGGGAACCGGCCGGCGCCGACACCTTCCGGGTCGCCCGACGACGCGTACGGCCCTTGGGCGCGGCCTCCTCGACAGCGGGCTCCGGGGCCGCCACGGCGACCGGCTCGGCCTGCGCCTCGACCACCGGCTCCGGCTCCGGCTGCGCGGGCAGCACGGCCTCCTCGGCGGGCGGGACGACCTCCACGGCCTCGGTGGCCTTCGCGGCCTTCCGGCGCTCGGCCTTCGGCGCACCGGCCGGAGCCGAGGCCCGACGGCTGACGCGGCGACGCGAACGGCCACGGCCGGCCGCCGCCTCCGCCTCGGCGACGCTGCTGTACAGCTCCTCGTCCGGCGCGAAGTCGGGGGCGGGCAGGGCGACCGGCTCGGCCAGCTCCGCGGCGACCTCGACGACGGTCTCCGCCGCCGGCTCGACGGCCTCGCCCGTCTCCACGGCCACCGCGGCGACCTCGTGCTCGGGCAGCTGCCCGTCACCGCCGCGCCCGCGCTTCTTGCGCTTGCCGCCGCCACCGCCGCCGACCGCGGTCGGCTGCTCCATGTGGACGATGACGCCACGGCCGTTGCAGTGCACGCAGGTCTCGGAGAAGGACTCCAGCAGGCCCTGGCCGACCCGCTTGCGGGTCATCTGCACCAGACCCAGCGAGGTCACCTCGGCGACCTGGTGCTTCGTACGGTCGCGGCCCAGGCACTCCAGCAGGCGGCGCAGCACCAGGTCCCGGTTCGACTCCAGGACCATGTCGATGAAGTCGATGACGATGATGCCGCCGAGGTCGCGCAGCCGCAGCTGGCGCACGATCTCCTCGGCCGCCTCCAGGTTGTTCCTGGTGACCGTCTCTTCCAGGTTGCCGCCCTGGCCGGTGAACTTGCCGGTGTTGACGTCGACGACGACCATCGCCTCGGTCCGGTCGATCACCAGCGAACCACCGCTGGGCAGCCAGACCTTGCGGTCCAGCGCCTTGGCGAGCTGCTCGTCGATCCGGTAGGTGGCGAAGGCGTCGACCTCGGAGGTCCACTTCGACAGCCGCTCGGCCAGGTCCGGGGCCACGTGGGAGACGTACCCGTGGATCGTCTCCCAGGCCTCGTCACCGCTGACGACGACCTTGGAGAAGTCCTCGTTGAAGATGTCGCGCACGACCCGGACGGTCATGTCCGGCTCGCCGTACAGCAGCGTCGGAGCGTTGCCGCTCTTCGCCTTCTTCTGGATGTCCTCCCACTGCGCCTGCAGCCGCTCGACGTCCCGGCGCAGCTCCTCCTCGCTCGCGCCCTCGGCGGCGGTGCGCACGATGACGCCCGCGTCCTCGGGGACGATCTTCTTGAGGATGGTCTTCAGACGCGCGCGCTCGGTGTCGGGCAGCTTGCGGCTGATGCCGGTCATCGAGCCCTCGGGGACGTACACGAGGTAACGGCCCGGCAGGGAGACCTGGCTGGTCAGACGGGCGCCCTTGTGACCGATCGGGTCCTTCGTCACCTGGACGAGGACCGACTGGCCGGACTTCAGGGCGGACTCGATGCGACGCGGGCCGTTGGCCATGCCCAGCGCCTCGAAGTTGACCTCACCGGCGTACAGGACGGCGTTGCGGCCCTTGCCGATGTCGATGAAGGCGGCCTCCATCGACGGCAGCACGTTCTGGACCTTGCCCAGGTAGACGTTGCCGACGTACGAGGTGGCCTGCTCCTTGTTGACGTAGTGCTCGACCAGCACATCGTCCTCGAGGACGCCGATCTGCGTGCGCTCGCCGTGCTGGCGCACGACCATCACGCGCTCGACGGCCTCGCGGCGGGCCAGGAACTCGGCCTCGGTGATGATCGGAACGCGCCGGCGGCCCTGCTCACGGCCTTCGCGGCGGCGCTGCTTCTTCGCCTCCAGACGGGTCGAGCCCTTGATGGACTGCACCTCGTCGGACGGCTCGGCGGGCTTGCGGGGCTCGCGGGGCTCGCGGACCTTGACGACCGTGCGCTCCGGGTCGCCCTCGCCGGGCTCGGTGTCGACGGAGGATTCACCGGCGCGACGACGACGGCGACGACGGCGACGGCTGCTGGAGGAGCCGGCCTCGTCGTGCGCGTCCTCGGCGTCCTCCTCCTCCTGCTCGGCGGTGTCCTCGGCGTCCTGGGCGGCCTGCTCGGCGGCCAGTTCGTCGGCCTCGGCGTCCGCGCCCTCACCGGCCTCGCCCTCGACGGCGTCACCGCGGCGACGGCGACGGCCGCCCCGACGGCGGCGACGGCGCGAACCGGCCTCCTCGGCACCCTCGGCCTCGTCGCCCTCGGCGAGGTCCTCGGCGGCGGCCTCCTCGGCCTCCTCCGGCTCCTCGTCCTCGGGGGCGGCCTCGACGGCCTGCGGCTCCTCGGCGAAGGCGGCGCCACGGCGGCGACGGCGACGGCGCGAACCGGCATCGGCGCGCTCCTCCGCGTACGTCCCGGTCTCCACTGTCTCCGTGGGCTCCTCGGTCTCCTCGGACCCTGCGGCCTCGGCAGCGGCCTCGGCGGCGGCGCGCTCGGGGGTCTGGAACTTCGGCTCGGCGAACACCGGCGCCTGGAACACGGCCACGGTGGGGCGGGCCGGGCGCCGCGGTGCGTCGGACTCGGCCTCGGACTCGGCGGCCTTGGAGTGCGCGGGCGCGGAGAACCCGCTCGCGGCCTGCCGCACGACCCGGCGGCGACGGCGCGGCGCACCCTCGGCGGGGGCCTCGGCCGCAGCCTGGACGGCGACGGGCTCGGCGATCTCGACCTCCTCGGCGGCGACCTGCTCGGCGGCCGCGGGGGCCTCCTCGGTCGCAGGAGCACCGACGGGCGCCGAGACGTGACGGGTGGCGCGACGACGCGTACGGCGCGGCGCGGCCTCCTCAGCGACCTCGGCGGCCACAGAGGCCTCAGCGGCCTCGACGGTCTCGGCAGCCGCGGGCTCTTCCACGGCCTCGTCGACGGGCTCGGCGGCAGCGGCCGGCACGACGGTCTCGGCAGCCTCGGCGGCCGGGGCGCCGGCCGGCGCGGACGCCCGGCGGGTGGCACGACGACGCGTACGAGCGGCCGGTGCGGCCTCCGCCTCGACGGCGGGCGCGGCCTCGGCCACGGGAACCTCCACGGCGGTGGCGGCTGCGGCGACCGGCGCCTCAGCGGCGGGCGCGGTCTCGGGCGCCTCGGTGGCCTGCGGCGCACCGGCGGGCGCGGATGCGCGGCGGGTGGCACGACGGCGCGGACGGGCGGCGGGTGCGGTCTCCGCCTCGACGGCGGGCGCGGTCTCGGCCGCCGCCTTCTCCTCGGCCTTCACCTCGGTCTTCTCCTCGGCCTCGGCCGCGGCCGGAGCTCCGGCCGGCGCGGAGGCGCGGCGGGGGGCACGGCGGCGGGTACGGGGTGCGGGCGCGGCCTCTTCGGCGGTCTCGACGGCCTCAGCCGCCTCGACGGCCTCGGTCTGCTCAACGGCCTCGGCGGCAGCGGTCGTCACGGCCGTGTCAGCCGGAACGACCGTCTCGACGGCCTCGGCAGCCGCGGGTGTCCCGACGGGTGCGGACGCACGCCGCGTGGCGCGGCGGCGGGTACGAGCGGCAGGCGCGGGCTCCTCGACGGCGGCGGGCGCCTCGACGGCCTCGGCCTGCTCCTCGGCGATCTCGTCGGCCTCCGCTGCCGGTATGGCCGGCACGGTGACCTCGGTGGGTGCCTCGGCCGCGACGGGCGGACCCGCCGGGCGGGAAGAGGCACGGCGACGCCTGCGCGGCGGCAGGGTGTCGCTCGGAGTGTTCAGTTCGGAGCCCTCGAGGGGCTCGGTCGGCTCGAGCATGCGGGCGTTTCTCCCGTCAGGCTCCCGGGCGCCGCACCTGGTCCGGCGTCGGTCTCCAAGGACCGTCCGCCGTTGACGTCCGCGGCCCGCGCGATGCGCTGTGGCCGCCGTCCGGGGCGCGGGCGCCGCACGGGAGCACTCTGTGTCCTGTCTCGCCGGTTCCGTACGCCTTGTCGGTACGGCCTGGCGAAAGTCTTCTGGTCGGTGCGCTGCCCGACCCAGGTGGCTCCCGAGTACGAGGGCGGCGCTACGACGTCCGTCCCTACGCGGAACCTTCCGGCGTCGGCGCCGTCGCGGCGGCAACCGGTTGGGCCGTCAGGGCCTCGGCTGCCTCGCGGTCGGGCGCGAGCGGGTCGGTCACCGTGCCGGTCTCTTCATCGAGCAGCCCCTGCGCCAGCCTGGTCACCGCTGCGGGGACCGGCGGCGCCAGGTCGGCCACGGCGCGGAGACCGGACAGGACGTCGTCGGGTCGTACGGCAGGCGTCACGTGCCGAACAACCAGCCGCAGTATCGCACAGGGCTGGTCGCTGGGCCCAGCAAGGTGCGCGGCGTCAGCCGCTCCGGTGGAGCCGATGCGTGCATCGGGCGTCGAACTGTGCGTTTCCAGGTGCACGACCGCAGGGCGGGCGTCGAAGGTGCGGACGCCGTTCTTGGTCATGCGCTGCACCTCGACGGTGTCGGCCTCGGTGAAGGCCTCGACCGCACGCTGTGCGTCGACCGGGTCGACTCCGTCCAGCCGCAACTCCCAGACGGAGGCCGTGAGCCGGTCGGCGAGGCCCGAGGTCCGTGCCTCGACCGCGTCGACGATGTCGAGCCCGGTGGGCAGCGACTCGTCGAGCAGGTCACGCAGGGTCTCGGGGTCGCGCGACGCGGTCAGCGCGATCTCCAGGTACTCCGCCTCACTGCCCGTGCCGGTGGGTGCGGCATTGGCGTACGACACCTTCGGGTGCGGCGTGAACCCCGCCGAGTACGCCATGGGCACCTCGGCGCGGCGCAGCGCACGCTCGAAGGCGCGCTGGAAGTCACGGTGGCTGGTGAACCGGAGGCGGCCGCGCTTGGTGTAGCGCAGTCGGATGCGCTGCACCGCGGGTGCGGGCGGCGGGCCTTCGGGCTGTCGCTTGCCCAGTGTCCTAGTCCTTCGTGAGAGCGGTCGTACTGCTACCAAGAGTACGTGTCCCGGGTCCCGTGGGTGCCCGCCGGTCGACCGCGACCGGCTGCCGGGGCTGGCCGAAGAGCATCCGCCTCAGGTCCGCGCGGGCCTGCCGCACGGTGTCGCGGGCTGTGGTCAGCGCCTGCCGCGCGGTCCGCCCCACCACGTGCGCGGCCTCGGCGACGGGCCGCAGGACGAAGTCCCGTACGACGTGCCCGACGGGGGTCAGGACCGTGCGGTACACCCAGCGCAGCGGCTCCACGAAGATCCACCGGAAGAGGGTCGCGAGCGCCCTGCCGACCGCGCGCGAGATCCGCCCCGCGACCCGCCAGGCGTGCCCGAGGGCCTCACCCACCTCGCGCGCGACGACGGCGAGGAACCGGCCGACGGGCGCGAGGACCCAGCGCCACAGGGCGAGGGCGGGCAGGACGACCAGGATGCGGGTGGTCCAGTACAGGACCGCACCGATCGCGGTGACCACGGCGCCGGCGACCCACGCCACCGCTCGCCCGACCGGGGCGAGGACCCACTCGTACAGCCACCGCGCGGGGACGACGAGCAGGTGTCGCACCAGCCAGGCCACGGCGGCGAACACGCCCGCCCCGGCGGCGGCGAGCAGGAAGCCCACACCCTTCAGCAGCCAGAGGATCCCCCGGCCCACCGGCGCGAGCACGCGCGCGTACAGCCACTCCAGGCCGGCCCCGATCCCCCGCGCGACCCAGGCGACGGCACGCCCGACCGGCGTCAGTACATAGGTGTACAGCCACCGCAGCGGTACGACGACGAGGACGTGCCCGAGCCATCCGAGCGCTTTCCCGACGGGCACGAGGACGTAGCGCCACAGCGCCACCCACGGCCACACGAAGACCGCCCGGCCGATCCACAGCAGCGCGCGCCCCAGCGGCCGCAGCACGGTGTCGGTGAGGAACCGACCGCAGACCACCAGCGCGTCCCACGCCATGCGCACGGGCAGCACCAGCACGAGCACGACGATGCGCACGGGAATGCGGATCGCGACGGCGAGGCATCCGTCGGGATACTGCGGCTCGGGCGGGGGCTTCTGGAGATCCATACCGAGGTAGACGCCCGAGCAGCTCCTACGGATGCAGTCGTCTGTTGGTCCAATCCACGGATGTTGGTCCAATCAATGGATAAAGCGGCGAGTTCCGACGTGACACACGCTCAGTCCGGGCGTACGAGCGGCAACCTCGCTCTCGGGTTCGGGACGCCTCCCGGAACGGATGAACGATGCCGGGAGCCGCCATGACCTACCGCTTCAACGAGAACGACCAGTTCGACTACGAGATCCTGCTCGCCCTGGGCGCCGCATGGCGGCGGGGTGCCGACGTGGGCGAGGTGCTGGCGACCGCTGCCGCCGTGGCGGACGGCGACGGCGAGGCCTGGTTCACCGCCTGGGTCGAGCTGGCCCGCAGAGTCCGGGATCAGGCCGGCCACAGCGCGGCCGCGGGGCGGACGGTGAGTGCCCGGGACGCCCTGCTGCGCGCCGCCGGTTACTTCGGCACCGCTCTCGTGGGCGTCGACGCGGTCGCCGATCCCGAAAGGCGGCTGGCCGAGGTGTTCCCGGAGCATCGTGCCTGCCTGGACCGCTTCCTGACGGCCTGGGACCCACCCGCCGAGCCGGTCACCATCCCGTACGAGAAGACGCCTCTGCCCGGTTACCTCGTCAGCCCGCCCGGCGCCTCCGGCCCGCTTCCCACGCTGATCGCCAACAACGGCAGCGACGGCCCGCTCAGCACCACCTGGACGCTGCTCGGCGCACCGGCCGTGGCCCGCGGATACCGCGTACTGCTCTTCGACGGCCCCGGCCAGCAGTCGATGCTCTTCGAACGGGGCGTGACCTTCCGGCCCGACTGGGAGAACGTCATCACCCCGGTGGTGGACTTCCTCCTCTCCCGGACCGACGTCGACCCCCGCCGGATCGTCCTGGCCGGCATCAGCCAGGCCGGCTACTGGGTCCCGCGTGCGCTCGCCTTCGAGCACCGGATCGCGGCCGCGGTCGCCGACCCGGGGGTGACCCGCGTGGTGGACAGTTGGTGGCACCACCTCGGCAGCGATCTGCGCTACCTGTGGGAGTCCGGTGACCGTGCCGCCTTCGACCGCATCGTCGAGGACGCCCTCACCCAGGACGGGCCACTCGCCGCGACCTGGCGCTGGCGGGCCAAGCCGTACGGCATCGACTCACCGTTCGACCTCGTCACCGAGATCTCCCGGTACGACGTCATGCCGGTCGTCGACCGGATCACCACCCCGCTGCTGATCACCGACCCGGACGGCGAGCACTTCTGGCCAGGCGCTTCGAGGGAGTTGCACGAAGCCCTGACCGGCCCGAAGCACCTGGTCCGCTTCACCGAGGCGGAGGGGGCGCACCGGCATTGCGAGCCGATGGGCCGCGCTCTGTTCGAACAGCGCGTCTTCGACTGGCTGGACGCCCGGCTCGCCGCCGACGTCGGGGTCTGATCACCGAACGGCAGCGGCCGGGTAACACATTGACCCGCGCACGCCAAAACCATGGTTTCCAGTCACCCTGACTGATTCGATGGGGGAGCAATCACGCGAATCCCAGGGGGGACGAGAAAATGCACTGGTACGTGGACGTACTCAAGAAGTACGCGGTGTTCAGCGGCCGCGCGCGGCGGCAGGAATACTGGATGTTCTTCCTGTTCAACCTGATCATCAGCATTGTGCTGACGGTCGTCGACCGCGCCATCGGCTCGAACGTCATCAGCCTCATCTACACCCTCGCCGTCCTGCTCCCCGGCCTCGGTGTCACGGTCCGCCGCCTGCACGACACCGGCCGCTCCGGCTGGTGGATCCTCATCTCCCTCATCCCGCTGGTGGGCACGATCATCCTGATCGTCTTCCTCGCCACCGAGGGCAAGGCGGAGCCGAACCAGTACGGCCCCAACCCGAAGTACGCGCCGGCCCACTGAGCCGACGTCAGCGAAAAGGCCCGCCGGAGTTCTCCGGCGGGCCTTTCCCGTGTACCGGGAGAGGGTTCCGGAGCTGTGTGACGGGGTGCTGACACCTGCGCGGCAGGCGCTTGGCGGCCCCTGCCCCGCCTGGCCGGGCAGGGGCCGCTTCATTCGGCCCCCTCCGGGGGCCTACGGTGCGACCAGCGTCGGTCAGGGCTGGGGATTCACCGCGACCCACTGGGACTGCGGGTCGTTCCCCGACGCCGGAGCGGGACACACGAGGGTGGCATTCTGGGTGGCCGCGCAGTGCAGGGTGTAGACGTCGCCGCCCTGAGTGATGATCTTGTAGAACGCGTCGCCGCCATGGGCGTCGACCGAGACGCCGCAGACCGTTTCCTTGGGGAAGCCGTTGATCGTGCTGAGGTCGGTCCAGCCGGGATCGTTGTTCGGGCCCGACACGATGTTCGGGTTGTCGGGGGACGGGGCGATGCTGGGGCGCCTGCCGGCGAACGGCACCCCACCGACGAGCGCGGCGAGAAATTGCTCATTGCCGTTCGGATTCGTCGAATCGACGCCGGTGCCACACGCCGTTGCGGTCGCGGTCACCGTCGCGGTCGTGGTCACGGTCGCGGTCGCAGTCGCCGTCTTTGTCACCGTAACGGTGGGCTTGGGGTGCTTGGTCTCGCAGTCGTCGTCGCCACCACCTGCACGGCTGCCCGGCTTCTGGTGGTCGCACTGGTCGTGGGGGTCGCTGGAGTAGGTGTACGTAGTGCGCGTCTGAGAGCTCATGCCGGCGGCCACCGCCACCGCCGGGGTCGCCACCGCGACCGTCACCGCCGTCGCGATCGCGGCGAGCCTGCGGACCCTGCCGCCGCCACCTTGAGGCGCTGACCCCAGTAGCGGGGTCGTCCTGCGCTCAGGACTCATGTGGGTGCTCCTTGTTCCTAGAGGTTCGGGTGTCCCCGAGTCCGAGTGAGCTTGGCCTGGGCAGCCGGAGCACTGGCGCGAAACGGAAGAAACACGCTGATAGATCAATAAATCGGACTAGCGAGCGCTTCTTGGAGGAACCAGTGGTGGGCCGTGCCTCAGTGCCCCAGGTCGAGCGCGCGGGCGCACGCCTTCGACGCCCCGTGTACCTGCACGAGGCGGACCGCCGCTGGGTCGGCCGCCCCGACCCCGCGCTGTGCTTCTGGTCCGGACAGACCCACCGGCTCACCGACGAACTGACGCTGATGAACCTCGGCGTCCACTTCCCGGGCAGCGCCGTACCGCACTGGAGCGCGGGCCGGGGCGCCCTGTTCACCGGCGACGTCGTGCACGTCTGCCCGGACCCCCGCTGGGTCACCCTGATGTACAGCTACGCCAACCACATCCCCGAGCGCCCCGAGGCCGTACGCACCGCCGCCGGCCTCCTGCGGGGCCACCGCTTCGACCGGATCTACGGCGGCTGGTGGAACCGGGTGGTGACGGCCGACGGCAACGAGGTCCTGGACCGGTCGGTCGACCGCTACCTGCGCTTCCGCGAGGGCGCCGCCGGGCGCCGGGCGTGACCCTGCGGCCCGTGACCTCGGCGATCGCGTTCACCCGCGTCGGGTGAAGCCCTCCGGCACCCGTCGTGCCCAAGCTGAACGCGACGACGGCTCCTGCGACTCCTCCCGAGGTGTGCCACGCACACAGTGAGATCGGCTTCCGGCCCGGCTTCCGCCCACTGGGCCCGTGCGGCGCTGCTCGCCCTGCTGGGCAGTGTGACGGTTCCGCTGGTCGTCGCCGGGCTGAAGAGCGTGCTGTGGGTGCTGATCGGGGTCGCGGGGCTGGCCCTCACCGCCGCCGGGGTCTGGTGGGCCCTCGCGCACACCGGAGTCGTCCGGGCCGTGGGAACGCTGCTGTCGGTGGCCGCGCCCCTGGCGGTCCTCGCGCTGTACGCCGCGCACGACCTGCTGTGGGCGGTCTCCCTCTCGCTGGGCCTGTGGGTGCTGGCGGTGGTGGCCGCGCGGATCGCTCTGACGTCCCCGGGTGCTTCCGCGCGCCACCGTGACCGGGGCCCCGTCGAGCCGCCGCGCCGCCCGTGGGTCCTGATGAACCCGAACTCCGGCGGCGGCAAGGTGGCCCGCTGCCAGCTGGCGGAGCGGGCACGGGCGGCGGGCGCCGAGGTCGTCCTGCTGGACCCGACCCGGCATCAGGACGTGGCGGAGCTGGCCCGGCGAGCGGTGGCGGACGGCGCCGACCTGCTGGGGGTGGCCGGCGGGGACGGCACACAGGCCCTGGTCGCCGAGGTCGCGGCCCGGCACGGACTGCCCTTCGTCGTGATCCCGGCCGGCACCCGCAACCACTTCGCCCTGGACCTCGGCCTGGACCGGGAAGATCCCGCGGCCGCCCTGGAGGCGCTGACCGACGCCGACGAGTTCCGCGTCGACCTCGGGTTCGCCGCCGACCGGGTGTTCGTCAACAACGTCTCCTTCGGCACGTACGCGGTCGTGGTGGCCAATCCCGCCTACCGGGACCAGAAGGTCCGCACGGCCCTGCGGGAGCTGCCCGATCTCCTCACCGGCGACAAGGCCCCCAGCCTGCGCATGCGGGCCGGCCGGTCGCGGGCCTCGGGCCTGCAGGCGCTGCTCGTCAGCAACAACCCCTATCGGCGTGCCGTCGACGTCGACCACCCGGGACGCAGGGTCTGCCTGAACTCCGGGCGGCTCGGCGTGCTGTGCGTGCGCGTCGGCAGCACCGCGCAGGCGGCCCGGCTGCTGCGCGGCCCGCACTCACCGGGGCTGACCCGGCTGACCGCGCGGGAGGTCGTCGTCGAGGCGGACGCGCCCACCGTCCCGGCCGGTATCGACGGGGAGCACGTCGTGCTGCCCGTACCCGTCGTGTGCCGGATCGACGCCGGGGCCCTGCGCGTCCGCGTGCCGCGCCGCCGCCCCGGTTCACCGGTCGCCCGGCCGGCCGCCGACTGGCCACGGGTGGCGCGGCTCGCGCTGGGCAGGTGAGGTCACCCGGCGCCGGTGGTCCACCGGGCGCCGGTGCGCCGGCGGTAGGCGGCGACGGCGGCCTCGACCGTGGGGAAGAAGTGGTCCGGGTCGATGGTGCGGGTGAGCCCGTAGCGTTCGATCTTCCGCCGCACCGGGTCCTTGAGCTCGGCGAACACCAGATGGACGTGGTCGGCGTTGAGCGCCTCGTCGAGGTCCTCCAGGACGTCGGCGGCGGTGGTGTCCACGTCGGTCATCGGCTCGGCCGCGACCACGATCCAGCTCGGCCGCGGGTCCCCGTGGGCGAGCCGGCGGACCTGGTCGCGGAAGGTCCTGGCGTTGGCGAAGAAGAGTGGCGCGTCGAACCGGTAGATCACCAGGCCGGGCAGCCGCTGCGCGCCGGGGTAGGAGCGGATGTCGTGGAAGCCCTCCAGTCCGGGCACCCGGCCCAGCACGGCGTCGTACGGCCACCAGGCGCGGCGGAAGACGTTGAGGACGGACAGGGCGACCGCGACCGCGATCCCGGGCAGCACGCCGAGGAACGCGACGCCGAGGAAGGCCGCGAGCGACAGCAGGAACTCGGCGCGGCGCTGCCGCCACAGCCGTACGGTCCCCGGGAGGTCGGCGAGGGACAGGGACGCGACGATGACCACGGCGGCCAGGGCGGGCTGGGGCAGGTTCCGGAACAACCCCGGGACCAGCAGGAGCATGAGGACGATCAGGACCGCGCCGACGACCCCGGTCAACTGGGTCCGCGCGCCCGCCCGTTCCGCCACCGCCGTGCGCGAGCCGCTCGTGCTCACCGGGAAGCCCTGGAAGAAGCCCGCGGCCAGGTTGGCGGCCCCGATCCCGGCCATCTCCTGGTTGCCCCGGACCTCCTGACCGGTGCGGGCCGCGAAGGCCGACGCGTTGGAGATGGTGTCGGCCAGGGAGACCACGGCGATGCCCAGGGCGCCCGCGGTCAGCGGCCCGAGGTCGTCGAGCCGGACGTCGGGCAGGGTGAACGGCGGGAAGCCCTTCGGCAGTACCCCGACCAGGCCGACCCCGTGCTCGCCCAGCTCGAACACGGCGGCGGCGCCGATCGCCAGCACCACCATCACCAGCACCGCGGGCACCTTCGGCAGCCGGCGCTGCAGCACCAGCAGCAGCACGACCCCGCCGATGCCCACCGCGGCCGCGGCCGGTACGACCGCCCCGGCGGCCAGCTTCTCCACGAGGCCGACGCACTCCCCCAGCAGCGTGTCCGCCTCGACCTTGAAGCCGAGCAGCTTGGGCAGCTGTCCGATCAGGATGGTCAGGGCCAGCCCGTTCATGTAGCCGATCATCGTGGGCTTGGAGATCAGGTCGGCGACGAAGCCGAGCCTCGCCACCGAGGCCAGGATCATCACGAGCGCGACCATCAGGGCGAGCATCGAGGCCAGGGCGACGGCCCGCTCGGGGTCTCCGCCCGCCCCGGCCAGCGGGAGCACGGTGGCGGCGATCATCGGCCCGAGCGAGGAGTCCGGGCCCAGCACCAGGATCCGGGACGGTCCGCAGACCGCGTAGCCCAGCAGGCACAGGATCGACGTGTACAGGCCGGTGATCGGCGGCAGGCCCGCGAGTTCGGCGTACGCCATGCCCTGCGGCACCAGCAGTGTCGTCAGGACGACTCCGGCGACCAGGTCCTTGGCCAGCCACTCGCGCCGGTAGGACGACACGGCGCGGACCCCGGGAACGGCCCGCAGCCGGGTCAGTACCCGTGCGATGGTGTGCCGCGCCATCTGAGGCCTCTCACGTCCTCATGGCCCGCCTGGCGACGAACTTGCCGAGCTCCCACAGCCCGAGCAGCACCAGCGCCGGCACCAGCGCCCAGCCGAACTGCCGCACGTTGATCTGTGTCGTGCCCAGCAGCCGCCGGAACCCGTCCATCTGCGTGACCAGCACCGCGAGGACGAACTCCACGAGCATCGCCCAGTTCATCTGCTTGCTGTCGAAGCTGGCGGTGGTCAGGACGGTCTCCGTCTCGCTGCGGCATTCGAGCGCGGCCACGATCAGGCAGAGCGCGAAGGACGTGAACGCGATGGACTGGCCGACCGCGGTGCTGCCGTAGTGCGACTCGCCGAGCTTGATCAGGGCGAGCAGGCTGATCGTGATCACCAGCCCGGACAGCCCGACCGTGACCATCACGCTCCTGGTCAGCACGGGTTCACCACGCGGACGCGGTCGGCGTTCCATGAGTCCGGGGCTCTGCCGGTCGAAGCCGAGCGCGAAGCCGAAGGCCGCGTTGACGAAGAAGTGGATCCACAACACCTGGGCCGGGCTGAAGGGTTCACCCGCCGCGATGTTGAACAGGGTGGCGCCGAGGAAGGTCAGCACGAACACCACGAGGAGCACGAGGACGAAGCGGATGTACTTCGTGAGGTTGTCGTAGATCTTGCGGCCCTGCTCGACGGCGAAGACGATCGTCGCGAAGTTGTCGTCGGACAGCACCATCCGCCCGGCGTTCTTGGCGACCTCCGTGCCGGAGCCCATGGCGATGCCGATGTCGGCCGCCTTGATGGCCGGGGCGTCGTTGACGCCGTCCCCGGTCATGGCCACCACGTCGCCCTTCTTCTTGAGCGTGTCGGCTAGCAGCACCTTGTGTTCGGGGGCGACGCGGCCGACCACCCCGATGTCGTCGATCCGGGCGAGCCGCTCGCTCTCCGGCAGCGCGGCGAACTCGGCGCCGAGGAGCGCCTCGCCCTCGATGCCCAGCTGCCGGGCGATGGCGGCGCCCGTGACGACGTCGTCGCCGGTCACCATCCGCACCCGGATGTGCGCGGCCTGCGCGTCGGCCACGGCGGCCCGCGACTCCGCTCGGGGCGGATCGACCATGCCGACCAGGCTCGTCATCTGCAGGTCGATGACGTGGGCGAGCAGGTCCCCGCCCGGATCGAAGGCGGCCGGGTCGAGGTCGCGGCGCGCGGCGGCCATCACCCGCAGCCCCTCGCCGCCCATGCGCTCGACGTGCGTCTGGGCCCGCTCGCGCAGCTCCGTGTCCCAGGGGACGGTCGTACCGTCGCGCAGCGCGGTGGCGGCCCGGGCCATGACCGCGGGTGCCGCCCCCTTCACGAAGCACCGCACGACGGGACGGCCGGTCGCGTCCGTGGCCGAGTGGAAGGTGGCCATCAGCTTGTACGACGGGTCGAACGGCAGCGTGGCCAGCCGGGGCAGACGCTCCCGGGTGGCGTCGATGTCCAGCCCGGCCTTGTGGCCGAGCACCAGCAGGGCGCCCTCGGTGGGGTCACCGACGACCTTGCCGTCCACGAGCCCGGCGTCGCTGGCGACCACGTAGGGCAGGATCGCGTCCTCGATGCCGGGCGTGCTGCCGACCGCGTGATGGACCTTGCCCTCCAGGCCGTAACCGGTGCCGGAGACGGTGTAGCGGTCGCCGGGATCGATGACCTCCACGACGGTCATCTGGTTCATGGTGAGCGTGCCGGTCTTGTCGGAGTTGATCGCCGAGGTGAACCCCAGCGACTCCACCGACGGCAGGTCCTTCACGATCGCCTGACGCCGGGCCAGGTCCACCCCGCCGATCGACAGGATCGTCTGGGTCACCGTGGGCAGGGCCTCCGGGATGGCGGCGATGGCCAGCGAGACGGCGCTCACGAACAGCGCGTCCCACGCCTCGCCCCGGCTGCGCCCCAGGGCGAACATCACGATCATCGTCAGTCCGGCCACAGCCATGATCCACAGGGTGAGCCGGTTGAGCTCCTGGTCCAGTGGGGAGGCCTCGCGGGGTGTCGCCGACAGCATCCCGGAGATGCGGCCGAGTTCGGTGCCGGCGCCTGTGGCCGTGACGATCACCGTCGCGCTGCCGTGCGTGACCGGCGTGTTCATGAACGCCATGTTCGTCCGGTCCCCGGGGCCCAGGTCGGCGCCGGCCAGGGTCGTCGCGTCCTTGGCGGCGGGCACGCTCTCGCCCGTCAGCGCCGACTCGTCGATCTGCAGGGCGCTGGCCGCGATGATTCGGCCGTCGGCGGGGACCTCGTCCCCGGCGGTGAGGAGGACGACATCGCCGACGACCACGTCCTCGGCCGGGATCTCGGACTCCGTCCCGTCCCGGCGCACCCGGGCGGTCGCCTTCAGCATCGACTTGAGCGCGTTCATGGCGCTCTCCGCCTTGCCCTCCTGCCGCATGCCGACGACCGCGTTGAGGATCGTCAGCACGACCAGCAGGATGCCCGTGCTCCACTCCGCGATCAGGAACGACACCACGGCGGCGGCGACCAGGACCAGCTGCATGTAGCTGCGGTACTGGGCCAGGTAGCGGCGCCAGCCCGGCAGGGGTTTCTCCTCCGGCAGCGCGTTCGGACCGTTCGTCCGCAGCAGCTCCGCGACCCTCGCCGAGGACAGCCCCACGGCCGGATCCACCTCGAACCCGGCGGCGACCTCCTCCACAGAGCGCGCATACCAGGCCCGGTCGTCCGTCGCCCCCTCGTGCGGGGCATCCGTCTGCGCGGTCATGGCACGCGCCTCCTCTCAGCCGTTCCCGTCAGCCGTGTCCGTCAGCCGTTCCCGCCGGAGTGCTTGCCCTTCTTGCCGGGCTTCCCGTTGTCTGATTTGCCTTTGGAAACCAACTCGGCGTACGGGTCGGGCGCGGCACCCTTGGGCGCCTCGCGCTCCAGCTCCCGCCTGACCTCGGCCAGCCCGCGCCGGGTCTCGTCGCTGACCTGCGGGTACTGGGGATTGATCTCGATCAGCGTGTGCGCCACCACCGCGGCCGCGCAGACACGTGCGAACCACTTCCGGTCGGCAGGTACGACGTACCAGGGCGCCCATTCCGTGCTGGTGGCGGACAGCATCTGCGAGAACGCGCGCTGATAGTCGTCCCACCGGCCCCGCTCCCGGACGTCGGCGGGCGAGAACTTCCAGTTGCGCTCGGGAACATCGATGCGCTTGAGGAAGCGGATCCGCTGCTCCTCCTTGGACAGGTTCAGGAACAGCTTCACGATCCGGAACCCGTTGTCGGTCAGATGACGCTCCCAGTCGTTGATCGCCCGGTACCGCCTCTCCCACACGTCCGGTCCGCGCACCGAGTCCGGCAGCCGCTGCCGGTCGAGGTTCTCCGGGCGCACCCGTACAACCAGGACCTCCTCGTAGTGGGACCGGTTGAAGATGCCGATCTCGCCGCGCCCCGGCAGCCGGCAGGTGTAGCGCCACAGATAGTCGTGATCCAGCTCCTCGGCCGAGGGCACCTTGAAGCTGGACACCCGCACCCCCTGCGGATTGACGCCGCTCATCACATGGCGGATCGTCCCGTCCTTGCCGCCGGCGTCCAGCGCCTGCAGGCACACCAGCACTCCATAGGTGTCCTGGGCCGCCAGCCGCCGCTGGTAGTCGGCGAGCAGCTCGACGCCGGTGCGGAGCAGCTCGACGCCCTCCTTCTTCTTCCGGATACCCGCCTTGTAGCGGGGATCGAAGTCCTCCGCCAGATGCACCCTCCTGCCGGGCTCGACCCGCAGAGGCCTGATGAACTCCGCTATGCGTTCGGCCCTGTCATCGGCCATCATCCGCCCGCCTTCCGCCCTGGCCCGACCCGCCGGCCCGGCCTCGCGCCGGGGCGCCTTCCCGACAGGATCGAACCGATCGGCGGGGCCGGCCTCACCCTCCGCGGGTGGTTGCTCCGGAGAAGCATTCGGCGGGCGAGGCGCTACTGGCCGTCCGCCGGCTGCAGGTCCTGCTCGGTCCAGATCGTCTTGCCGGTGGGGGTGTAGCGCGTGCCCCAGTGGTGGGTCATCTGGGCGATGATGAACAGGCCCCGGCCCCCCTCGTCGTCGTTCTCCGCGTGCTTCAGGTTGGGCGTGGTGTGGCCGGTGTCGGAGACCTCGCAGATCAGGTTCCGGTCGCGGATCAGGCGTACCTGGATCGGGCCGCCGCCGGCGTAGCGGATGGCGTTGGTGACCAGTTCGCTGACGATCAGCTCGCTGGTGAACGCCAGGTCGTCCAGTCCCCAGTCGCCGAGCTGCTTCGCGACGGCGGAACGGATGGTGGCCACCGCCGCCGGGTCCGAGACCAGGGCCCACTGGGCGAACTGGTTCCGGTCGAGCATGCGGGTGCGGACCGTGAGCAGGGTCGCGTCCACGTCCACCGCGCCGGGCAGCAGGGTGTCCACCACCGTGTCGCACAGCCCTTGCAGGGACCTGCAGTCGCCGGCGAGCACCTGGGACAGCTGCGCCAGCCCGGCCGCACGGTCGTCGGCCGCCTGGAGGAGGCCGCCCGTGAAGAGGGCGACGACACTGCCCGGCGGGAACTCCAGTTCCGTGCTCTGGTAGGGCGGGCCACCGACTCCCAGCGGCGGCCCGGACGGCAGCTCCGGGCACTCGACGACACCCGGGTGCGGTACGACGGCCGCCAGCACCGAGTCCCCGGCCCGCGCCAGACGGCACTTGCCCGAAGCGGGGTCGTAGACCGCGTACAGGCAGGCCACGCCCATGACCGCGGCGGTCCGCGGCCTCAGGTGGCCGGGACCGTGTCCGGTCCTGCGCTCCCGCGCGGTCTGCTCGGCGAGGTCGCCCAGGCGGGACAGCAGCTCGTCCGGGCTCAGGTCCAGGCGGGCCAGGACGCGTACCCCCGTGCGCAGCTGCCCCATGGTCGCGGCGGCCCGCAGACCGTGGCCGAGCACGTCCCCGACGACCAGGCCGACCCGGCTGCCCGACAGGGGGATGACGTCGTACCAGTCGCCGCCCACTCCGGACCCGCTGTCGGCGGGCTGATAGCGGGCCGCCGAGTCCACGGCGGTGTGCTCCGGCAGATGGCGCGGAAGCAGGTTCCGCTGGAGTTTGAGGGCCACCGTGTGGCCACGGGTGACCACCGGCATCAGCAGGAAACCGATCAGCAGGGCGCCCAGGCCGAGGACGGTGACCCCGCCGGTCGGTCCGATCAGCGGCAGGTCGACGCTGGTCGTGCCGTACCGCGGGTTCGCGTAGACGACGAACGTGGCGTACAGGAACAGCAGGAGCATGATCAGCCCGCCGAGCGCCGGGAACACGCCCTTGAAGACCATGTCCCGGGCACTGCGGGTGAGGACCTTGCGGTAGTACCAGAGGCAGGCGAAGCCGGTCAGTCCGTACTGGAACGCGATCGCGAGCCCGACCGAGTCGATCGAGTCGACCACGACGTTCTGGCTGAACGACGTCAGCAGGATCAGCAGGGCGATCGAGACCGCTCCCATGCCGATGGTTCCCCAGGTCGGGGTGAGAAACCTGCGGTGGATGCGGGCGAACCGGGCGGGGACGGCCTTGTGGACCGCCATGGAGAAGACGGTCCTGGCCAGGGGCAGGATGGTGGTCTGGGCGGAGGCCAGCGCCGAGGTCAGCACCATCAGGATCAGCAGTCTCGACAGGACCAGCCCCGTTTCGTGGCTCCCGAAGACGGCATCGCCCAGTCCGGAGAACACGTCGTCCGAGTTGTTCGGGTTGCCCAGCCCGATGCCCGTGGTGCCGACTCCCGCGAACGCCTGCGCCGACGTGGACACGAGCCCGTACATGACCAGGAGCAGCACGGTGGACAGGACCGCGGCGCGCCCGGGGACGCGTGTGCTGTCGACGGTCTCCTCGTTGACCGAGAAGGCGGTGTCCCATCCCCAGTAGATGAAGACGCCCGCGAGGACGCCCGAGGTCAGGGCCCGTGAAGAGGTCACCTCGAAGGGGTTGAACCAGGAGGCGGAGACGTGGATCGCCGTCGCGGGAGGATCCGAGTACACCCTGACCAGCGCGGCGACGGCGAACAGGATCAGCATCAGCACTTCCAGGCAGAGCAGCCAGCGCTGGACGGCCGCAGAGAACTCGATGCCGACGTAGCAGATCGCGGTCAGCAGGATGATCCAGACGATGCCGGCCACCGTGGTCCACAGCCGGCTCTCCCCCAGTGCGTCCAGGCCCACCAGCCGAAAGCCGTAGACACCGGCGATCTCGGCGAGGTTCACCATGACGATGATGTTGGCGACGATGAGGCCCCAGCCGCCCATCCAGCCCGTGCGCGGTCCGAAGGCGCGGGTGGCCCAGGTGAAGGTGGTCCCGCAGTCGGCGTTGCTCGCGTTGAGCTCCCGGAAGGCGTACGCGACCAGCAGCATCGGAATGAAGGCCAGCATGGTGACGATCGGGGCCTGCAGTCCGACTCCGGCCACGATGATGCCCAGCGTGGCGGCGATGCTGTACGCCGGGCCGGTGGAGGCCAGGCCCATGACCACCGAGGAGAACATGCCCAGGGCGTTGCTCCTGAGCCCTTTCCGGCCGACTCCCGTCCCGGGCGCGGGGCGGCCGACGGACTCGACGCCGCCAAAGTGCCTCACACTTGATTCCAACGCCGGGCCACTGCCCTCCGCAACAGCGCGGGGGCGTCACCGCCGGGTCCCCTCCGCACCCGGGCCGCGTGTACCGGTCAGTTACGGGGAGTCCCGGGGCGGGCCTTCAGGAGTCGACGTAGGAAACCTCGCGTCCTCACGCCCCCGCCGTTCAAGTCGACGCCGCGCAGGGCACAGGCGCATCCCGCGAGGCCCGGACGGGCGACCCGGACTCCGTGCCGCACGCGCCATGTGAAGCTCACATCCTGCTCAGAAGATCCACGGAAGCCGACGTTCCGCCCCTCGCCGCTGACATGATCAGCCGCGAGTGATCAGTCGATCCCCGCGCGTCACCACCCTGAACCAAGGAAGAAATGTCATGCACACATCCAATGGGGCTTTGCGTACCCTCGCAGGACTGAGCATCGTGTGTGCCGCGCTGCTCGCTCCGCTGACCGCCTGCACCTCGGACCACACCGAGGCCAAGAAGCCTGCGCAGCCCTCACGTTCGTCCGATCCGGGTTCGGCAGAGGTGACGGCCACTCCGGGCAGCAGTGGACAGCCCTCGGCCCAACAGCCCCCGGAACTGGACGCCGACGAAACACTCGCCGGCCGACGGAAGGCGACCACCGGCAACGCGAGCTTCGCCTTCGGCAAGGGCAAGAAGGGGGACGCCCTGATCGTCGCGGTCCGCTGCCAGGGCACAGGCAAGATCAAGGTCGCCGTGCGGCCCGCACACGCCTCTTTCCCGCTGGAGTGCCTCGCCGACCAGGTCAGCACCACCTACAACCAGCTGGCTGTCAGCGGCGTGGATCGCAGCGGTGTCGTCTCCGTCGAGGCTCCCTCATCCGTGCGCTGGTCGATGACCGTCGGCCGCGGTGCACCCGCACAGGAGGAGGCCCCCACGGCGACGACCGAGTCCCGCTGACGGCTGCCCGTGCATCAGTCGTCGCTGTCGGCCGTTCAGTCCAGGAAGTAGGACCAGAACGGGATCGTGGCGTACTGATGACCTTCGGGTGTGGGCACGGGCCGGCCGAACTCGTGGTGGAAGTAGTCGACCAGATCAGTGCCGTAGTAAATGATGTCGGTCTGGTACATCGACAACACCGGTGTGCCCGTGCGGTCGGGATCCGCCGGCAGGTACCGGTGCGAGTGGATCGGCACCATGACCGGGACCTTGGCCAGGTACGTGCGAGCCACCTCCAGGGCGTCCTGCATGCCCGTCGGCCTCAGATCCCAGTCCGGATGCCAGAAACCGTTGCGCTCCACGTCGAACAGCACTCCGTCCACCGGCCAGGCGAGCCGTTCCGCCAGGTCCTCCGGGTCGCCGTCGCGCCAGTCGGGCCAGTTACGACCCCCGGTCGGCAGTCCCGCACCCAGGAGGGTCCGGTGCTCCGGAGCGAAACGGAACCCCCAGCGCTCCTCGACGCGATCGAGTTCCCGCTCGCTCATACCCGGCTCGAGCTCGACTCGGGCAGGGAGCATGGCAAGCAGGGCCTGGGCGCCTTCTGAGGTCAGCGGGTTCTCGGGACCGATCGGAGTCATACGCCGAACGGTAGGACACCCCGGGGCCGGCCGGCAGACGAATTTCGCCGCGATCACGGCTCGGGGCTCGGGCCCCGGCGAAGCCGACACCACTGGCCGCGGCGCTGGAGTTGAACATGTTCAGAAATGCTGCCAGCATGACGGGGCCGCGACCGGCAAGCCGTCGCATCACGACGGCCTTTGATACTGCCGTTCCCTTGGGGGGCTGATGCTGCGCCACTCGTCCAGCCTCACCCGAGGGCGGCAAGCGGTGTTCGCCGCCTGCCTGTTCGCGCTCACGGGATGCAATCCCCACATGTATGACGACGTGCCCGCGCTGCAGGACGTGAAGCGGGCAGAAGTGCCGGGTTCGTGGCTCGGCCACGACCGGACGAACGTCGCCTTCCGGCCCGACGGCAAGGCCGACATCCGCCTCCTGGACGGACAGGAATTCGACTTCGCCGACAGGTGGCGCCTGTCAGGCACCGGAACCTGGAAGCTGACCGACGAGCGGACCGGGTGGAACGACGGCCAGCACGTCCGACTGACTCTCACCGCACGCACCGCGGTGGCGACACGAGCACCGGAGCCGGACGACCCACCCGCCCCGACGACGGACATCCCCCCGCCCCCCAAGTCCTACACCTGGACATTCGAGCTGCGGCGCAACGACAAGAAGGCACTCGAGCTGTACTTCTTCTTCGGCGACCCGGACTCGCGCAGCACGTACGTCCTGCAGAGAGGCGAGTAGCCGGGACACCGCACCCGCCGGTCCGTGATCGAGAAGTCGGCCGGCACCCACGACTCGGCCCGCCTCGTCGGCCGTCGACCGATGAGTTCCGGAGCCCGGTGGAGTCTGCCTCTGCACAAGCGAAAGCCGCACACAAACTCTGTGAGGGACCATGACCACTCACGCACTACCGCCCGTCGTCGACGCAGCGACCTGGGAGCGCCGACTGGAGGCACTGCGGGCCCGGGAAAAGGCCGCGACGCGGGAGCTCGACGCCATCGCCGCCGAGCGTCGTCGCCTGCCGATGGTCGAGATGCCCGACTACGTCCTCGAGGGCGAGGACGGCCCCGTTCGACTGGCGGACATCTTCGAAGGCAAGAGGCAACTGATCGTCTACAACCACATGTGGTTCGCCGGCAAGGAATGGCAGTGCCCGGGCTGCACGGGGTTCACCTCGCAGTACACCCGCCTGGAGTTCCTGGACGCCTACGACGCGCGATTCGTCGTCGTCACCCAGGGTCCGGTCAAAGAGGCACTCGCCTACAAGCAGCGGGTCGGCAACCAGATGGCGTGGTATTCGACTGCCGACAGCTCGTTCGGGGCCGACGTCGGCGCACCGCCCGACGGAGGTTTCGCGGTCAACGTGTTTCTGCGCGACGGCGACACCGTCTACCGCACCTGGCACACGAACGGCCGGGGTACCGAGCAGCTCAGTCACACCTTCGCGCTGATCGATGTCCTGCCGTACGGGCGGCAGGAGGAATGGCAGGACTCGCCGGAGGGCTGGCCCCAGGCGCCCACGTACAGCCGGTGGGCGACGTCCGAGGACATCGCCGCGCTCTACGGCCCGGGCACCGGCGACGGCTGAACCCTGCGCGATCGGCATCGGCGCGGGCGCCGACACGGTCAGGAGATCAGAACGCCGATGCCGTCGCCCAGCAGCTTCAGCCCGAACACGAAGAACAGCACCGCCATGACGGCCATGTTGTGCCGCGCCGCCCATTCCTTCCAGTTGCCCAGCATGTTCTTCGCCCGTTCACCCATGACCAGGAAGACCCCCAGTGGAGTCAGCAGCCCGATGGAAGCGATGAAGACGAAGATCGCCAGCGTGGCGATCTGCTCTCCGACCGGCAGCCCCGACGAGCTGATGGTCGCTGCCGCGGCAATGGTCAGTGGGGCGTTCTTCAGGTTCCCGGCCGACAGCACGAGGGCGAGAAGGAAGATCTTCCCCGGTGTGAAGCGGTCGACGGCCGCCATCCATTTCGGCAGCTGTGCCTGCGTGACGTCGGTAGGGCGATGACGCCAGAGCCGCACCGCGAAGAGAGCCAGTGCCACGCCCAACGCGAGTTTGAGAGCCCCCACCCAGTCGGCCGGCTGCCCGTGGGTGGCGGCACTCTCCTGGCCGCCGATGGCCAGCATCACCGCGCCCAAGGCCGACAGCCCCACCACCCAGCCGGTGGCGAACACCAGGCCGTTCACGCGTCCCCGAGGCGTGGCCAGCACGATGATGATGGCGACGATCGGAAGAGGACTGACGGCGACACCGGCGGCCAAGCCGAGCACATCGCCCAACACTTCACCCATGCGTAAAGAATCAACGACAGCGCACGGTCCTTGCCGCATGGGCGCGCGGCACGCGAGTGAATAGCCCTCACGGATGCCCTGGTTCCCCGGGTGCGGGTGATGTGTACGCGGGATAGGCTTTTGACCACAAGGTCAGGTTCTCTGGGCGGATCACAGACGCCGGTCGCCTTATGCGCGACGTTCAGTTCTTTCTGTTGAGACCCGACGAGCGCGGTGCATCCCCTCGCACTTTCCAGGGGTGGGCAACGGCGGAATCCCTTCTCTCGAAGCCTGTCTCGCGCTGTGCGTGCCGGAGGGGCACCGGCTTCAGGGTCCGCAGCCTGCAGTCCCTGTGGAGGTCGGGATGAGAATTGTCGTGGACCTTTCCCGATGTGAGGGGTACGCGCAGTGCGCGTTCCTCGCTCCGGACGCGTTCCGGATGCACGGCGAGGAAGCCCTGATGTACGACCCGAACCCCGACGACGCCAGGCGCGACCAGGTGCTGCGCGCCGCCGCGGCCTGCCCGGTCCAAGCGATTCTGGTCGACCAGCTGGAGGGACGGGACGTGCCGGCGGAGGCGTCGAAGTCATGACCAGCGCCGACAACCTGCGCGCGTTCAAGCGCGACGGCCGCATCGTGGTCGTCGGGGCGTCACTGGCGGGACTGCGGGCCGCGGAGGCGCTGCGGGACGAGGGTTTCACCGGCTCGTTGACCATGATCGGTGACGAGCTGGGCGAGCCCTACGACCGGCCTCCCCTGTCCAAGCAGGTACTGACCGGGTGGGTGCCGGCCGACGGCACCAAGCTGCCACGACGCCGTGACGTCAATGCGGAGTGGCTGCTGGGCGTGCCCGCCAGCGGGCTGGACCTGGCGACCAACGTCGTGCGTCTCGCCGACGGACGCGAGGTTCCCTTCGACCGGGTGCTGATCGCCACCGGCGTACGGGCCCGGCCGTGGTTCGTCGAGAGCGAGGCGGCCCTGGACGGAGTGTTCGTCGTGCGTACGCGCGAGCATGCCGAGGGTCTGCAGCGAGCCCTCGCCGCCGGGCCCTCCCGCGTGCTGGTCATCGGTGCGGGATTCACCGGCTCCGAGATCGCCTCCATCTGCCGTGAGCGGGACATCCCGGTGACCGTCGCCGAACTCGCGCCGGCCCCGCTGGTGGGGGCGCTCGGTGCCATGGTCGGTGAGATCGCGTCGGACATGCAGCGCGCTCACGGTGTCGACCTGCGCTGCGGCGTCAAGGTCACTCGGCTGGAGGGCGACGCGCAGGGGCACGTCCGCCGTGCTCACTTCGACGACGGCAGCACGCTCGACGCCGACGTGGTGGTGGTGGCACTCGGGGGCATCCGCAACACCGAGTGGCTGCGGGACTCGGGCCTGGCGGCGGGTGTCTGGGGCATCGCATGCGACACGGGCTGCCGCGCCCTCGACCTCAACGGCCTGATCACCGACGACGTCTTCGTCGCCGGAGACGTGGCACGCTGCCCGAACCCGATCTACGAGTACCGGCTCATCTCGCTGGAGCACTGGGCCAACGCCGTGGAGCAGGCCGAGGTCGCGGCGCACAACATGGTCAGCGCCCAGGCGGACCGCTGGCCCCACCTGACCATCCCACTGTTCTGGTCGATCCAGTTCGGCGTCAACATCAAGTCCGTCGGCGTGCCGACCTTCGCCGACGAGGTCGTCGTCACCCAGGGGTCGGTGTCCGACCGCCGCTTCGTCGCCGCATACGGCTACCAGGGCCGCGTCACCGCCGCGGTGAGCTTCAACAACGCGAAGTGGCTGGACCACTACCGGCAGCTGATCGAGACGGCCGCACCCTTCCCGCCGCCCAACCCCACGCCCGACCAGCCCGTCGACAACAAGCCGGTGCCCGTCGACTTCCCAGGCCCCGAGCTGATCGCCCAGGGAGCCACTGTGGTCGTCACCGGCAATGACCCGGGTGAGCGGCGCGTCACGTCCATCCAGCAGCACCACCGGTAAGGGGGAAGGCGAGATGACCACGACCGAGAAGCCCGGCACACTGCTCCGGATCCTCGACTACTCCTCCCGGGCCGACCCGTACCCGCTGTACGCCGAGCTGCGCGAGACGCCGGTGGCTCTGCAGGAGGACGGCAGCTACGTCATCAGTACCTATCGCGAGCTCACGGACCTCCTGCACAACCCGCACCTGAGTTCCGACGTCCGCAATCTGTCGCATCCGATGCCCTCGCACGAGGGGGAGACGACGCCGGCGTTCATCAACCTCGACCCGCCCGAGCACGACCGCCTGCGGCGTACGGCGATGCGCCACTTCGGCCCCCCGCACACCCCGGGACTGGTGACGGGCATGGAAAGCGACCTGACCGCCACCGTCGGCAGCCTGATCGACGACTTCGCGGGCAAGGAGCAGATCGACATCGTCGACGACTTCGCCTACCCGTTCCCCGTAACCGTGATCTGCCACCTGCTCGGCGTGCCACGCGAGGACGAAGCGCGGTTCCACGTCTGGGTGGACGCCCTCATCAACGCGATCGACTACAACCCCAAGACCGACCCGAAGGAAAAACTGGAAAAGGGCGTACAGGCCCGCAAGGACCTGCGCCAGTACCTCGGCGGGCTGGTGGAGCAACGCCACGGTCGGCCGACCGACGACCTGTTGTCGCGGCTGGCCAACGATGACGGGCCGGACGGGCGGATGACCGACGAGGAGATCGTCTCCACCGCCAACCTGCTGCTGATCGCCGGCCACGAGACCACTGTCAACCTCATCACCAACGGCATGCTGACGCTGCTCCGCCACCCGGAGGTGCTCCAGCGACTGCGCGACGAACCGGGTCTGGTCGTCCCGGTGGTCGAGGAACTGCTGCGCTACGAGCCCCCCGTGCACATCATTCCCTGGCGGGCGGCGTACAGTGACATCACCGTCGCCGACACCGTCATCCCCCAGGGCTCGCAGATCATGCTCATGCTGGCCTCGGGCAGCCGGGACCCGAACCGCTTCCACGATCCCGACCGCTTCGACCCCGGCCGGCGGGACAACCAGCACCTCGGCTTCGGCAGCGGCATCCACCTGTGCTTCGGCGGCCCGATGGCCCGGCTGGAAACCCAGATCGCGCTGACCGAACTGGTACGCCGCCTCGACCGACCCCGGCTGGTCGCCGACCCACCGCCGTACCGGCGCAGCCCCGTTCTTCGCGGTCCGATACATCTGCAGGTCGAGCAGGGGGACGGTTGACGCGAGCGCCGACACCCGATCGAGCGCTTCGCTCACCTCGGTGCACGTGACCACTCGAAGCGGGCACCGGCACAGCGTGCTTGACCGTCAGAGGCCGGCAACTTCTTGCCGGTCGGACCGACTTGTACGGCCGCATGAGCCGTTCGGTCCCGTCTTCCGCCGTGCGGGGTCACCGTTGCGGTGCCATGGTGGTGGTCATGGCGGACGTGCTCGGTGAGGTGCTCGCCGATCTGGTGACGCGGTCGCACCAGGCGACGCCGCTGGAGGTGGCCGGGCTGGTGGATTCCGCGGCCCAAGCCCTGGGAATGGACGCGGCGCTCCTGTATCTGGCCGATGTCCAGCAGAGGCTGCTGGTGCCGCTCCCCCGCAGTCCCGGCACGTGGGGCGGCGGGACCCCGGAGCCGATCCCGATCGAGGGCACCGTGGCCGGATGGGCGTACCGAACGGAATCGGCGCGGCTGTCACGGCACGGGGCGCTGGCCCTGTGGCTGCCGCTGGTCGACGGCGTGGAGCGGATCGGCGTGCTTCAGGTGACCGCGGGCCAGCTGACCGCTCGGCTGCTCGACCATGCGGAGATCCTGGCCTCGGTCGCCGCGGTCATCGTGGTCGGCAAGAGCGGGTTCAGCGACCTGTACGCCCTGACCACGCGACGGCGGCCGATGACGACCGCCGCCGAGATGGTCTGGGCGTTCCTGCCCCCGCGCACCCTGGGCACCCACCAGGTCACCTCTACCGCGGTGCTGGAGCCCGCGTACGAGATCGGCGGCGACGCGTTCGACCACAGCCTGCACGACTCCCGGCTGTACCTGACCGTCGTCGATGCCATGGGACACGACCTCGCCTCTGGACTGTGTTCCGCGGTCGCGCTGGCCACCTGCCGCGCCGCCCGCCTGGCCGACGGCACACTCACCGACATCGCCGAGCAGGTCGACGCCGAACTCGACCACTGGCTGCCCGACCGCATACTCACCGGCGTCTTCGCCGACCTGGACCTCGACAGCGGGCGGCTGACCTGGGTCAACTGCGGCCACCCCCCGCCGCTGCTCATCCGCGGCCACCGCATCATCCCCCACGCCCTCGAGGCCCCCAGCCAGCTGCCGCTGGGCCTCGGCCAAGGCAACCGCGACACCCTCACCGTCCACCAGGCCCAGCTGGAACCCGGTGACCGCATCCTGATCCACACCGACGGCGTCACCGAAGCCCGGTCTCTGACCGGAGAACTGTTCGGTGAGCAACGCCTGGCCGACTTCGTCACCCGCTCGTTGTCGGCCGGGGAACCCGCCCCTGAAGCACTGAGGCGCCTGATCCACACCATCCTCGACCACCACCGGGGCCGGCTCCGCGACGACGCCACCATCGTCCTCGTCGAATGGCACCCCACCCCCGACAACGAACCCGCCCCCACGCGGCCGGCGTCGGATGGCACGGTGAAGGCGGATGACTCCGCGAGCAGACGCCTTCCGTGACCCGTACCGCTCGGGCGGGTCGGCCAGGGCGCGCCGCATCGGCCGGTTTCCTGTTGAGCCCGAGGGGCCTCGCGTATGACGCAGCGCATCGGCGACCGGTTCGCTCACCAGCAGCTCGGCGGTGTCGGCCAGGTCGTCCAGAGCCCATTCGCTCGGTTCGCATACCGACGAGCCCTCTCCCGCCCTTCCCGTGACGATCAAACAGGGAGGGGCTGTTCGGTCCAGATGGCCTTGCCGGTGCGGGTGTGGCGGGTGCCCCAGCGCTGGCAGAGTGCGGAGATGAGCTGCAGGCCACGGCCGCCCTCGTCGGTGGCGGAGCTGTGGCGGATGTGCGGCGTGGTCAGGCTGGCGTCGGAGACCTCGCAGATCAGTGCCCGGCTGCGGAGCATACGCAGCCGCATCGGGCCGCAGGCGTGCCGGATGACGTTCCCGACCAGCTCGCTGACCAGGAGTTCGGTGGTCATGAGCAGGTCCTCGTCCGCCAGGTCCCAGTCGGTGAGCTGGGCGCGGACCAGCTCGCGGGCCCGGCCCGCCGCCACCGGATCCTCCGGCAACGGCCACTCGGCGACGTTCTCCGCGTCCAGCGGGTGTGTGCGGGCCAGCAGCAGGGCGGCGTCGTCCGTCAGCGCGCCGTGGGCGGGGAGGAGAGCGGAGGTGAGGGTGGCGCAGAGGGCGTCCAGGTCGGACGCGTCCGAAGGTGAGGCCGGCAGGGCGTGCACGGACTGGCGGAGGAGTTCGGCCAGGTGGTTCATGCCGGTGGTGACATCCCTGTCCTTGCTCTCGACCAGGCCGTCGCTGTAGAGGGCGAGCAGGCTGCCGGCGGGCAGTGGGGTCTCGAACGTTTCGAAGGGCGGAGCGGCCACCCCCAGGGGCGGGTCCGGGGTCATGGACAGGAAGGTGACGGTGCCGTCGGGGTGGGCCACCGCCGGGGGCGGCTGACCGGCGCTGGCGTACGACAGACACCGGCTCACCGGGTCGTAGATGCCGTAGAGGCAGGTCGCGAAGGCGTCGTTGCCCAGCTCGCCGACGATGTCGTTGAGGTGGCCGAGGATCTCGTCGGGCGGCAGCTCCAGCTCCGAGAGGGTGCGGACGGCTGTCCGGAGCCTGCCCATGGTGGCGGCCTCGGCCATGCCGTGGCCCATGACGTCGCCGATCACGAGGGCCACCCGGGCCGCGGAGAGGGGGATGACGTCGTACCAGTCGCCGCCGACGTCGGATCCCTGCTTGGCCGGCTGGTAGCGCGCCGCCGTCGTCACCTCGGGCAGCTCGGGCAGTGCCTGTGGCAGCAGGCTGCGCTGGAGGGTGCGGGCCCGGGTCGTCGCCTCGTCGTAGAGCCCGGCTCGTTCCAGGGCCTGCGCGATCAGTCCGCTGAGCGCGGTCAGCAGCGTGCGTTCGTCGTCGTCCAGGATCCGCGGCCGGCTGAAGGAGATCACCGCCGCGCCGATCGCGCGCCCCGACACCGCCAGCGGCAGAAAGGCCCACGCCTGCTTGTCGCTCTCCCGGATCAGGGTCTCGGTCCCCGGGTAGAGCGTCAGGAACTCCTCCTGGGAGGAGATGCAGAGGGGGGTGCGGGTGTGCAGGGCGTCTCCCACAGGGTTCATGGTGTCCCGCACCGTCCAGAGCCCGTCCAGAATGCGGGTGAAGCGCTCCGTGTATCCCCGGGAGCCGACCACGTTCAACCGGTCGCCGACCACGCCGAGCATGATGAGTCCCGTGGCCCCGAGGGGTGTCATCACGCCGTCGGCCGTCGCCGCCATCACATCCTGGGCCGTGACGGCCTCGGCCAGCTCCCGCGTGATCCGCTGCACCAGGGCCGCGCGCTCGGCGGACGCCCGCTCAGCGGCGGCTCGCTCGGTCTCGCGCAGATGCCGCTCGGTGGTGTCGGTGATGTAGAGCGTGAGGCCCTCCGGCACCGGCACCAGCCGCAGGTGGTACCAGGACGTCCCGTCCGGCCCCGGTACGTCGAATCCGGCGGGCTGGCCCTCGGCCACCGTTTCCCGGCACCGCTGCTCCAGCCCCGGCACGGCACGTACCGCGGGGATGTTCCAGAGCAGGGCTCCGGCCACGTCTCCCGCGGCGCCGAGGAACCGCTCGGCGGCCTGATTGAGAAATCCGATGCGCCAGTCGGTGTCCAGGGAGACGAAGCCGTCGCTCATGTGCCGCAGCGCCCGCCCCACCGACTCGGCGGCGGCATGTGTTTCGCTGCTGTCCCGGAGGGTGCCGATCACCTTCACCGGCGCCCCGTCCTCGTCCGTGATCGTCCGCGCACGGGCCTCGATCCACAGGTACGTGCCGTCCTGGCGCCGGACCCGGTACTCGTTCTGGAAGCCGCCGCGGAGCTGGATGCCCGTGTCGAAGCCGGCTACCGCCGATGGCAGGTCGTCCGGGTGGATCAGCGCCGCCCACGCCTCGATGCCCCCGCTCATCACCTCCGGATCGATGCCGGCCAGCACCTCCTCGACGGGCCGGTCGGAGGTCAGCTCGCCGGTACGCAGGTCCCAGGTGTACGTGACGGGCTCCCCTTCCATGTCCCACGGAGGGGCGGCCTCCCGCGGTCCTGGCTCGTTCTCCAGGGCGCGCAGCAGGGTGGGGGACGGATTGAGGATCCCGGACGACCCGAGCCTCCCGGACATCCAGGCCGCCACCTCGTCCAGAAACGCACACTCCGCCGCACCGGGCTCGTCGCCCGGGGCGAAGAGGACGGAGAGCGCGCCGCGGCGCCCGCCACCGCTCGGAATGGGGACGGCCAGGTGACCGATGCCGACGGGGAGCCGGGAGGGCCAGAGGGCGGCGGGGTCCCTGCCGGGCACCGGGTCGGGCGGGGCCAGATCGGGCTGCCAGGTGATGGTGTCGTTGAGGGTGGCCCTGCTGGGCGGGGCCGTGCCTCGTACCGGGATGATCAGCCAGGGCCTGGTCATCGACTCCGGCAGGCCGCTGTCGGCGACCAGGTAGAGGATGCCGCTCATGCCGCCGCCCGGGAGATGCACCATGCCGCCCAGGCCGTGCACCTCGGCCACCGCCTGCTGGAGCGCGGTCAGCAGCACCTCGACATCGCGCCGGTCCTCGTCCACGGCGTCGAGCAGCCGCATCCGTATGCGGTGTGCCTCCGAGGGCCGTGCGGTCGGCAGGGTCCCCAGGCCCTGCGGCTGGTGCAGCGAATGGGGGACGTGGGGCATGGACGGGTCGGTGCTGTGCGGTTCGCCACCGCTGGTGTTCACCACTGTCGACTGTCGCCTCCGCTCACCCGCTGGGCTGCAAGTGATCGAATGTGGACCTGCAACGATCTACATCCGTCCAATACATCCTAATCGGAATAACTTAGGTGATTTCATCTGCTCTGGGGAACCGTCCTCATCAATGCACCGTATGTGACATCAGCTCACCCTTCGTCACCATTGAGGCTGTGCTGTGCGGGACCTGGGCCTACGGGTGCCACGGGGACTACCTGACGGACCAGCGAGATCGGATGGAGGACACGGCAGAGTGCGGTCATGCGGATAGCGATGACAGTGATGGCGCTGGTCTTTGTGCTCGGGTCGGCCTCCGCGGTCGTCCAAGCCCGTAAGGGCCAGTGGTGGAGGGCCGCCTCGACCTTTCTGCCCGGCCTCGGCATGGTCGTGGTGCTGCTCGGCGGCGTGGAGCGTCAGATCACATCGCTCTTCTGGCTGGGATGCCTGCTCGTCGTGGCCGGCTTCGGCGCGGAGGCCATGGCCTACTGGAGAGCTCGGACCCCGTCCGCCGAGAACGGGGCCTGAGCCCTACTGGGGCGGCTTCGGCGTGTACCTACCACCAGCGTCCTGCTCGCACGGACAGCGGCAAGTCAAGGTGCTCCGTTGGGCGTCGGGCACTCCGTATTAGCCCACCTGGCCGGGTGCAGCTGTGCCGATCAGCGGTCGGCGCGGTCTCCCGTGCTTGCATCCTGCCTGGAGGCCCATGACATGACTGACGAGAGACAGCAAGACACCCGCTCCCGACTCTCCGCGTCCCGGCGTCGTGTGCTGGCGGCGGCCGCCCTGGCGCCCATAGTGGCCGGTGTGCCGGCCCGGGCCGGCGCCCTGTCCGCCGGACCGACGGACCGCGCCCTGGTCCAACCGGTGATGACCAAGCTGACGGACTGGGCAGACGTGGGCGCGTCTCTCGGCCGGCCCGGTGACATGAGGCGATTCATGTACCACACGGGCTTGCCGCGTCAGGACCTCAGGGTCTACTCGCGCGGCATCCTGATCGACCCCGCGCTCGCCCTCGGTACGCACGTGTCCTTCGTGCGATACGCAGACCACAGCACGCTCCTGATGGGTGACGCCGTGGTCACCGAACGCGAACTGCAGCACTTCTGCGACGTCCTGCAGGAGCACGGGATCATGCAGACCGCCATCCACAAGCACCTGCTCGCCCACGAGCCGGATGTCTGGTGGGTCCATCTGCACGCGCACGGCCACGATCCGGTCACCGTCGCCCGTGGTCTGCGCGCGGCATTCGACTGCACCGGCACCCCACCCGCCGCACCCGCCACCCCCGCGCCGCCCGTCGACCTGGACACCGCCGCCATCGACGCCGCGATCGGCGTCAAGGGCTCCGCCGACGGCAGGATCTACAAGTCCACCTACGTCCGCCGCGAGACCGTCGCCGACGGCCGTCTGGCCCTGCCTCCGGGACTGGGCTCCACCACCTCCGTCAACTTCCAGCCGCTGGGCGGCGGAAGGGCCGCCCTCAGCGGCGACCTGGTCATGATCGCCGACGAGGTCCAGCCCGCCCTCACGGCCCTGCGACGCGGTGGGGTCGAACTCGTCGAGGTGCACCACCACAACCTCACCGACGAACCACGCCTGTTCTTCGTCCACTACTGGGCTGTCGGCGATGCCGTCAGGCTCGCCCAGGCCGTTCGCCGGGCCGTGGACGTCACCAACGTCGTACCCATGCCTGGAGGAGCCGGCTGATGGCCGCGGACCACGAGACAGTCACCTGCCCGTTCAACTTCAGCGAAGCACTCGACTTCGACCCCGCGCTCGCGGACCTGATGCAGCGCCGCTCCCCCGCCCGCATCCGGCTTCGCTACGGCGATGCGGATGCCTGGCTGATCACCGGCTTCGACGCCGTCAAGCAGGTGACCACCGACCCACGGTTCAGCAGGGCGGGCATCATCGGTCACGACTACCCCCGGATGACGCCGGAGCCCATCGTCTCGCCGGAATCGATCAACGTGATGGACCCACCGCAGAGCAGCCGCGTCCGCCACCTGGCCTCGCAGGCCTTCACGCAGCAGCAGGTCGACGGCATGCGGCAGCGGATCATCTGGCTCACGGACCGCCTGCTGGACGACATGGAGAAACAGGGACCGCCGGCGGACGTGGTCCAGCACCTCTCCAACAGGCTCCCCCAGCACGCCATCCTGGACCTCCTCGGTATCGAACGGGAGGAATGGCCCCGGATCGAGGAGTCCGTGCACCAACTGCTCGTCGTCGGCGCGGGCACCAAGGAGGCCGCCGCGACGGCCAAGGCCGATCTGACGGCCTACTTCGCCAAACTCGTCGAACAGCGCCGGAACTCACCCGGCCCCGACATCATCAGCGCGATGGCCGCGGCGCGGGAGGGCGAGGAACAGCTCGACGACAAGGAACTGGCGGTCATGGCACTGACGCTGGCGCTCAGCGGCCAGGACACGGCGACCTGCCAGATCAGCGACATCACCTACCTGCTCCTGACACGTCCCGAGCTGATGCAGCACCTCAGGCGCCGGCCCGAGAGCGTGACCGACGTCGTGCACGAGATGCTCCGCTGCATCCCGTTCCGCAAGGGGGTCGGAATCCCCCGCGTGGCTCTCGAGGACGTGGAGCTGGACGGCGCGCGGATCAAGGCAGGCGACTTCGTGCATGTGTCGTACCTGACGGCCAACCGTGACCCGGAGCGCTACCCGGCCCCCCACGACATCGACCTCGACCGCCCCATCGCTCCGCACATGACCTTCGGCTGGGGCGGACACCGGTGCATCGCGATGCCGTTGGCCATGGCGGAGCTCGAACTGGCCATCGGCCGCCTTGTGGAGAGGTTCCCCGGCCTGCGGCTCGCGGTGCCGCCGGAGGAGCTGCGGTGGGACACGGAGACGATCAGGCGGTTTCCGCTGGAGCTGCCGGTGGCCTGGTAGGAAGGCCCGCGTCGGGCCCACGGGCTCACGGACGCACACGCCACCGAACACCGACGAGCCCCCTTCCCCATCGGGGAAGGGGGCTCGTGTGCACCACTTCTTCAGCCTCGACACGGACGCGCCCGACTGTCATGGCCGGGATCCGTCGAATGCGGCGACGAGTTGGTTCGTGGTGACAATGGCCTGGGCGTAGGTGGGGCCGTTGAGTTCGTGAGCGGCGTGCATCATCTCGGGACCGAGGGCCGCGGTGGCGTCGCGGACCAGCGTCACGTGGTAGCCGAGCTCCATGGCGAAACGAGCGGTGGCCTCGACGCAGGTGTTGGCCAGCACGCCGACCAGAACCACGTGGGTGATGCCGTGCTGCTTGAGCTGCATGTCCAGGTCCGTGTTGGCGAACCCGCTCGACCCCCAGTGCTCCTGAGCGACGAACTCGCCCTGCCGCGGCTGGAAGTCGGGGCGGAACTCGCCGCCCCAGGACCCCCTGGCGAAGTGGTGGGCCTGCTGGATCTTCCGCTGCGAGGGGGTCGGATGGTCCCACGTCTCGTAGTCACCCGGCTCCCAGCGGCGGTGCGGCACGAACACCACGCGCACACCGATCGCACGGGCCGAGGCGATCACAGAGCGCAGATGGTCCAGCAGACCGACGTCGTCGGCAACGGGCTCCAGCCGCGGCCAGACCTTGCCGCCCTCCGAGAGGAAGTCGTTGTACGGGTCGATCAGCAGAACGGCCGTGCGGCGGGGATCGTAGGTCTCGGCCATGGTTCCTCCCTGCACCGGCCCTACTCGGGCGGTTCGGCGCCGGTCTGCTCGCTGACCATGTACTGGGCGTACCAGTCGGGCCAGTCCGGATCCTCCTGGCCGATGCGTTTCTCGTGTTCACCGTGGGCGGCGGACGCGCGTCGCATCGCACTCGCCAGATCGGTCACGGAGTCGAAGGACGTCGGCCCGGGATCGACGCGCCCGGGGAGCCGGGCCGTGACCTCCTGCAGCAGCCAGGTGTTCCCGTCGGGGTCGACGAACGTGGCGCGCGAGAAGTAGCTGCGTCGCTCCGGGTCGAGGCCCTCGACCGGACCGTCCGGCCCGGGGTGAAAGACCGCACTCACCTCGATGCCGGCGGCGACCAGCGCGGTACGGGCGGCTTCGATGTCGGAGACGATCAGATACGCCTTGCCCGAACCGGGCGCGGCCGACGTCAGGTCCGTGCCGAACTGGACCGAGCACGCGGAGCCGTGCGGGGTGAGCTGCACGATTCCGGGTGGCGTCCGGTCCAGCCGCCACCCGAGGCGGCCGTAGAACTCCTTCGCCCGGTCGATGTCCGACACCGGTACGACGAGCACTTCCACCTTCATGTCGACGTCGCTCACGCTCATGAATCCGCCCTCTTCGCCGCGGTCTCCCTGGGGGTGGTGCAGCACCAGCCTGCACCGGATATCACGGCGACGCATGCGAGACGGACCCGCCCACTGGTGTGCTCAGGCGCTGTGCCGGGCGAGGAAGTCGGTGATGAGCTGCTGCCATTCCTCGGGGCGCTCCACCATGGGCAGGTGGCCGGTGCGGATCTCCACGAGCTGGGCGCCGGGGATGGTGTCGGCGAGCTGGTGGTGCAGACGGGTGGAGGTGAACCAGTCCTGCGTGGTGGAGATGACGAGAGTGGGCGCCTCGATGCGCGCGAGGTCGTCGCGGACGTCGACCCGGGGAGCCAGGTCGGCGTGTTCGGGGGTGCCGTCGGCGATGCTGGCGGCGGTGAACGCGATGGCCTGCTGGAGCTGCTCGTCCGGCAGCGCTTCCAGCGCGTCGGCGCCCAGGGCCATCATCGTCAGATACTCGGCCAGCAGTTCGCGGTCGCCCGACATGGCCAGCTTCCGCCAGATCGGTGTGGCGAGAACGAGCCGGTTGTCGCGATAGGGGAAGGTCGCGGTCAGCACGAGGGCGGTGACGCGCTCGGGGTGGCGGGCGGCGGCGCGGATGGCGACGGGGCCGCCGAGGGAGTAGCCGGACAGGGCGAAGGTGTCCAGCCCCTCGGCGACGGCGGCGGCGACGAGCTGGTCGGCCAGGTCGTCCAGCTGCAGCGGGGTGGTGGCGCGGGGAGTGTCGCCGCTGCCGGGGTAGTCGATGCCGACGACGGTGTGGCGGGCTGCGAGGCCTTCCAGGATCGGGCCGTAGGTGCCGGCCACGCTGCTGCCGGCGCCGTGGGCGAGGGCGAGGCCGGGACCGGAGCCCAGGACGGTACGGGCGAAGGTGGCTTCGGGCAGGGTGCGTGCGGACATGAGGGTTCCGTTCTCCGAGGTGTAGCGCGGGTTGTCAGGTGCGGTGATGCGACCAGGAGCGGATCTGCTCCAGGGCGGGCACGGGGGCCCGGCCGTCGGCGGTGAGCGTGTAGGTGGCGGGCCGGGTGGGGGCCCGCCGTGGGTGACGAGCCCGGCGTGGACGAGTGCACGCAACCGGTCGGCGAGCATCTCGGAACTGACGCGGCGCATGCCGGCGTGCAGTTCGCCGAAGCGGATGGGCGGTGGTCGGCCGGGGGTCGGTGCCGGTTGTGGTCCCGGGGGTCAGGGCAGGAGGACGACCTTGCCCCGGGCGCGGCGGGCCTCGATGTCGGCGTGGGCCTGGGCGGCCTCGGCGAGCGGGTAGGTGCGCCAGACGGGAACGTCGAGCTTGCCGACGGCGGCGAGATCGGCCAGTTGCGGCAGGGCCTGCCAGAACCGGTCGGCCGGATCCCCGCCGGTGAAACGCACCCCGTGCTGCGCGGCAGACATGTCGGCAATCGTGATCACCCGGGCCGCATCGCCGACCAGAGCTGTCGACTCCGGCAGCACACCCGCGCCGGCGGCATCGAAGACGTGGTCCACACCCTGCGGGGCGGCGGCCCGGACCCGCTCCACCCAGCCCTCGCCGTACGTCACGGCGGTGGCGCCGAGCTTGGTGACGCGCTCGGTGTCGTCCTCGCCGGAGGTGCCGACCACGGTGATGCCCCGGGAGACGGCGAGCTGGACGGCGATCGTGCCGACGCTGCCGCCCGCGCCGTGAATCAGCAGGGTGTCGCCTTCCGCGACCCCCAGGTGGTGCAGGCCGCGGTAGGCGGTCTCCCCCACGGTGACCAGGGCGGCGGCGGTCTCGAAGGAGACCCCTTCGGGCTTGGCGACCGGCTGGTCCAGGAGCGCGTACTCGCTGTAGCCGCCTACCGAGGCAGCGCCGAAGACCTCGTCGCCGACCGAGGCGGTGGCGCCCTCGCCGGCCTTGTCGACGACCCCGGCCACGTCCCAGCCGGGCAGCATCGGGAACTCGACCGGGAAGACGCCGTCCATCATCCCGGAGCGGACCTTCAGGTCGATCAGGTTGACGGCGGTCGCCCGGACCTTGATCCGGACCTGGCCCGGACCCGGCTCGGGGGTGTCGACCTCGGTGAGGGTGAGCACGTCTGGGCCGCCGTAGCGGGAGTAGGTGATCGCGGTGGACATCGAGAACTCCAGGGGAAGAGGAGGCGGGCCACAGGCTGAAATCATTCAGTCTGTGTGATTGCCCTTCCGGTGTATCACACAGTCCGTGTGAATTGCGAAGTCAGCGCTGGGTTGCGTACGTCACACGCCGTGTGTGATTACTGGGTAGGATGGACTCCATGCCGTCCAAGCCGCCCGTCCACCGCCGCCAGCCGAATCCCTGCAACCCCCGCGTCCAGCGCACCCGCGCCCGCATCCTGGCTGTCGCCCGCGAGCTGCTGCCCGAGGTCGGACTGACCGGGTTGACCACCGCTCTCCTGGCCGAGCGCGCCGGCGTCACCCGCCAGACCCTGTACCGGCACTGGCCCAACCGCGCCGCCCTGCTCTCCGACGTCACCCTGCAAGGCCCCGACGTCGGCTACCCCGAACCCGGCACCGACGTACGCGCCGTCGCCACCGCCTGGATGATCAGCCTGCGCGCCGGCATCACCGTCCCCGCCACCCGCACGGCCGCGCTGGCCATCGCCGCCGAAGCCGACCATGACGCCGACAGCGCCCAGGCCATGGCCCGGATCATGGAGGACCGCCTCGCCGCACTGAACAAGCTCCTGGAGCCGTCCGGCCTGCAGATCACCTCCGAGCAGTACACCCTGCTCTACGGCCCCCTGCTCGCCCGCCTCTTCTTCGACCGGGCCGAAGCCACCGACGAGTTCATCGACACCATCGTCAGCCAGTGGCTCATCACCATCGACCGCACAGCCGCGCCATCGTGACGGTGACGCTGCAGCGGGGTGCCCCCACCCCCGGCGACTCCGAGCGCCTGGGGCCATGGCGGCGAGCGTGTCGGCACCCCCTGCCGTACTCACCCTTGCCACTGTCCGCCTCGCCCAAATCGTCCATGAAGGTCCGATTCGCGTGAGCCGAGGGCCGAGAGGACACGGACCGTGAACGACTCCGCTCCTCGCGGACTGTTCAAGGCAACGGCCCGGGCGTGAGTGCCGCGAGCGAAGGAACCGAGAGCGTGAAGTGTCCACCGGCGAGCCTGACCGGTCGCATCGTTCGTCCCGACGACCCCGACTACGCCGAGGCGAGTCTGGGCTGGGACGAGCTGTTCGTCCGCCATCCCTTGGTCATCGTCTACGCCCGGACGACTCAGGACGTGGTCAACGCCCTTACCTGGGCACGGCAGCATGACGTTGCGCTACGGGTGCGGAGCGGCGGCCACAGCCTTGAGGGCTGGTCGAACGTGGACAACGGCATCGTCATCGATGTCAGCGAACTGAAGTCGGCTCACATCGACACCACCGCCCGCACGGTGACGGTCGGCGCCGGGCTCAGCCAACTGGAAGCGGTGACCGCGCTCGCAAAGAAGAGCCTTGCGGTGTCGACCGGAACGGAAGGCAGCGTGGGCCTGTCCGGCGCGACGCTCGGAGGCGGCTTCGGCCTCCTCACCCGCTACCTCGGCATGGCCTGCGACAGTCTGATCGGCGCCGAGATCGTCGTAGCGGAAGGCACCGACTGCGCCGAGGTGCTCACCGTCGACCTGAAGAACCACTCCGACCTGCTCTGGGCCCTCCGCGGGGCAGGCAACGGCAACTTCGGGATCGTCACGTCCCTGACCTACGAGGTGACTCCGCTGAAGAGCGTCGCCTACCTGCAAGCGACGTGGGACGGCATCGGGGACCTGCAAGGGGTCTTCGAGGCATGGCAGAGCACGGCGCCGGTCGCCGACGACCGCCTCGGCACCCAGCTCGAATGCCGCAGGAACCAGACCCTGCTGTTCGCAGTCCTCGCGGAAGGAACCCCGACGGAGGCGAAGCAGCTGCTGGCTCCGATCCTGTCGGTCGGTAGCCCTGATGTCACGGTGCAGGTCGGCAACTGGGGCGACGTGTATGCGGCGTTCCAGATCCCGACCGAGGACGAGCCCGCGAACTGGAAGTTCTGCTCGCAGTTCACCGACACACCGTTCCCGAGGACGGCGATCGACGTGATCGCCTCGTTCATGCGTGACGCACCCACGGATGACAGCAACTTCTTCACCCAAGCCTTCGGCGGGGCGGTCAGGAAGAGCCCCCGCGGTGGTACGTCGTTCCCCCATCGCGACGCGCTCTTCTACTCCGAGCCCGGTGCCGGCTGGGGAAAACGCGGTGTACCGGGCAGCGGCGACGAACTGACTCCGCAGGCCCAGGCCTGGATCGCCGAGTTCGGCCAGGCGCTGCGGCCCTACGTGAACGGTGCCTACGTCAACGTTCCGAACATCGGGATGCAGAACTGGGAGACCGCCTACTGGGGGGACAACTTCGACCGGCTGCGCATCGTCAAGGCGAAGTACGACCCGCGGAACGTGTTCCAGTACGAGCAGAGCATCCCGCCCGCGTTCTGCTGACCGACCACGTCAGTGTTCGAAGACACTCACATCTCCGGGCTCGGTCTCCAGCGCCTGGCGATTGAACAGCAGCAAGCCGGCGAAGAACAACCCACCCACGACGAGCAGGCCCACCACGATCAGCACGGGAACGAGCGCCTCGGCCGGCGACACCAGCACGAACAGGGACGCGAGCGTCCACACCAGCGCGCAGATGGCGACCGGCAGCTCGAACCGCCCGAGGTCGAACGCGCCCTTCTTGCGGTCCAGTCGCCGACGGACGGCCAGGTAGAGGGTGATCGTCGCGCCGTAGATGATCGCCGGAAGGATCGTGGACGCCGTGATCAGCTTCAGCAGCGCGGCGCCCGGCAACGCGACCATCAGGACGACCCCCACCGCGAGAATCAGCACCGTCGCGGGGACCGGCGTCTGCGTGCGAGGGCTGACCCGACGCATGAGCCGGTGGGCAGGGAAGCGCCCGTCGCGCGACATCGCGAAGACCATCCGTGAGCACGCGGTCATCACCACCGTGCCGGCGCCGAAGAACGCGATCGCAATGGCCACGAGGAGCACTCTCTCCATCGGCGGCCCCAGTTGCTCACGCATGATCGCCGCGACGGGCGACTCGCTCGCGGTGATCCGTGGGATGTCCTCGATCGCGACGGTGAGGCAGATCAGGAACGCGATCCCCAGCCCACCGGCGGCCACGACGGACCCCACGATCGCGCGCGGAACGCTGCGGAAGGGGTCCTTGGCCTCCTCGGCCAGGTTCGCCGCGGAGTCGAAGCCGACCAGCGTGGCGAGGCCCATGATCATCGCGATCATCAGCCCGCCGCCGACGTCGAAGTAGTGCGGGGCGTGCTCGGTGATGCCGCGCGAGGTCAGGTTGCCGACCGCGCCACGGCCGGTGACCGCCACCGCGATGGCAAGGGCGAGCGCCACCACCACGACCAACGCCAGTTCCAGCGTCACCGCGGTCGTGTTGAGCAGGCTGACGAGGCGCGTCGAGGCCACCACGACCACGGCCTGGACCAGCAGAACCACAAGGGTGATCACCCGCGCCGTGTCCTCGTCCGGACTCATACCGGCGAGCGGCATGAACGCCTGACTCGCGAGCGCGTTGTCGATCGCCACCACCGCGATGGCCAGGAAGCAGAAGCTCAGCCAGCCGAACCCCCAGCCGACCTTCGGGTTGGCCAGCCGTGAGGCCCACTGGTAGGACGAGCCGCTGAGCGGGATGCGCCCCGCGAGCTGTGCCACCACCAGGGCGACCAGCACCTGACCCACCGTCGCGATGCCCCACAGCCAGATCCCCACCGGCCCCGCGTTCTGCAGCACGTCGTCGTACGTCGAGAAGATGCCGACCGCCACCGAGATGAACGCGAACGAGATCGCGAACACCTGAAAGGAGCCGAGCGTCCGCTTCAGCTCCTGCTGATAGCCCCCGAGGGCAACCGAGTCCTCTTTGCCCTCGGAGCCCGGCGTAGCCTCTTCCACCACTTCGGCACCCGTTTTCCGTCCGGCCCGTGCACATGTGCACTTCTCGTACATCTAAGACATATGCACAGCACTTGCGCACCCGGAAGATCCATATCCTCAGGTGTCGCAGCCTGCTCCGGTGGACGGGTCGGTGCAGTTGTTGTGACCGGATCCGCCGTCGTTGGTGTCGGTACCGGGACCGCCGTCGAGAGTGTCGTTGCCGCTGCCGCCGAAGAGGGTGTCGTTGCCGGCGCCGCCGAAAACGGAGTCGTTGTCGTTGCCCCCCTCGACTCGGTCGTCGCCGTCGCCGCCGGACAGCCGGTCATTGCCGTCGCCGCCGCAGACGAGGTCGTTGCCGCCGCGGCCGTCGACCGTGTCGTTCCCGGCGAGAGCGAAGATCACATCGTCGCCCGGGGTGCCGGTCAGGACGTCGTTGCGGTCGGTGCCGACGAGGGTGGGCCTGGCGGTCGCACAGGTCGCTCGGACCTGCTCGTAGGTGATGGTCACCTGGGCCGCTCCCGCCGCCGGTGCGGACGTACCACCCGGCGGGACGAGGTTCGACCCACCGCCGGCGCCACCCGGCCCCTGACTGGGAGTGGGTCCGCCGGTGATGGCGATGCAGCCTCCGCCACCACCGAACCAGCCACCGCCTCCGCCACCGGCCGCGAAGGGACCTCCGCCGCTGCCGCCGGCACCGGCGGTGCCCGAGGCGCCGGCTGTCCCGCCGATGGGGCAGGCGGCTCCGCCCGCACCGCCGGCCGTCCGGGTTCCGCCGCCACCGCCCTTGCCGCTGTCCTGTCTGTCACCGCCGGGCAGTCCGACGACTCCGGCGTCTCCGCCGGTGGCCTCAGGGTTCGGGGACACCGAGCCGCCGCTTCCGCCGCCACCTCCACCGCCCGCGACGACGAGGCGGGGATCGGTACCGGGAACGCCGGTCAGGGTGCAGCCTGCTGTGGCCGAACTGCAGGTGCGCACGTCGCTGGAACCACCGCCGGCTCCCCCCTGGCCCACCCCTGGACCGCCGGCTCCTCCCCCGGTGTCGACGTTGACGTAGAGGGTGGTGGTGCCGGACGGCACAGCGACGGTGCCGGTGACCGTGGCGCTGTTACCGCCCTGGCCACCGCCGTCGGCCCCGCTCCGACCAGCCGCGCCGGTGGCAGTGACGGTCAGTCGGGTGACACCGGCCGGAACGGTGAAGGGCTGGTCGGCGCCGGAGCTGAAGGTGACCGTCACGGGCGCGGCAACGGCGGCCGTGGCCATCGGCACCACCAGCAGCGCGGCCGGCAGTGCCGCCATGGCGAGCAGGGCAGCGGTACGGGGGACCGGGCGCCGCGGCCACCCGCCCCCGGCGCCGTGTCCGGGAAATGCCACAGGCTGCGGGATCGGTCGCACGATCGGAACTCCTCGACAAGGGCTGCGGCGCCCGGAGAACGCCGCGGGCCCCGTTCGGCACTCGGGCCTCTGCGCGGGCCGCCCGCCGATCAAGCCACACCCGCCCGGTGCGGCACCGCAGACACACCGCCATGTCGCGGAGGCTGTGCTCGAACAGCGGCTCAGGATCGGTCAGGACGAGGGTGCCGGTCTCCGGCAGAGAACCCCGCAGCGGTCATCCCCATCTCGCGGGACCGTGACCAACTGGCCAACGGGGGACAGAGCCCTTACTGGTCGCGCTTGGGCCAGATGAGGCCCTGATCGGTCCAGATGACACCCTTGTTGCGGCAGAGGCAGAAGGGGTGGCCGATGGGGTCGGTGTAGACGCGGAAGCCGTAGCCGTCGGGGCCGATGCAGTCCCGCTGCAGGGTCGCGCCGAGGGCCAGGACGCGGCGCTGTTCGGCCTCGATGTCGTCGACTTCGAAGTCGAGGTGGAACTGCTTGGGGTGCTCGCTGTCGGGCCACTGCGGGGCGCGGTAGTCCTCCACCTGGATGAAGGCCAGTTCGATCTCGCCGAACTGGATACCGGCCCAGTTCTCGTTACTGCCCTCCTTGACCGGGAGCCCCGTCACCTCGGAGTAGAAGGCTGCCAGCTTCATCGTGTCCGGGCAATCGATGATGAAGTCGGTCAGTCGCAGCATCCCGCGATCTTGCCACAAGATCACATGAGCCGGACTTTGAGAGAGGCCCTTCTCGTCCTCGTCGTCATCGTCGTCATCGTCCGTGCCGGCGTTCGCCAGCGGCGTCCGAGAGGACGCCCGTGCGCACACCCTCCCGTGCACCCGGCGTGCCATCCCGCCGCGGGCACGGAATCCTTCACATGCCGCTCATACCTCCACCGGTGAGACCCGGAGCCAGCGCCGGGACCCAGAAGACGGCGACGGCCAGCGCGATGGAGGCGACGCCCACGGCACGGGCCACCAGGCGGCCGGCCGGAGCGAGCTTCTCAGCGGTGATCACGGCGGCCAGCACCACCATGGCCCACAGGTTCATCAGACCGAACGCCGTCAACAGCAGCATGAGCGACCAGCAGCAGCCCAGACAGAAGGCACCGTGGTGGGCTCCGGCACGCAGATCGCGAGAGGGCCCCGGGTACGAGGCGTAGCGAAGCATCAGTCCGATCGGCGAGCGGCACCTCGCCAGACAGCGGTCCTTGAGGGGCGTGAGCTGGTAGACGCCGCTGACCGCGAACACGACCGCGGCCACTGCTGTCCCTGCCGCGGCGGGGAGGGTCGCCGTCCGGCCCAGGCCCACGGCCAGCGCGTACGCCGGCAGCCCGGCCGTGGCCCAGACGAGCAGGTAGGCAACAGTGAAAGCGACCATGCGCCTCGACCGGTGCACGGTGATGGTGCGTGCATACAGCCCGGCGACGGGCGCCGTGGAGGGCAGCATCATCGCGGCCATCATCAGCGTCCACACGACCAGGAAAGCGGGCAGTCCCAGGCCCATGGTGCCGACCGTCGCCTGCATGCCTCCCCAGCGCGTCGCCATCCAGATCCAGGCGATGGCCGCGGCGACCAGCAGAAGCCCGGCAGGGCGCGCCCTGCGGCGGCCGGTGACCGGCCCATCGGTCATGCGGACCACACGAAGGGCGCCGAGTGTCCGTTGCCGCCGGTGAAGTCCCAGGACCGGCCGTACACGCCCTCGCCCGTCGCCCGGGTGGACCGGGCGATCGTCAGCGTGCTGTTCACGGGGTGGAACATGCCGGTCAGGCCCATCACCGGGCCGTCCTCGCCGAACTGCGGGGCGACCTGGTCCTCGATCTCGATGTCGATGGCGTCGCCCACCCGAGCGGCGTGGCGGCGGCCGTCGTCGCGGTAGTCGATGGGGACGCGCTCCACTCCGAGGACCTCGCCGATGAGCGGGGTGAGCGCCGCCATCGGCCCGCCGGCCTGGCCGGAGAAGACCTTGCCCAGCGCCTCCGCCTGACTCTCGTCCGCCGAACCATCGACGTAGAGCGCGACCTGCCAGCCGCCCTCGGCCATCACCCGGGGTGCGTCGATGAAAACGGCGACATTACGGTCGGAGACGTCCACGCCGTCCACGGTCCCGCTGTCCACGTGGAACGCGAAAGTCACCTGGCAGCGCTCTTGGTCGGCCGGTGCGGTGAGGCCCGAGGTGGTGCAGGGACACACCACGTCACAGTTGCAGCTCTCCAGGTACGTGCCGCTCAGATTCCAGGGCATTCTTCCTCCCTGCTCCGCGTCCCCCCTCGACGTTTTGAGCACCTCAGGAGGGTCAGTCCCACCCCGAAGTCGCTTTTTCCAGGCTATTCCCGACACCCCCCGTCGCGCAGATCCACTGCCGGTGGAACGGGCCAGGAGCACGGGGTCGTGGGCACCAGCGACCTCCGGTAGTACGCGTGCGGCTACAGCCGGCATCTCCGGTCCAGGGCACCAGGACGGTCCTCTCCGGGCGACGACGAGACGCTGCGGACCGGCGAGGGGTCCCACGAACGGGTCGACCTGCCGCTGGGGAGGCATGGCGCCTCCCCAGCTCGACGCCGGGTCCGCTTCGGCTCTGTGGTTCAGTCGGAGTCGTCGCCGCACTTCGGCTCGGCGGACCTGTCCTGCCGAACCGATCGTGTCGACGGGGACGACTGGGTGCCGCCCTTGGCGACCGGCTGGAAGTAGTGGTCCAGCGCCCAGGCGGCCACGCGGGTGCCGGCCCGGCAGCCGGCCACGTCCGCCGTGCGGGAGTGGACGCCGCCCCACACACGGGCGTCGACGACGTCCCGGTTGAGGTCGTCGGCGGACCCGTAGAACCGCGTGGTGCCGGTGACCTCGGAGGGGACGTAGAGATCGATGTGCGAGGTGCCGAGGACGCCGGTCAGTGCTCGTAGCACGGCCTCGGTGACGGTCGTGTGGCCGGCGACGTAGTCCGGGTGCGGCGGGGTGAGGAGCAGCGGCTCCCAGGCCGGGTCTGCCGTCGTCGCGGGGTTGCCGTCGGTGTCGGCGAGGCGGATGGCGGTGATCGGCCGCCAGGAGCCGTAGTGGAGCTTGGCGTCCCATGCGGTGACGACGGCGTCGGTCGCCGACGCGTTCACCGCGGCGAACAGCCGGGCCGTCTCGGCGATGCCGAGCCGGTGCCGGGCGGCGTGGTCTCGTACGGCCGTCTGGACCTGTGCGACCAGGTTGCCGCTGAAGAAGAGGGCGGTCTCGGTCTGCTGCGCGCTCCTGCCCGAGCCGGTCTTCGCGCCCATGGCCCTCAGCTCCTGGACATCCTCTGCGTAAGCGGCCGAGGAGAGGGCGGGTGGTCCGCCGGGGCGGAACTGCTGCGGGGAGGTGAGCAGGAGGGGGCGGAGCCTGGCGAGCCAGGTGTCGATGAAGGGCTGGAACGCGGGCGGGGTGGGCCGCCAGACCCCCGGTGCCGGGGAAGCGGTGAACGGAACGTCCGCGAACCTGCCGTCCCCTTCCCGGAGTTCGATGATGCGGGCGGCAGCGCGCTTTCCGTAGTCCACGCCCCGGTCTCTCGCCTGACCGGCCGGAAGAGCGGCGAGCGAGTCCGCGTAGGCGGTGTCGAGCCGCTCCTTGAAGGCAGGGAAGTAGGTGAGCAGCACGTCGTGGGCCGCGGTGGCGGCGGCCGCCGCGGAGGATGCCTTGGCCGGACCGCGCTCGTGCCATTTGTACAGGGCGTAGCCGCCTTCGATCCCCACCACGGCGTTGTACACGGCGACGGAGACGAACCCTTCCCAGATCGCCACCTGCCCGGAGGGTCGTGGGCCGAGGCTGGCCTTGATCGTGTCGGTGGTGATGGCGTTCCACTCGCGGACCACGGCTGCCGGGTCCGCCGCGGTCCGGGTGTCCGCGTCGGCGGGACTTGTCGCAGCAGTCAGCGTCACGAGGGCGACGGCCGCGACGGCGCAGATGAACGCCCGGACACGGGAACGCGGAGGAACGGGAAGAGGGGGCTCTCGATGCACAGCCTGCTCCCTGGCGTTGAGTTCCCAAGGCTTAGCAACGGCCCACTGCGTGAGCAAGACAACGCGCCGCGGGGCAGACCCAGGGCGCCCTCGAACGCCTCACCGCCCGCTACGGGGGACACGGCAATGAGCCCCCTCCCGACCAGGCAAGGGGGCTCAGGGGCCATATAGGCGTGCACAACCCTGGAACGGCCGGTCAGATAGGCAGGAGGCGGAAGTACCTGCACGGACACGACACAGGCCGCATCACACCGCCCGCTGCGTCCCGCCGGAACGGGCACGCAACCTCCACCAGGAACCGATGAAGTGCAGGGCCGGATCTCTGAGCTGCGGCTGTGGACTTGATCAACGCTGCGACTGCGACCTGGCCGAGATCCACCGATGAGTTCCGCCGACCGGGCCGGTCTACCAGGACGTACGCCATCGAGCCACCGAGTGGAGACCCACCATGACCAATCCCGCACACCCCGGCCGCATGCTGTTCGTGAACATCCCCGTAGCGAACCTCGAGCTCAGCAAGGCGTTCTTCGCCAAGCTCGGGTTCAGCTTCAACCCGAAGTTCACCGACGAGACCGCCGCCTGCATGCTGGTCGGCGAGCACGCCTTCGTCATGCTGCTCAGCCGCGAGAAGTTCGCGGAGTTCGCGAAACTGCCGATGGCCGATCCGACCACGCACACGCTGGCGCTGTACTGCTTCAGCGTGTCGTCCCGCGACGAAGTCGATGCGGTCAGCGCCGCTGCCCTCGCGGCGGGCGGCTCCAAGGCGGATGACGCCGAGGACTACGGCTTCATGTACTCACGCAGCTTCTTCGACCTCGACGGCCACGGCTGGCAGGTCATGTGGATGGACCCGGCGGCGGTGGAGCAGGGCCCCGAGGCGTTCGCGGCCTCCATGCCTGACGCCGACACCCCGGCCTGACCCACCGCGTTCCGCACATGCACCGTCGTGGTGCGGCCGACCGTCCCAGCCACGACGGTTCTGACCTCATGCACTGTGTGCCTGCCTCTTGGAGTCGCGAAGGGGCTCAAAGAACCACACAGCCTCGCATCAGCCTGGAACGAGCCGAGAGAACGTCGGCGGCGCCGACGGGCGAGGGGGCGAAGCGACGACCGCAGCCGGCGCCGCAGCCACCTCCTCCTCGCTCACCCCCGCCGGCGCCTCGACCACCCGATCGAGGCGCCTCGCCCACCTCAGTGCGCGTGACCACTCGCAGCAGGCGTCGTACCGGCGTTCTTGACCGTCAGCGGCAGCAACTTCTTGCCGGTCGGGCCGATTTGAATGTGCGTGTCCATCTGACCTCTTCGTCTCGAACTATCGGCTGGACGGCCATTGCGGTCCAGGACGCTGCTCCAGGGGTCATCGACGGCCGCTGGCAGCCACCGGCGGAGGCCCGTCCGACATGGGGCCAATGCTTCGTAGGCTGCTTCGGCCCCGGTTGTACGACCCCGGCTCAGGCGCCTGCGGCCGTGACGATGGCGTCGGTGGCGAAGCCGAGCAGGAGACCGAGAAGGATGCACCAGGTGGTGAGGGTCTTCAGGCCGGTCTTGCGGGCGACGGCCAGCAGCTCGATGACGACGTAGAGGATCGAACCGGCGGCGAGGCCGAGGAAGGCGATCGACAGGGTGTCGTTGACCACGTGCTGGCCGACGAGGGTGCCGAGAAAGGTGGGGCCGCCGCCGATCAGGCCGAGCCAGAGCAGGGTGAACCAGGACGGGCGTTCGCCCTCCGCGGCCAGCGGGGCGACGATGCCGAAGCCCTCGGTGGCGTTGTGCAGGCCGAAGCCGATGATCAGCAGGAGGGCCAGGGAGAGTTCGCCCTGGGCGGCGGAATTGCCGATGGCCAGGCCCTCGGCGAAGTTGTGCAGGCCGATGCCGGTGGCGATCATCAGCGCGAGCGAGCCCGCCTGGCTGCGGGGCTTCGGCGCCAGTTCGGCGGTGGCGGCGGCGCCGGGGCCCGTGGTCCGAGCGGCGGCTTCGCGGCGGCGGGCGATCCAGCCGTCGTAGTGGACCAGCCCGGCGAGCCCGATGGTCAGGCCGGCGGCCAGAGTGAAGCCCCCGGACGCCACCGTTCCCCAGGTGTGCTTGCCGAGCGCTTCGTCGATGGGCTCCCAGGCGTGGGTCAGTACGTCCCAGACGAGAAAGATCAGGATGCCGATGGCAACGGCGTTCAGGCCGGCCCTGAGCCGGGGCGTGGGCGTGCGGAGGCGGCCGAGGGGGAGGCCGAGGTAGATGGTGAAGCCTGCGATGGCTCCGAGCAGGGCGATGCTGCTGCTGGACATGGGGACTCCGGTCTGACGTGCACAGGAAGCGCCCAGAACGTAAGGCAGGCAAGGCTTGCCTTACAAGCGGCGAAAGCTCGGCTTCAGCGAAGCTTGGGAAAGTCATTACGTGTTCCTGTCCGTGGCGCGGATGCAATCCCATCGAGCGTCGCATTCGTATCACTTCACGCATGCGACACCTCCCGCAAAGCAGCATCTCGATAGGTGGCATCGCCGTCATGACCAGTGCCGACAATCTGCAGGCGTTCAAGCGCGACGGCCGCATCGTGGTCGTCGGGGCGTCACTGGCGGGACTGCGGGCCGCGGAGGCGCTGCGGGACGAGGGTTTCACCGGCTCGTTGACCATGATCGGCGACGAGTTGGGCGAGCCCTACGACCGGCCTCCCCTGTCCAAGCAAGTGCTGACCGGGTGGGTGCCGGCCGGGGGCACCGCATTGCCCCGCCGCCGTGGCATCGATGCGGAGTGGCTGCTGGGCGTGCCCGCCAGCGGGCTGGATCTGGCGACCAACGTCGTGCGACTGGCCGACGGACGCGAGGTTCCCTTCGACCGGGTGCTGATCTCCACCGGGGTACGGGCCCGGCCGTGGTTCGTCGAGTCCGAGGGGGCCCTGGACGGGGTGTTCGTCGTACGTACGCGCGAGCACGCCGAGAGCCTGCAGCGAGCCTTCGCGGCCGGGCCTTCCCGCGTTCTGATCATCGGTGCGGGATTCACCGGCTCCGAGATCGCCTCCATCTGCCGCGAGCGGGACATCCCCGTGACCGTCGCCGAACTCGGGGCGGCCCCGCTGGCCGGGGCGCTCGGTGCCGTGATCGGTGAGGTCGCGTCGGACATGCAGCGCGCTCACGGCGTCGACCTGCGCTGCGGCGTCAAGGTCACCCGGCTGGAGGGCGACGCACAGGGACGGTTTCGCCGCGCCCACTTCGACGACGGCAGCACCATCGACGCCGACGTGGCGGTGGTGGCACTCGGGAGCATCCGCAACACCGAGTGGCTGCGGGAATCAGGACTGGCGGCGGGCGTGTGGGGAATCACCTGCGACACGGGCTGCCGCGCCCTCGACATCAACGGCCGCGTCACCGACGACGTCTTCGCCGCGGGAGGCGTGGCACGCTGCCCGAACCCGATCTACGAGTACCGGCTCATCTCGCTGGAGCACTGGGCCAACGCCGTGGAGCAGGCCGAGGTCGCGGCGCACAACATGGTCAGCGGTCAGGCGGGCCGCCGGCCCTACCTGTCCATCCCGGTGTTCTGGTCGATCCAGTTCGGCGTCAACATCAAGTCCGTCGGCGTACCGACCTTCGCCGACGAGGTGGTCGTCACCCATGGATCGCTGGACGACCACCGTTTCCTCACCGCATACGGCTATCGGGGCCGCGTCACGGCTGCCGTGAGCTTCAACAACGCCAGGTGGCTGGACCACTTCCGACGGTTGATCGAGACGGCCGCACCCTTCCCGCCCCCCTGCCCCACGCCGGACCAGCCGGCCGACATGAAACCGGTGCCCGTCGACTTTCCCGGCCCGACCCTGCTCGCCCAGGGCGCCACCGTGGTCGTCACAGGCCATGACCCGGGTGAGCGCCACGTCACGGCCGTGCACCAGCATCGGCGGGAGGAAGACCAGATGCCCCCGCCCGGGACGCGCGGCACGCTGCAACGGATCTTCGACTATTCCGCTCGGGCCGACCCGTACCCGCTGTACGCCGAGCTGCGGGAGACGCCGGTGGCCCGGCAGGAGGACGGCAGCTACGTCATCAGCACCTACCGCGAGATCACGAACATACTGAATGACCCGCATCTGAGCTCCGACCTGCGCAATCTGTCGCGTCCGCCCTCAGCCGAGGGAGGGGCCACGTCGTCGTTCATCCACATGGACCCTCCCGAGCACGACCGCCTGCGACGTACGGCGATGCGCCACTTCGGCCCCCCGCACACCCCGGGGCTGGTGACCGGGTTTGAAGGTTTCCTGACCGCCACCGTCGGCAGCCTGATCGACGGCCTGATGGGCAAGGAGCAGATCGACGTCGTCGACGATTTCGCCTTCCCTCTCCCCGTAACCGTGATCTGTCACCTGCTCGGCGTGCCACGCGAGGACGAACCGAGGGTCCACCTCTGGGTGAACGACATCATGAACTCGGTCGACTACAACCCCAAGACCGACCCGAAGGAGAAACTGGACAAGGGCGTGCAGGCCCGCACGGACCTGCGCCAGTTCCTCGGCAGGTTGGTGGAACAGCGCCGCGGTCGGCCGGGCGACGATCTGTTGAGCCGGCTGGCCAACGATGACGGGCCCGACGGTCGGATGGCCGACGCCGAAATCGTCGCAACCGCCAAACTGCTGCTGATCGCCGGCCACGAGACCATCGTCAATCTCATCACCAACGGCATGCTGACGCTGCTGCGCCACCCGGAGGTGCTCCAGCGACTGCGCGACGAACCGGGTCTGGTGGTCCCGCTGGTCGAGGAACTGCTGCGCTACGAGCCCCCCGTGCACATCATTCCCTGGCGGGCGGCCTACAGCGACATCACCGTCGCCGACACCGTCATCCCCAAAGGCGCGCAGATCATGCTCATGCTGGCCTCGGGCAGCCGCGACCCGAACCGCTTCCACGAACCCGACCGCTTCGACCCCGACCGCCGGGACAACCAGCACCTCGGCTTCGGCAGCGGCATCCACCTCTGCTTCGGCGGCCCACTGGCCCGACTGGAAACCCAGATCGCACTCACCGAACTGGTACGCCGCCTCGACCGACCCCGACTGGCCACCGACCCACCCCCGTACCGGCCCAGCCCCGTCCTTCGCGGTCCACTCCATCTGAACATCGAGCAGGGTGACAGCTGACGCGACAGTCGAGGGCAGTTGCAAGGTCGCGCCGCGCACGCCACTTTGGACACGCAGCCGCGAACGGCGCCCCCCGTCCTGGTGCCGGCCGATCCCCCGCCGGAGGCATCGCTCTGACCGTGGCCTTGTTCGCGTAACTCCGGCGGTGCCCAATGGGCCGACCAGCGCCTCAAACTGAACCCGCCGAACACTGAGCCCCCTCCCTGACAGGGAAGGGGCTCAGGCCAGCCACATCGTCAAGCGCTTGGATCCACTCCATCTCGGAGACAATCCGCGAGGACTCCCCCGGCACCGGCAATGGCGTCCGTGGGGAAATCGGCGGAGCCGACGAGCAAGGAACCGAAGCGCTGGCCGCAGCCAACACAGCAGCCACCTCGTCCTCGCTCACCCCCCCGCCAGCACGCGATCCGCAGTTCCTCGCGGGTGGTCCAGCTCCGGCGGTCGTGGACGTTCTTCTGCTGCAGGCTGAAGAACGACTCCACGGCAGCGTCGTCGCCGGCTGCCCCGACTCTCCCTGTCGATCCGGCGATCCGGTGGCGGTCGAGCGCCCGGACGAATTTCCGGGCCCGGAACTGCGATCCGCGATCGCTGTGCAGGATGCATCCGTCGACGTCTTCACGCCGGGCGACGGCGTTGTCCGGGGCGGTCACGGCCAGGCGGGACTTCATCCGCGCGGGAGCCGCAGGATCCGTCCGGGAAGTCGTCCGCGGCGGCCAGCACCAGCCGTTCGGCGGCGACCTTGCTGCGTTCGTAGGGGTCCCACCGCCTCCGCGCTGAGAGCAGCGACAACTGCCCCCGACCTGGGTGTTCGGTCCGGGGTCGTTCTCATGTCCAGTTGCCGTTACTGCCTGGTGTTCCCTGCGGCTTCCCGCTGGGTCCGGCACGGGAGTGGCACGAGGGCGCGCACCGTCACCGACGGCACGCGCCCAAGGCTGTTGAGAGGGGTCGGTCAGCCGTTGACGGTGGTGGCGATCCAGCCGACGGACTCGGCGGTGTGCTTGCCGTCGGCCAGGGCCGCACCGTTGCCGACGAGTTCGTTGAGTCGGATCTTGAACCCGTTGACGTTGACGCCGTGGATGCGCAGACCAGGGGTGTCCGGACCGAGGAACGTCTGGACCTGGGCGAAGACGATGACTTCGGAGTTGGGCGGGAACGGGGTGGGGAAGGTGACCTGGGTGAAGGTGGAGGTGTCGCCGCCGCTGGTCTCAGTGGGGTTGGTGGATGACAGGTCGAGCCGACCCGTCTGGATCATGGCCATACGTGATGCTCCCTTCTGGATGCTGACAGTGCCTGCGAAGCAGCGTCAGCTCGCGAGACGTCCCACACCGCTGTCGGATCGTTGTCGCGCGCGCCGGCTGCCTGGTGTTCCCGGCGGTTCGCCGTTCCGGCGGACGCGGAAGGCGCACGGGGAGCCTCGCTGCTGCACGCCGAACGAGGCGCGGCGGGAGGCCGCGAGGGCGGTGCCCGCGGCCTGCCCGTGGGTGGTCAGAGGTTGTAGCGCTCGATCTTCAGGACCCAGTTCTGCACGCCGCCCGAGTCCCCGCTGCTCACCTTGAGCTTGACCTGGGCGTTGACCTCACGGACGGTGAACTCGGGCTCGAACCTGGCCACACGAAGGAAGGTGTGGCTGGACCACTCCGGGTTGCCGCGTGCGGTGATGTAGCGGTGGTTGTTGCTCAGCGGTTCGGCCTGCTCGCTGCCGAAGAAGACGGTCGCCTGCAGGAGGCCTTGCCCGTTGCCGTTCTGGTCGGAGCAGAGGGCTTCGGCGGAGAACGTGGCCACGAAGATCGCGCCGTAGGAGGGGGCTCCCTGTCCCAGGCGCAGGTCGATCGATGCGCCGGGGAGGTCGGTCCACGCGGTGTTGGTGGTCTCGAAGCGTTCGGCGTCCCACTTCGCGTAGTTGATGTTCGAGGCGTTTGCGATGCGGAAGGAGGATCCCTGCGGCGGCGTGCTCATGTGAACTCCTCGTCGGTGGGGGGTTGGGTTTCGCCTGTGTGTGAACTGGCCGGTATTTCATGGCAGTTCGGACTGACTGGCGTGTTGCGAGGATCGCCGCGTTCCACCGACTCCACACCTGCGCGCGTGACGGTGAGTATCCTGACGAATACTTTGAGTCACCACAGCGAGACATCCTCGCCCTCTGGTGTCGCCCTCGGCACCGGCGAATCGGTCATGCGTCCTAGAGAGTCATCGGTGCAGGCAAGACGGGGCGACCGGCATGCGGAAGGTAAAGGTCCGGAACTGGCTCACTCACCCGGGTGACCTGGCAAGAAGGCTGGCCGGGTGGTTCCGTCGCATAACGACGCGGTCGGTGGAGTCTCAATGACCCAGGCAAGCGCTTGTGCGTGGGTCCTGGGGTGCCAGTTTGGAAGATCGCATGCGGATGGGCGCTGAGCTGGTGAGGCGATGACCTGCGGGTTCTTGGATCGCTCGCCGGCATTCCCTGCTGGCCGCCGCTCAATGGGGCACGCTGGGGGCATACGAAGAGGAGGACCGGGAGGAGCACGGGGACAGCACTTTCAGCGCGTGCCGACCACGCGCACTTGCCCGTCTGGTTCGGTGGCGTGGGCACCCTGGTACGCGTCCGGGGGTGGTGCCACCATGCGTCCATGGCGTACGGGATGGCCGCAGGGCCATGGGGGAGCGCGGCGAGTGCGGCGCTGGCCGCCGGAGTGACCGCCATCGGCGGGGCCGTGGCGCTGGTGGTCCAGGAGCGGCTGGCCCGGCGTAGCGCGCACGTCCGGCGCAAGCGCGGGATCGAGGAGGCGACGGCCTATCTGGCCTTTCTCGGCCAGTGGTTGAGTACCTACGAGGAGGTCAGGCCGAGGGCCGAAATCAGCCGGACGCGAGAAGAGGTGGCTGGCTCACTGGATACCGTGCTGCGTGAGGTCGGGGCCCTGCTCGACGAGACCCGCCGGGGAGCGCGCGCGCCGATCGGGGATCGGCTCAAGCGGGCGTTACTGCTTTATGAGCTGCGGTCCGCTGGGGCCCGAAGGCTCCGTATCGCCTTCTACCTCAACGGCGGGTTATGGCTCGGCGTGGCGTTCGGCGACGCCATCGACACCAGTATGAAGGACCGCTTCGCCCAATCGCTCGGCTGGGGGGTGTGGGGCGTGGTGACCACAGTGGCGTTGGGGCTGTGGGCCGCGCGCCTGGATCGGGGCCGGAGAGCTGAGCCCGCTGGATAGCCGCGTCGTCCGCATGTCACTAACAGACCCTTGCCAACCCCCTGAGTGCATGGCGCGTTGAGGTCGGTGGAGTCTCAATGGGTGTGGCAAGCGCCGGCAACTGCGATCAGTAGCCGGTCACCTGAAGGCCATGCCCTGGTTTGGAAGATCGCGTACGTGGTGGGCCCCCGAACTGGGGTAGAGCTGACCTCGGGTTTCATGTCGCCAGGCCCGTGACTACCCGGTGTTCCCCGTTGATGCTCGCCGCTTCGGGCACGCGGGGGACACGCTTACATCAGCCTGCCGGGTCGGAGTGAGGAGAGGGTGATACCAGGTGAGCAGCACGCTGGTTCCGTTGGTGATCGCGTTTCTGGGTATCGTCGGCACGCTCCTCTCAGGACTCATGACGCAACGGCTGGCCGAGAAGGTCAAGTCCAGAGAGCTGGATCATTCCGAGCGGCAGCGCGCCGACGAGCGGCAGTACGAGACGAAGCACGCGACGGTGGAGGCCCTTCGAGCCTGCTACGTCATGCTGACCACCGCTTCTCTGGACTACCACTCCGAGCTGAACAACTTCTGGTACGCCCTGCGGGACGGTCGTGTTACCGATGACCAGAGGTCACGCCTGGATGAGGCGCGGCGTGAGCATCGTGCGCAGTACTCCGAGGCGCAGATGCGCGCCGCGGACGACGTGCTGACCACCGTCGACAAGGTCTATCGCGGCCTGAACCGGATGTACGGTGTCCTAAAGCGTCTCGACGGTGGCTTCCCGCCGCGCCGGGAGGGCGAGTCCTTGGAGCAGGTCCACGCTCAAATTGTGGCGACCTGGGATCAGCTCAGCGAGATGCGCCGGGTCATGCGACGGAGCATCGGCCTCCGGTCGGATTCGGTCTAGGCGGTCATCAGCTCACCACTCACCCCAGCTCCCATCCCACACGCCGTCGAACCACACACCGTGGAGCAGGCGTGGTTCATGGCGTCCAGGTGGAGCGCGCCACTGTACGAACGACCCGGACCCCAGGGGCCGCGTCTGCTCGGCTCTGCCTGGGGCGATGGCGTGCGGGATGGGAGCACCCAGCATCCGCCACGACGGACCCGCGGTCGGCGATGCCCCCCATCCCGGTGCCGGCCGATCCCCCGCCGGAGGCATCGTTCTGGCCGGGCCCGCGAATACGGTGATCGACTCATGGCCATCGGCCCTACCCACCTGTGGGCGCGCGTCGGCCCAGCACGGGCGGAGCGGGCCGAAGGCAGGAGCGCAGCAGGCAGCGGGGCCGGGGAGCGCGCCCGGCGGAGCGGAGCGCAGCCGGGGCTTGAACCATTAGAGAAGGTTGTAACTCAGCCGGTGTCCCGCGGGCTCCGCGGCCCAAGGATCCCGACCCGCCAGAAACCACCGAGCCCCCATCCTGGCAGGGAAGGGGGCTCAACCGGTCCTTTTCCCTCGGCAGGGAGAGCGCGATCACCACAACAGGAAAGCGGTGATCGGCCATCCTGGTAGCACGAGGAGGAATCCCATGACGGCCAGGCCCAGGCCGCGCTGGCCCCGTCGGGCCACCTGGATGCTGGCGGTGATGCTGAAACCGAGTGCCAGCGGCGAGAAGACGAGGAACGACACAAGCAGCCCTAGGACGCCGAGACCGAGAAGCAACAGCAACGACATCAGCGAGAGGACCAGTGCGGCGATGGCTGCACCGTTCCATACTGTCGGCGAGTGCACTGGTTCGCCGGGCGAGAGGTAAGGGCCGGACGCGACATGCCATTCTGGGCCCCTGTATGGGCCGGGTGGCCCGCCTGGGGTCAGATCGGAATCCGCCATTGGTTGGTGCCCTCCCGGCTCCGCGGCTGCGGTCGAGCGGTGCACCGACCCGCCCAAAGATTCGCATAGATGTGTGGTGTGGGCTACCTCGGGTTACGGACGCCCGTCCGGGTACCCGAAAGCCATGATCGGATTGTTGACGTACAAGTCCACTCCGGCGATCTGCACGGGCCCACCCCACTGTCGACTTGAGGTTGCCAACGTACTCAGGTGCACCCGGCGTCCAACCTGCCCCCATTCCCCACGCCCAGCTCCCATCCCGTCCGCCGTCGACCCACACACCGTGAAGCGGACGTGGTTCAGGGCGTCAAGGTGGAGCGCGCCACTGTACGAACGACCTTGACGCCCTGGGCCGCGTCTGCTCGGCTCTGCCTGGGTCGATGGCGGGCGGGATGGGAGCCCACCACGCTCGCCACGATGTACCTGCGGCCGGGGACGGCGCCCCCTCCCACCCGGTGCCGGCCGATCCCCCGCCGGAGGCATCATCTGTGACTGCAGGCCGCGAACGTCGGGTGCTCGACTCATGACCTCCGGGCCTATCCACATGTGGGCGGGCGTCGGCGCAGCCGGGGCGGAGCGGGCCGGAGGCAGGAGCGGTGCCCCGAGCGGCGCCGGGAGGCCGCCCGGCGGAGCGGAGCGCAGCCGGGGCTTGAACCATTAGAGAAGGTTGTAACTCAGCCGGTGTCCCGCGGGCTCCGCGGCCCAAGGATCCCGACCCGCCAGAAACCACCGAGCCCCCTTCCTGGCAGGGAAGAGGGGCTCAACCGGCCGCAGAGTCACGTGCGAGCCTGGAGCGGCCTCCACTTCGGAGACGACCCCCGAAGCCTCCCTAGGGCCCGGCAGCGGCGTCCGAGAAGACACCGCCGGCACCGAAGGGCGAGGACGCGAGACTCCAAGCGCAGACAGCGCAGCCGTCACCTCGTCCTCACACGCACCCGCCAGCGCCTCAACCACCCGATCGAGTGCCTCGCTCACGTCAGTGGGTGTGACCACTCGCGGCTGGCGTCGGACCTGCGTTCTTGACCGTCAGCGGCAGCAACTTCTTGCCGGTCGGGCCGATTTGAATGTGGGTGTCCATCTGCGGGCACACGCCGCAGTCGAAGCAAGGAGTCCAGCGGCAGTCCTCGACCTCGGTCTCGTCGAGGGCGTCCTGCCAGTCCTCCCAGAGCCAGTCCTTGTCCAGGCCGGAGTCGAGGTGGTCCCAGGGGAGGACCTCCTCGTAGGTGCGCTCGCGGGTGGTGTACCAGTCGACGTCGACGCCGAAGGGGACGAGGGCCTTGTCGGCGCAGGCCATCCAGCGGTCGTACGAGAAGTGCTCGCGCCAGCCGTCGAAGCGGCCGCCGTCGTCGTACACCGCGCGGATGACCGCGCCGATGCGGCGGTCGCCGCGGGACAGCAGGCCCTCGACGATGCCGGGCTTGCCGTCGTGGTAGCGGAAGCCGATCGAGCGGCCGTACTTCTTGTCGCCGCGGATCTTGTCGCGGAGCTTCTCCAGGCGGGCGTCCGTCTCCTCGGCCGAGAGCTGCGGGGCCCACTGGAAGGGGGTGTGGGGCTTCGGGACGAAGCCGCCGATCGAGACCGTGCAGCGGATGTCGTTGGACTTCGACACCTCGCGGCCCTTCTGGATGACGTGCATCGCCATGTCGGCGATCTGCAGCACGTCCTCGTCGGTCTCCGTCGGCAGGCCGCACATGAAGTACAGCTTCACCTGGCGCCAGCCGTTGCCGTAGGCCGTCGAGACCGTCCGGATCAGGTCCTCTTCCGAGACCATCTTGTTGATGACCTTGCGCATGCGCTCGGAGCCGCCCTCGGGGGCGAAGGTGAGGCCGGAGCGGCGGCCGTTGCGCGTCAGCTCGTTCGCCAGGTCGACGTTGAAGGCGTCCACCCGCGTCGACGGCAGGGACAGGCCGATCTTGTCTTCCTCGTAGCGGTCGGCCAGGCCCTTGGCGATGTCGCCGATCTCCGAGTGGTCCGCGGAGGACAGGGACAGGAGGCCGACCTCCTCGAAGCCGGTCGCCTTGAGGCCCTTGTCGACCATCTCGCCGATGCCGGTGATCGAGCGCTCACGGACGGGGCGGGTGATCATGCCGGCCTGGCAAAAGCGGCAGCCCCGGGTGCAGCCGCGGAAGATCTCCACCGACATGCGCTCGTGGACCGTCTCGGCCAGGGGGACGAGCGGCTGCTTGGGGTACGGCCACTCGTCCAGGTCCATGACGGTGTGCTTCGACACGCGCCACGGGACACCCGACTTGTTGGGGACGACGCGGCCGATGCGGCCGTCGGGGAGGTACTCGACGTCGTAGAACGCCGGGATGTACACCGCGCCCGTCTTCGCGAGGCGGAAGAGGACCTCCTCGCGGCCGCCGGGGCGGCCCTCCGCCTTCCACTCGCGGATGATCTTCGTCATGTCCAGCACGGCCTGCTCGCCGTCGCCGATGATCGCCGCGTCGATGAAGTCCGCGATCGGCTCCGGGTTGAAGGCCGCGTGGCCGCCCGCCAGCACGATCGGGTCGTCGATGGTGCGGTCCTTGGACTCCAGGGGGATGCCGGCCAGGTCCAGGGCCGTGAGCATGTTCGTGTAGCCCAGCTCCGTGGAGAAGGACAGGCCGAACACGTCGAAGGCCTTCACCGGGCGGTGGCTGTCCACCGTGAACTGCGGGACGCCGTGCTCCCGCATCAGGGCCTCCAGGTCCGGCCACACGCTGTAGGTGCGCTCGGCGAGGACGCCCTCCCGCTCGTTGAGTACCTCGTAGAGGATCATGACGCCCTGGTTGGGCAGGCCGACCTCGTACGCGTCCGGGTACATGAGCGCCCAGCGGACGTCGCAGCTGTCCCACTCCTTGACGGTGGAGTTCAGCTCGCCGCCCACGTACTGGATCGGCTTCTGCACATGCGGGAGCAGAGCTTCGAGCTGTGGGAAGACCGACTCGACAGACATCGCGGGGATTACCTTCGTGAGCTGGCAGGGGTGACCATCAAGCGTAACCTGATCGCGGGCCTGCCCCGTACGCTCAGACGGATACCCCGGTTTTGATCTCCCGCCACAGGCCCGGCAGCTCCCCCTCCACCGCCGCCGCGGCCGCCTCTTCTCTGCCGTACAGCAGCCCGTACGTGAACGCGCTCTCCCCCGCCGCGTGCGCCACCGCGGACAGCTCGCGCAGGGTGTGGCGGGCCATGACGCTGTCCTGGTGTTCGCCGAGCAGGCTGGTCAGGGACTTCATGGACTTGGCCAGGGAGCGGGCGGAGCCGCCCAGGGCCGGGATGGCCGCCTCCCCCGCGTACCGGGTGCGCTTCGCCTTCTTGCGGGCCTCGTGGATGGCGGTGTCGCGTTGCTCACCGGGCGGCTGGTCCAGGGCCTCGGTGACCAGGCGGGAGACCTTCGCGAGGTCCTTGCGTACGGCCTTGGCGATCACCTTCGCCGGCTTGCCCGCCGCCTTGTTCCTGAGTGGCGGGTCGGCGAGCAGCGTGTCCAGGGTGTCGAGCAGGGCCAGATACCGGTCGGAGTCCAGGATCGCGACGACGTGGCTGAGGGCGCTCTCGTGTTTGGCGGTCGCCCAGGTGGTGAGGCGTTTGCGCACGGGGCCGGACACCAGGGCGGGCGGCAGGGTGTCGAGCCGGGCGATCAGGCGCTCCGCCAGCACCTCCTGGTCGCGGCCCACGCCCAGCTCGCCCGCTAGCCACTTCAGGTCGGCGGCGATCGGGTCGGTGACGGCGCGGTCGAGGACGGTGCCGAAGGTGCGGAGGGTGCTGCGCATGCGGCGGGTGGCCACCCGCATCTGGTGGACGGAGTCCGGTACGTCCCGGCGGACGCCCGGGTCGTACCCGAGGATCGCCTCGCGCTGTTCGCGGACATAGGCGAGGACGTGGTCGCCGGCGGTCACGGGCTTGGCGCGCCGTCCGGATCCGGGCCGCCTGCCGCCGGTCTGCTCCAGCGCCCGGGCCAGCTTCGACGGCGACTTGGAGGGCCGTACGCCCGCCCTGCGCAGCCGCTTCTCCACCTTGTCGAGAAAGGCCGGATCCCCGTCGTCCGCCAGCTCGACCTCGATCTCGGTCCACTGGGCGGTTCCGCCGTCTCCGGAGAGCCGCTCGGCGGTCACGCCGTCCACGCTCGCCTCGGCCAGCAGCGCGCCGTCGGCGTCCACGAGGTGGCGTACGTCGCGGGCGGAGCGGAGCCGGACAAGGGGGACCAGTTCGGTGTGGCGGACCCGGGAGCGGACCAGTGCGGCGATCTCGTCGGGGACGGTGTCGGACAGCGGCGCCCTGATCTCGTCGCGGACGCCGGGGGCGACCGGGAACTTCAGGTGCCAGCCCGCGTCCGAGCCTCCGGTGCGGCGGCGCAGGGTGAGGGCGGCTGCGGCCAGCCGCTCGTCCGGGGTGTCGTAGTAGGTGGCGTCCAGTTCGACGAGGCCCTTGTCGAGGACGTCCGCCACCCCGCCGACGCCGGTCAGGTCGGGCAGGCCACTGTCGTCGGATTCGTACTTGCGCTCGATCTCGCGTTTCGCATCCGCCATGAATTGAATCTAGTGGCAGAACGGTCGGGAGGGCAGGGGCCAACCAGGGTGAATGGCGGGAAAACTCCCGTCATCCATCCGGTGAACGCCCCCGCCCGCCCGGCGAACGTCCTCACGCGGACATCGGCCGCTGCACCTTGATCGACTGCAGCAGTCCCACCGCCACCCACACCGCGAACATCGACGATCCGCCGTACGACACGAACGGCAGGGGCAGACCGGTGACCGGCATGATGCCGAGGGTCATGCCGATGTTCTCGAAGGCCTGGAAGGCGAACCAGGCGACGATGCCGGCGGCGACGACCGTGCCGTACAGCTCGGTCGAGTCGCGGGCGATACGGCAGGCACGCCACAGCATCACACCCAGCAGGAGGATGATCAGACCGGCGCCGACGAAGCCCAGCTCCTCCCCCGCGACCGTGAAGACGAAGTCGGTCTGCTGCTCGGGCACGAACTGGCCGGTGGTCTGCGAGCCGTGGAAGAGCCCGGCGCCGGTGAGGCCGCCCGAGCCGATCGCGATGCGGGCCTGGTTGGTGTTGTAGCCGACGCCCGCCGGGTCCAGGTCGGGGTTGGCGAAGGCCGCGAAGCGGTTGATCTGGTACTCGTCCAGGATGTGGAGCTGCCAGATGGCGACACAGCCGATCACACCGGCGGTGAGCAGGCCGAAGATCCAGCGATTGGAGGCGCCGGAGGCGAGCAGCACGCCCAGGATGATGGCCACCATGGCCAGGACCGTGCCGAGGTCGGGCATGAGGAGCACGATCAGGATCGGCACGGCGGCCAGGCCCAGCGCCTGCACGACCGTGCGGTGGTCGGGGTGCGGCTTGTCCCCGGCGTCGACCCGGGCCGCCAGTATCATCGCCATGCCCAGGATGATCGAGACTTTCACGAACTCGGCGGGCTGGAGCGAGAAGCCGCCGCCGAACACGATCCAGTTGCGGCTGCCGTTGATGGTGGCGCCGAGCGGGGTGAGCACCAGCAGCACCCCGAGCAGCGACATGCCGTAGAGGACCGGCACGGCGTTGCGCAGGGCGCGGTGGCCGAGCCAGATCGTGCCGATCATCAGGGCGAGTCCAATGCCGAGGTTCATCAGATGGCGGACCAGGAAGTAGTACTGGTCGCCCTGGTTGATCTCGGTACGGTTACGAGTCGCGGAGTACACCAGCAACGAGCCCAGCAGCGACAGCACGAGGGCCGCCAGCAGCATCGGCCAGTCGAGCCGGCGGGCCAGCGAGTCGCGGGCGAAGATCCTGGTCCAGCCGGCCCGCTCGGGCCCGTACCCGGAGACGGAGAAGCTGTTGCCGGTCATACGAGCGTCCTCCGGCTTCCCCTCCGGCGCTGCCGCCTGCGGGTGTTGCTGTTGCCCGTGCTGGGCGAGGGGCTGGTGGCGGGCTGCTGGGTGTCGTCGTTGGTGGGGTTGTCCTGCTGGGCGGCCTCGACGTCCTTGCCCGGGTCGCCGGTGACCTTCGGGGCGGCGATCGTGCCGTCCGTGCGGACCTTCGGCAGGCCCTTCTGGGGCTCGGGCAGCAGGGCCTTCTTGTTGTCGATCGAGCCGTCGCCCCGGACGCCGTAGAGCGCGCTGTAGATGTTGCGCACGGCCTCACCGGAGGAACCGGAACCCGTACCGGCCTGGGCGATCGTCATGATCACCGAGTAATCCTTGGTGTACGTGGCCAGCCAGCCAGTGGTCTGCTTGCCGTAGACCTCCGCGGTACCGGTCTTGGCGTGCAGCGCGATCTTGTCCTGCGGCCAGCCGCCGAACTTCCAGGCGGCGGTACCGCGGGTGATGACGCCCGCGAAGGCGTCGTTCATGCCCTTCAGGGTGGCCTGGGTGACCGGCAGCTTCCCGGACTTCCTCGGCTTGATCGGCGTGATCGTCTTGCCGTCCGCGCTGATGACCGCCTTGCCGATGGTCGGGTGGTACATGGTGCCGCCGTTGGCGACGGCGCCGTAGATCACGGCCTCCTGGATCGGCGTGACGAGCGTGTCGCCCTGGCCGATGGAGTAGTTGATCTCGTCACCCTCGCGCATCTTGTTGCCTTCGAGGCAGTTCTCGTACGCGATCTTCTCGACGTAGGAGCCGTCCTTCTTCCCGGACTTGCACCAGGCGTCCTTGTTGGCCTTCCAGTAGTTCAGCTTCCACTGGCGGTCGGGGACGCGGCCGGTGACCTCGTTGGGCAGGTCGAGGCCGGTCTCCTTGCCGAGGCCGAACTGGTGGGCGGTCTTGAAGAACCAGTCCTTCGGCTGGCCCTTCTTCGGGTTGATGCCTCCGTCCCTCTTCCACTCGCGGTCCGCGAGGCCGTAGAAGACGGTGTCGCAGGAGACCTCCAGGGCGCGGCCGAGAGAGATCGGGCCGAAGCTCTCGCCCTCGAAGTTCTTGAAGACCTGGCCGCCGACCGAGTACGAGCTGGTGCACGGATAGCCGCCGTCCCACTCGTAGCCGGCCTGGACCGCGGCGGCCGTGGAGACCACCTTGAACGTCGAACCGGGCGCGGCCTGACCCTGTATGGCCCTGTTGAGCAGCGGGTAGTCGCTGTCCTTGCCGGTGAGGGCCTTGTAGTCCTTGCCGGAGATGCCGCCGACCCACACGTTCGGGTCGTAGGTCGGGGCGGAGGCCATGGCGACGATCCGGCCGGTCTTGGCCTCCATCACCACGACGGCGCCGGAGTCGGCCTTGTAGTTCTCGCCGGTGATCTTGTCGAACTGCTGACGGGCCTTCTTCATGGCCTTGTCCAGTTCGTACTCGGCGACCCGCTGCACCCGGGAGTCGATGCTGGTGACCAGGTTGGAGCCGGACTCGGCGGCGTCCGACCTGGCCTTGCCGATGACCCGGCCGAGGTTGTCCACCTCGTACCGCGTCACGCCCGCCTTGCCGCGCAGCACCTTGTCGTACTGGCGCTCGAGGCCGGAGCGGCCGACCATGTCGGAGCGCAGATAGGGCGAGTCGGTGTCCTTGGCCTTCTGGATCTCGTCGTCGGTGACCGGCGAGAGATAGCCGAGGACCTGGGCGCTGTTGGACTTGCCGGGGCCCGCGTAGCGGCGCACGGCCTCCGGCTCGGCGGTGATGCCGGGGAAGTCCTCGGCGCGCTCACGGATCTGCAGGGCCTGCTTGGGCGTTGCCTCGTCGGTGATCGGGATCGGCTGGTACGGCGAGCCGTTCCAGCAGGGCTGCGGGGTCTTGGCGTCGCACAGCCGGACCTTCTGGCTGACCTCCTCGGGCTTCATGCCGAGGACGCCGGCCAGCTTGGCGAGGACGGCCTTGCCGTCGTCCTTCTGCTTGAGCAGGTCGGTGCGGGAGGCCGAGACGACCAGACGGGTCTCGTTGTCGGCGAGCGGCACGCCCCGGGCGTCCAGGATGTCACCGCGCACGGCGGGGTCGACGACCTGCTGGACGTGGTTCCCGGAGGCCTCCTTCTGGTACTCGGCGCCCTCCCGGATCTGCAGGTACCACAGGCGTCCGCCGAGGGTGCCGAGCAGGGAGAGGACGAGGATCTGGATCACGACCAGCCGGATCTGGACCCGTGGGGTCCGTCCGGTCTCGGGAATATTGGTCACTGCGGCTGTCTCCCCCTCTCAGTACGTGTACGTGTCATATACGACGAAGCTGTGCGTGCCCCTGAGCAACTCCCGTGCGCTCACAACCGCTTGACCCCCTTGATGCGACCGACCCGGGTCGAACGGGTGCGGGCCTTGGCCTTGAGGGCGCCGAGGCCGCCGCGCTGGCTGCCGATGCGCAGGCCGGTGCCGGAGGAGAGCCAGCCGGAGGAGATGTTGCCGGCCTTGGCGGCGGGACCGGTCTCGGCGAGCGGGTCGTTGTCGGAGCGGCGGGCCAGCCACATGATCCCTGGAACCACGAAGGGCGCGAGCAGCAGGTCGTACAGGGCGGCCGAGAACAGCAGCCCGGTCAGGCCGACATGGCGGGCGGCGGTGTCGCCGACCAGGGCGCCGACGCCGGCGTACAGCAGGGTGGAGCCGACGGCGGCGGCGACCACGACCGCCATCGGGCCGGTCGCCGACTTCAGGCGGCCGTTCTCCGGCTTGATGAGTCCGGCGCCGTAGCCGATGACGCACAGCACGAGGGCGTAGCGGCCGGCCGCGTGGTCGGCGGGTGGGGCGAGGTCGGCGAGCAGACCGGCGCCGAAGCCGACGAGGGCGCCGCCCACATGGCCGTACACCATGGCCAGGCCGAGGACCGTGAGCAGCAGCAGGTCCGGGACGGCACCGGGCAGGTGCAGGCGGGCGAGGACGCTCACCTGGATCACCAGGGCGACGACGACCAGCGCGCTGGAGAGCAGGATCCGGTTGACACGCATGGGGATTCAGCTCCTACTGCTGCGGCTCGTCGGTGGCGTTCGCGGCGGCGGACGGTGTGACCGTGACGGTCACCGTCGGTGTCGGTGTCGGTTTGGGCTTGGTCGGCAGGACCTCGTCGCGCGGGTCCTTCTTCGGGGCCTCGACGACCACGCCGACGATGTCGAGCTGGGTGAAGCTGACGTACGGCGTGACGTAGAGCGTGCGGGTGAGGCCACCGCCGGAGGGGTCGACGCGGGAGACCACGCCGACCGGCACGCCCGGCACGAAGGGCTTGTCGGCCTGGGAGCCGAAGGTGACGAGCCGGTCGCCCTTCTTCACCTCGGCCTTGCCGTTGAGGAGTTCGACGCGCAGCGGGCGGTCGCCCTGCCCGGAGGCGAAGCCGAGTTCGTCGCTGCCCTCCATGCGGGTGCCGACGGTGAAGTCGGGGTCGTTGGCGAGAAGGACGGTGGAGGTGTCGGGGCCGACGGTGGTCACGCGGCCGACGAGGCCGTCCCCGTTGAGGACGGTCATGTCCCGCTTGATGCCGTCGTTCGCACCGACGTCGATGGTGATGGTCCAGGAGAAGCCCTGCGCCGACCCTATGGCGATGACCTGCGCGCCCTTGATGCCGTACTGGCCCTCGGCGGAGATCTTCAGCATCTTGTCGAGCTGCCCCAGGCGACTGCGGTTGCGGTCGTCGCTGCCGAGTTTCGCCTTGAGGGCCGCGTTCTGCTTCTCCAGCGCGGCGAGCCGGTCGTGGCGGCTGCCGGAGTCACGGACGGCGGAGACGGCGTCGCCGACGGGATCGACCGCCGAGGACAGCCCGTTCTCGATCGGACCGAACACCGTTGCCGCGGCCTGCCGGGCACCGTCGACCGGTGAGTTCCGGCCTCCACGGATGTCCACCGTGATCAACGCGAACGCGATGGCGATCAGCAGGACCAGGAGCAGCCGGCTCTCTTTCGTGTCCCTCACGTGCGGCGGCCGTGCCCTTCCTCAGTAGGAATTCGGGGACCCCTCAAGGCGCCACTGGCGAAGCGCAAACCCAAGGGGCCCATTTGTGGGAGCTTATGCCTCTATACCAACGATCCGCCGTACGAGAGGAGATCAGCTCGTACGGCGGAATCGAAGAGTTACGTCATCTGCGCGGCTGGGCATCCAGGACCTGCTGGAGCGCCTCGAACTCCTCGACGCATTTTCCGGATCCGAGCGCCACGCTGTCCAGCGGGTCCTCGGCGATGTGGATCGGCATGCCGGTCTCCCGGCGCAGCCGCTCGTCCAGGCCGCGCAGCAGCGCTCCGCCGCCGGTCAGAACGATTCCTCGGTCCATGATGTCGCCGGACAGCTCCGGCGGGCACTTGTCGAGGGTCGTCTTGACCGCATCGACGATCGCGTTGACCGGCTCCTCGATCGCCTTGCGGACCTCGGCGGCCGAGATGACGACGGTCTTCGGCAGCCCGGAAACCAGGTCCCGGCCGCGGACTTCGGTGTGCTCGTCGGCGTCGAGGTCGTACGCCGAACCGATCGTGATCTTGATCTGCTCGGCCGTGCGCTCACCCAGCAGGAGGCTGTACTCCTTCTTGATGTACTGGATGATCGCGTTGTCCAGCTCGTCGCCCGCGACGCGGATGGACTGGGCGGTGACGATGCCGCCGAGCGAGATGACCGCGACCTCCGTGGTGCCGCCGCCGATGTCCACCACCATGTTGCCCGTGGCCTCGTGGACCGGCAGGCCGGAGCCGATGGCGGCCGCCATGGGCTCCTCGATGATGTGCACCTGGCGGGCACCCGCCTGGGAGGACGCCTCGATGACCGCGCGGCGCTCGACGCCCGTGATGCCCGAGGGAACACAGACGACGACCCGGGGCCGGGCCAGATACCGGCGCTTGTGGATCTTCAGGATGAAGTAACGGAGCATCCGCTCGGTGATCTCGAAGTCGGCGATGACGCCGTCCTTGAGCGGACGCACGGCGACGATGTTGCCCGGCGTGCGGCCGATCATCTTCTTCGCCTCGGCACCGACCGCGAGGATGCCACCGGTGTTGGTGTTGATCGCGACGACGGACGGCTCGTTGAGCACGATCCCGCGACCCCTGACGTACACCAGCGTGTTGGCGGTCCCGAGGTCGACAGCCATGTCACGGCCGATGAACGACATTGAGTTCCCCATCCGGATTCATCTGGCCTTCCGAAGCTTTTGAGGGCATATCAGGTCGGCGAGGCGGGTGCTGTGACGTGAAGGCTTCCATCGTAAACGCGCCTGCACGAACACTGCGCGAGGGTCTTCGCCATTGTCAGCAGATGGCGCGCCGCCTCGCTTGTGGAGACGGCCCATCGGGGGCACACGTTCCCCCGATCGGCAACGCATATGCCAAAGGACGGCCGAAAACGTGCGGCCGCCCCTGGTCAGGACTCCGAGAGGAGCTGACACTCCCTCAGAAAAATTAGCGGAAAATCCGCGGGATGGTGCTCAGGCGTGCCCCGGGAAGAAGATCTTCACCTCGCGCTCGGCGGACTCCTCGGAGTCGGAGGCGTGGATCAGGTTCTCGCGGACGATCACGCCGTAGTCGCCCCGGATGGAGCCGGGCGCGGCGGCGATCGGGTCGGTCGGGCCGGCGAGCGCGCGCAGCCCCTCGATGACCCGCTCACCCTCGACGATCAGCGCGACGACCGGGCCGGAGGCCATGAACTCCACCAGCGGCTCGTAGAAGGGCTTGCCCTTGTGCTCGCCGTAGTGCTGCTCCAGCGTGTCCTGGTCCAGGGTGCGCAGCTCCAGCGCGGTGATCTGCCAGCCGGCCTTGCGCTCGATACGGCTGATGATCTCGCCGGTCAGGCCACGACGGACGGCGTCGGGCTTGAGCAGGACGAGGGTGCGCTGGCTCACGGGGGCTCCTTACGACTGACGTGTGCGGTGGGACGAGGTTACAGGGCGTGTCCGTGTTGCTGTCACGCAGCGTCAGGTGTAGAGGACTCGGCCTGCGCCGCGAAACGGGCCTTGGCCTCGTCGACCTTTCTGCCGTAGTGCACCGACGCCCACCACAGCGCCGCGAAGACCGCGCCCATGAAGTACATCGTCGGGACGAAGACACCGGAGGCGATCAGGGCGAGTTGCAGGGCCCAGCCGAGGGCGACGCCGCCCGGCCGGGTCACCATGCCGCACAGCAGCACGCACAGGACCATGGCGATACCGCTGACCAGCCACACCGTCGACGTGGACAGGTCCGGGTCCTTCATGGCCACGAGTCCCGCGAACCCGATGATGCAGAACTCGCCGATCAGCGTCGATGAACAGAGCGTACGCACGACGGAACCTCAGCCCTTCCCCAGGAGCAGGCGGGCCTCGCCCACCGTGATGACCGAACCGGTGACCAGCACCCCGCCGCCCGCGAACTCGCCCTCCTCCTCGGCCAGCGTGATCGCGGCCTCCAGAGCCTCGGGCAGCCGCGGCTCCACCTGGACCCGCTCCTCGCCGAACACCTCCACGGCGATCGCGGCCAGCTCGTCCGCGTCCATGGCGCGGTGCGTGGAGTTCTGCGTGACAACGACCTCGGCGAAGATCGGCTCGAAAGCCTCCAGCAGCCCCCGTACGTTCTTGTCGGCGCTCGCCCCGACCACACCGATCAGCCGGGTGAAGTCGAACGCCTCCCGCACGGCCTCGGCGGTGACCTCGGCGCCCGCCGGGTTGTGCGCCGCGTCCAGCACGATCGTGGGAGAGCGCCGTACGACCTCCAGCCGGCCCGGCGAGGACACGGCCGCGAAGGCCTTGCGCACGGTGTCGATGTCCAGCGGCTCCGCGCGCAGCGCGCCGACGCCGAAGAACGCCTCCACGGCGGCGAGCGCCACGGCCGCGTTGTGCGCCTGGTGGGCGCCGTGCAGGGGCAGGTACACCTCGGGGTACTCGCCGCCCAGGCCGCGCAGGGTGATCAGCTGCCCGCCGACCGCGACCTGCCGGGCCACGACGCCGAACTCCAGCCCCTCCCGGGCCACGGTCGCGTCGACCTCAACGGCCTTCTTCAGCAGCACCTGCGCCGCGTCCACCGGCTGCTGCGCCAGGATCACGGTCGCGTCCTGCTTGATGATGCCGCCCTTCTCACCGGCGATCTCGCCCGGCGTCGAGCCGAGCCGGTCGGTGTGGTCGAGGGCGATGGGGGTGACCACCGCGACGTCGCCGTCGATCACGTTCGTCGCGTCCCAGCTGCCGCCCATGCCGACCTCGACGACGGCGACGTCGACGGGGGCGTCCGCGAAGGCGGCGTACGCCATGCCCGTGAGGACCTCGAAGAACGACAGCCGGAACTCCTGCAGGCCGTCCACCATCTCGATGTACGGCTTGATGTCCTGGTACGTCTCGATGAACCGCTCGGCGGAGATCGGGGCGCCGTCCAGGCTGATCCGCTCGGTGACCGACTGCACGTGCGGGCTGGTGTACCGGCCGGTGCGCAGCTCGAAGGCGCCGAGCAGGGCCTCGATCATGCGGGCGGTGGAGGTCTTGCCGTTCGTGCCCGTGATGTGGATCGAGGGGTACGACCGCTGCGGCTCGCCCAGCACGTCCATCAGCGCGGCGATACGGCTGACGGAGGGCTCCAGCTTGGTCTCGCCCCAGCGGCCCGCCAGCTCCGTCTCGACCTCGCGCAGGGCCCGGTCGACCTCGGGGTCCTCCGGCCGTGCGGGTACGTCGGCCTGCGACGGGCCGCCCTGGGTGCGCAGGGTACGGCTGCCCGCCTCGATCACCGCGAGGTCGGGGTCGCGGTCGGTCTCTTCGGCGATGAGTTCTTCGAAGGCGTCGAGGGGGTCGGGCTGGTCGTTTTCGTGCGGGAGGTCGCTCACAGGGCCAGTCTACGGAGCGGGCGGTGGCTTCGCGGCGCCGGTATGGGGTGGCTTGTCTTGTCCACCGGCTGCGGTCCGCTGCGGCTGGTCGCGCCCACGCGGCGGAGCCGCATATCGATACGGCCCGGGTACGCGAAGGCCCCGGAACCTCGTGGTTCCGGGGCCTTCGTCGCCGTACGAACGGCTACGCCTGCGGCAGCTTCTCCAGCTGGGACTGGATGCGGGTGATGTCCTCCTCGGCCTTGGACAGGCGCCCGCGGATCTTGTCGACCACCTGGTCCGGGGCCTTCGCCAGGAACGCCTCGTTGCCGAGCTTGGCCGTGGCCTGGGCCTTCTCCTTCTCGGCGGCGGCCAGGTCCTTCGCTAGGCGCTTGCGCTCCGCGGCCACGTCGATCGTGCCGGAGAGGTCGAGGGCGACCTCGGCACCGGCGACCGGCAGGGTGGCCGTGGCCGTGAAGGACTCGCCCTCCGGCTGCAGGCGCAGCAGCTGACGGATCGCGGCCTCGTGAGGGGCGAGGGCCGTGCCGTCGAGGGTGAGGCGGGCCGGGACGCGCTGGCCGGGCTGGAGGCCCTGGTCGGCGCGGAAGCGGCGGACCTCGGTGATGACCGACTGGAGCGACTCGATCTCGCGCTCGGCGGCCGCGTCACGGAAGCCGCTGTCGGTCGGCCAGTCGGCGATGACGACCGACTCGCCACCGGTGAGGGTGGTCCAGAGGGTCTCCGTCACGAACGGGACGATCGGGTGCAGCAGCTTGAGGGTGACGTCGAGGACTTCACCGAGGACCCGCTTGGAGGCCTCGGCAGCCTCGCCGCCCGCCTGGAACGTCGTCTTGGACAGCTCGACGTACCAGTCGAAGACCTCGTCCCACGCGAAGTGGAAGAGGGCGTCGGACAGCTTGGCGAACTGGAAGTCGTCGTAGAGCGCGTCGACTTCGGCGATGACGGAGTTGAGGCGGGAGAGGATCCAGCGGTCCGTCGCCGACATGGCGGAGGCGTCCGGCAGCGGGCCGTCCACCGTCGCGCCGTTCATCAGCGCGAAGCGCGTCGCGTTCCAGATCTTGTTGGCGAAGTTGCGGGAGCCCTGGACCCAGTCCTCGCCGATCGGGACGTCGACACCCGGGTTGGCGCCACGGGCGAGCGTGAAGCGCAGGGCATCGCTGCCGTACTTGTCCATCCAGTCCAGCGGGTTGACCGCGTTGCCGAAGGACTTCGACATCTTCTTGCCGAACTGGTCGCGGACCATGCCGTGCAGGGCAATGGTGTGGAACGGCGGGGTGCCGTCCATCGCGTACAGGCCGAACATCATCATCCGGGCGACCCAGAAGAAGAGGATGTCGTAGCCGGTGACCAGGACGGAGTTCGGGTAGAACTTCGCGAGCGACTCGGTCTGCTCGGGCCAGCCCAGCGTGGAGAAGGGCCACAGGCCGGAGGAGAACCAGGTGTCGAGGACGTCGGTGTCCTGGTGCCAGCCCTCGCCGGTGGGGGCCTCGTCGTCGGGGCCGACACAGACGACCTCGCCGTTCGGGCCGTACCAGACGGGGATGCGGTGACCCCACCACAACTGCCGCGAGATGCACCAGTCGTGGAGGTTGTCGACCCAGTCGAAGTACCGCTTCTCCATCTCCTGCGGATGGATCTTGACCTTGCCGTCGCGGACGGCGTCACCGGCGGCCTTCGCCAGCGGGCCGACCTTGACCCACCACTGCATGGACAGGCGAGGCTCGATGGTGGTCTTGCAGCGCGAGCAGTGGCCGACGCTGTGGACGTAGGGCCGCTTCTCGGCGACGATCCGGCCCTCGGCACGCAGCGCGGCGACGATGGCGGAGCGGGCCTCGAGGCGGTCCAGGCCCTGGAAGGGGCCGTGGGCCGTGATGACCGCGTGCTCGTCCATGACGGTGAGCGACGGCAGGTTGTGGCGCTGGCCGATCTCGAAGTCGTTCGGGTCGTGGGCCGGGGTGACCTTGACGGCGCCCGTGCCGAACTCGGGGTCGACGTGCGTGTCGGCGACGACCGGGATGGAGCGGTCGGTGAGCGGCAGGCGGATCAGCTTGCCGATCAGGTGCTTGTACCGCTCGTCGTCGGGGTGAACGGCGACGGCGGTGTCACCGAGCATGGTCTCGGCACGGGTCGTGGCGACGACGATGGTGTCGTCCCCCTCGCCGTACTTCATGGAGACCAGCTCGCCGTCGTCGTCCTGGTACTCGACCTCGATGTCGGAGATCGCCGTCAGGCAGCGGGGGCACCAGTTGATGATGCGCTCGGCGCGGTAGATCAGCTCGTCGTCGTACAGGCGCTTGAAGATGGTCTGGACGGCCTGGGAGAGGCCCTCGTCCATGGTGAAGCGCTCGCGGGACCAGGCGACACCGTCACCCAGACGGCGCATCTGGCCGCTGATCTGGCCGCCGGACTCGCCCTTCCACTGCCAGACGCGCTCGACGAACGCCTCGCGGCCGAGGTCGTGGCGGGACTTGCCCTCCTTGCCCAGCTCGCGCTCGACGACGTTCTGCGTGGCGATGCCGGCGTGGTCCATGCCGGGCTGCCACAGCGTCTCGTAGCCCTGCATGCGCTTACGGCGGGTCAGGGCGTCGATGAGGGTGTGCTCGAAGGCGTGGCCCAGGTGGAGGCTGCCGGTGACGTTCGGCGGCGGGATGACGATCGTGTACGGCGGCTTGTCGCTCTTCGCGTCCGCCTCGAAGTAACCCCGCTCTACCCAGCGCTCGTACAGCGGCCCCTCTACATCGGCCGGCGCGTACTGGGTCGGCAGTTCGGTGTCGGGCGCGGGTGGCTGCTGCTGAGCGTTCTCGGTCACGGGGGTCAGTTTAGAGGTGTCACGGGGTGGTCCCGAAACGCGTTTGTTGTGTAACGGTGCGGCCCCCGGTGCCGTGTGCTTCCTGTGCCTGGTCCAGGATGTCAGGAACACATAAGCATCTGGAGGGGAACCCAGAAATGAGCAACAACCAGCCGGGCCCGTACGGCCAGCAGCCGCCCTACGGCCAGCCGGGGCAGTCTGGTCCCTACGGCCAGCCGGGTCCCTACGGCCAGCAGCCGCAGGCACCCCAGCCCGGCTACGGCTACCCCCAGCAGGCCCCTCCGGCCCCGCCGCAGCCCGGGTACGGCTACCCCCAGCAGGGTGTGCCGCAGCAGCCGAACGCGTACGGCCAGCAGCAGCCGTACGGCCAGCAGCCCTACGGCGTCCCGCAGCCGCCGGCCGCGGGCGGCGGCAAGAAGAAGACGGGTCTGATCATCGGTGCCGTGGCGGTCGTCGCGGCGATCGCGGTGGGGGCGTACTTCGTGCTCAGCGGGAGCAGCAGCGTCGCGGACGACGGCCCGCACAAGCTGACGGCTCCGTCGAAGGTGATCAACGGGACGTACACGAAGGCGGCGAACTCGGGCTCGGACAGCGTCAGCGACTCCGACCTGCAGGACTTCGAGAAGGCGGGCGTCAAGAACCCCAAGGGCGTCAGCGCCGCCTACCAGAACGGCGAGGGGCTGACCAAGAAGGGTCTCTCCTTCTCCGGCGTGTACGGCACGATCGACGACCCCGAGGGGCTGATCGACGCGGCCTTCGCCAAGGCCAAGACGGAGTCCCTGAAGGACGACAAGGGCAAGCTGATCGGCAGCCCCGAGACGGTCAACCCGTCGGGCTTCTCCAACGGCGTCATGAAGTGCCAGGTGGCCGAGTTCGACAACACCGGCGCGTCCGGCTCGACCGCCGGGGCGAAGACGGTCAAGGTGCCGGTCTGCATCTGGGCCGACCACAGCACGACCGCCCGGGTCACGGCGTTCAGCTTCGCCAGCCTCGCCTCCGGTGACGGCGGCACGATCGCCGACACCGCGGAGCTCGCCGCCAAGCTCCGCAACGACGTGCGCGTCAAGTCCTGACGGCGTACAGCACGACGGCGAAGGGCCCCGGTCGATCCCGACCGGGGCCCTTCGTGTACGCCCGTGACGGCGGCTAGGCCGTCTTCTGCTCCCCCGAGCCCCGCCCGCGGGCGTCCCGCGGGATCAGGGTCGGGTTCACGTTCGAGTGGACGACATCCGCCGTGATGACGACCCGCGCCACGTCCTTGCGGGACGGGACCTCGTACATCACCGACATGAGGACCTCCTCCATGATGGCGCGCAGGCCGCGCGCGCCGGTCTGGCGGAGGATGGCCTGGTCGGCGATGGCTTCCAGGGCCTCGCGCTCGAAGTCCAGCTCCACGCCGTCGAGTTCGAAGAGGCGCTGGTACTGCTTGACGAGCGCGTTGCGGGGCTCGACGAGGATCTGGAGGAGGGCCTCGCGGTCCAGGTTGTGGACCGAGGTGATGACAGGGAGGCGGCCGATGAACTCGGGGATCATGCCGAACTTGACCAGGTCCTCGGGCATGACGTCCTCGAACTGGTCCTTGGCCTCCAGCTCGCGCTTGGAGCGGATCGTCGCGCCGAAGCCGATGCCCTTCGCGCCGGCCCGGGACTCGATGATCTTCTCCAGGCCCGCGAAGGCACCGCCCACGATGAACAGGACGTTCGTCGTGTCGATCTGGATGAACTCCTGGTGAGGGTGCTTACGGCCGCCCTGGGGCGGGACGGAGGCCGTGGTGCCCTCGAGGATCTTCAGCAGGGCCTGCTGGACGCCCTCGCCCGAGACGTCGCGGGTGATGGAAGGGTTTTCACTCTTCCTCGCGACCTTGTCGATCTCGTCGATGTAGATGATCCCCGTCTCGGCCTTCTTGACGTCGTAGTCCGCCGCCTGGATCAGCTTCAACAGGATGTTCTCGACGTCCTCGCCCACATAGCCCGCCTCCGTCAGCGCCGTCGCGTCGGCGATGGCGAACGGGACGTTGAGCATGCGGGCCAGGGTCTGCGCGAGGAGGGTCTTGCCGGAGCCCGTGGGGCCGAGCAGAAGGATGTTGGACTTCGCCAACTCGATGGCGTCGTCGCGGCCTTGGGCGCCGCCGTTCTCGCCTGCCTGGACCCGCTTGTAGTGGTTGTACACCGCGACGGAGAGGGCCTTCTTGGCCGCTTCCTGGCCGACTACGTAGCCTTCCAGGAACTCGTAGATCTCGCGGGGCTTCGGGAGTTCCTCCCAGCGCACCTCGCTCGTCTCGGCGAGCTCCTCCTCGATGATCTCGTTGCAGAGATCGATGCACTCGTCGCAGATGTACACACCGGGCCCTGCGATGAGCTTCTTGACCTGCTTCTGGCTCTTGCCGCAGAACGAGCACTTGAGCAGATCGCCGCCGTCACCGATGCGTGCCACGGTGTGCTTCCCCTTCGCCTGGGAGACGCCTGGACGCTTTCGAATCCAGCGGCTCCTGGTGCTGCCTTATGTCCGACGGTACCTTGCCGGGCCCTGTGTTCGGGCCCCCCTTGGCAGGGTTCACTTTGACGTGCACCGTGCCAAGAGGGGCAGAGAATACGTCGACGAAGACGTCGACCCGCGTCAGCGGACCGTGCCGTTGTTCATCTTCCGGGTGGAGATGATCTGGTCGACGATGCCGTACTCGAGCGCTTCCTCGGCCGTGAGGATCTTGTCGCGCTCGATGTCCTCGCGGACCTTCTCGATCGGCCGGTTGGAGTGCTTGGCCAGCATGTTCTCCAGCTGGTCACGCATCCGGGTGAACTCGTTGGCGATGATCTCCAGGTCGGAGAGCTGACCGCGGCCGGTGGAGCCGGCGGGCTGGTGGATCAGCACGCGCGAGTTCGGCAGCGCCATGCGCTTGCCCGGCGTACCGGCGGCGAGCAGGATGGCCGCGGCGGACGCCGCCTGGCCCATGCACACCGTCTGGATGTCGGGCTTCACGAACTGCATGGTGTCGTAGATGGCCGTGAGGGCCGTCATGTCACCACCGGGGCTGTTGATGTAGATCGAGATGTCCCGGTCGGGGTCCATCGACTCCAGGCACAGCAGCTGCGCCATGACGTCGTTGGCGGAGGCGTCGTCGATCTGGACGCCGAGGAAGATCACGCGCTCCTCGAAGAGCTTCGCGTACGGGTCGTACTCGCGAATGCCCTGAGAGGTGCGCTCGACGAAGCGCGGGATGACGTAGCGGCTGTCGGGGCGGGGCCCTTCGTACATGCCGCTGGCGGCGCCGTGGAAGTTGCTCATGGGGTTCACCGTCCTGGTGGCGTTCGGGGGGCTGGGGTCTCGGCGGTGCTTGGCGTGGCCGGGCCGGTCAGGCACCGGTGCCGCCGCCTCCCGGAACACCCGAGGCGTGCGTGATGATCTCGTCAATGAGACCGTACTCCTTGGCCTCTTCCGGGGTGAACCAGCGGTCGCGGTCGCCGTCGCGGACGATCGTCTCGACGGTCTGGCCGGAGTGCAGCGCGGTCAGCTCGGACATGGTCTTCTTGGTGCGCAGCAGGTACTGGGCCTGGATCTTGATGTCCGAGACCGTACCGCCGAGGCCGGCGGAGCCCTGGTGCATCATGATGTCCGTGTGCGGCAGGGCGAAGCGCTTGCCGGCGGTGCCGCCGGTGAGCAGGAACTGGCCCATCGAGGCCGCCATGCCCATGCCGATCGTGACCACGTCGTTCGGGATGTACTGCATGGTGTCGTAGATCGCCATGCCGGCCGTCACCGAGCCGCCGGGGCTGTTGATGTAGAGGTAGATGTCCTTGTCGGGGTCGGCCGCAAGGAGCAGCAGCTGAGCGGTGATCTTGTTGGCGATGTCGTCGTCAACCTGCTGGCCGAGGAAGATGATCCGCTCGCCGAGCAGCCGGTTGTAGACCTGGTCGCCGAGGCCACCGCCGATGGAAGGCTCGCCGGCGGCGGAGGGCATCAGATTCGTCACGTATCCACCTGCTCGTCTTGCGACGGCGCCGGGCCGTCTCACGTAGTCCTGCCGGGGCTTAGCGGGAACTCCAGCTTGCCCTCGTACTCATGGACCCTAACGCTCAGGCCGCTTCGAGGAATCCCGGAGAAGCGGGTGTTCGCCGGGGGCGTAGCGGAGGGCTCCGCCGGTTTGGCGGTGCGGTTTGTGGGGGGTGGTGCGGAGATCGTCGGGCTGCGGGTGCCGGGGGGCTGGTCGCATCCCGCGGCGGAGCCTCAGGGAGCCGGGTATGGATGCAGCCCCGTACCCCTTCAGGTTGGCCGGTACGGGCCGGTACGACAAACGGGCCCCTGAGAAAAGTCCCCAGGGGCCCGTCTACGCCGTCAGAGACGCCGTGGGGCTCAGCCCTCGGCCTTCTCCTCGGCGGCGTCCTCGGTGCCCTCGACGGCCTCGACCGTCTCGACGGCGGCCTCGGTCTCGTCCTCGTCGTCCAGGTCGATGACCTCGCCGTTGGTGTCCTTCACCGTGGCGGCCTCGACCACGACGGCCAGGGCCTTGCCACGGGCGACCTCGCCGACCAGGAGCGGCACCTGGCCACCCTCGACGACGGCCTGGGCGAACTGGTCGGGGGACATGCCGGAGGAGGCCGCACGCCGCATGAGGTGCTCGGTGAGCTCCTCCTGGTTGACGTTGAGGTTCTCCTTCTTGACCAGCTCGTCGAGGACGAACTGGGTCTTGATGCCCTTGACCGCGGCCTCGCGGGTCTCGGTCTCGAACTCCTCGACGGTCTTGCCCTGGATCTCCAGGTACTTCTCGAGGGTGAGGCCCATCTGGCCGAGCTGGTGGTGCTCCAGGTTGTGCTTGCGGGTGTTGATCTCGTCCTCGAGCAGCTTCTCGGGGACCGGGACCTCGACCAGCTCGAGGAGCTTCTCCAGGACGCGCTCCTGCGCCTGGGTGGCCTGGTCGAACTGCTTCATGTTGGCCAGACGCTTGCGGCTGTCGGCCTTCAGCTCGTCCAGGGTGTCGAACTCGGAGGCGAGCTGCGCGAACTCGTCGTCCAGCTCGGGCAGTTCACGGGCGGCGACCTGGGTGACCTTGACGGTGACCTCGGCCTCCTTGCCCGCGGCCGAGCCGCCCTTGAGCTCGGAGGTGAAGGTGGCCTCGCCACCGGTCTCCAGGCCCTTCACGGCGTCGTCGATGCCGTCGAGGAGCTCGCCGGAGCCGATGGTGTAGGAGACGCCCTCGGCGACGCCGTCCTCGAGGACCTCGCCCTCGACCTTGGCCTGCAGGTCGATCGTGACGACGTCGCCGTCCTCGGCGGCGCGCTCGACCGGGGAGGTGGAGGCGAAGCGCTCACGCAGCTGCTCGACCGACTTCTCGATGTCCTCGTCGGTCACCTCGACGGCGTCGACCTCGACCTCGATGCCGGAGTAGTCCGGGATCTCCAGGGCCGGGCGGATGTCGACCTCGGCGGTGAAGTTCAGCGTGTCGCCGTCCTTCAGCTCGGTGATGTCGACGTCGGGCTGGCCCAGCGGGCTCAGCTCGGCCTCGTTGACCGCCTCGGTGTAGAACTTCGGGAGCGCGTCGTTGACGGCCTCCTCCAGCACCGCACCGCGACCGAACCGCTGGTCGATGACGCGGGCCGGGATCTTGCCCTTGCGGAAGCCCTTCACCGTGACCTGCTGGTTGATCTTCTTGTACGCCGCGTCGAGGCTGTCCTTGAGCTCCTCGAAGGGCACCTCGACAGTGAGCCGAACCCGGGTCGGGTTCAGGGTCTCCACGGCGCTCTTCACGGTTCGGTCTCCTTGTGGCTGACTTCTTGGGTTCTGCCGGAGCCAGACTGGTCCGGCGGATTTCGCCGCCCGGAGGAGTTCGTAGGCCGAGTGGGCCGGGACACACGGGCGCGCAGCTTGCATAGTAACCGGAGCCGGTCAGCGCCCCAAAAGGCGATCACCGTGGTGCCGTGAGCCGGTGGTCGGGGTGGCGGGATTTGAACCCACGGCCTTCCGCTCCCAAAGCGGACGCGCTACCAAGCTGCGCCACACCCCGTCTGGTGCGACACGTAGGGTACATGCCCCGGCCGGATCCGTCGGCCGCTTTGACGACTGCCGTGCGCGTGGCATCGCCGCAGTCCGAACACGTTGGCCTCCGCGGCGGGCGACCCGCTACGATGCTCAGCAGTGCCGAGGTCACCGACCTGCGGCGCACTGTTGCGGGCGTAGCTCAATGGTAGAGCCCTAGTCTTCCAAACTAGCTACGCGGGTTCGATTCCCGTCGCCCGCTCTGATGGCCGAAGGCCCAGGTGAGAGGTGGTTCTCCTCTCACCTGGGCCTTCGGTCGTTCCCGGGGCCTCTCAGTCTTCCACTAACGAACGACACGCAGTCCGGTCAAGTCACGTGTTGATGTGACATGACCGAAATCATCCATTTCTTGTCTCCTGGTTCCGAGGCCGCATCGAAGCAAAGGGCAGCGGCCCCGCAGGACCTACGAGATCGAGGTGGGATCCCATGAGCACGCAGAATCACGTACCGAGCGAAACGACGGAACGTGACGGCGGCCCGGCCCCCGCACAGGACTCGCACGTGATCGCCGCGCCGGCCGGATCGTCCTACCACCGGTTGGCGCGGACCGAGCGGTACCGCTGGTGGCAGCCACTGGTCGCCACGCTGGTCGCCGGGGCAGGCTGGTGGCTGTCCATGTTCCCGCTGGGGTTCATATTGGGCGTGGCGGCCGCGCTGGCCGGAGTCGAGCTGGGCGGTCCCCAGGACACGCTGTTCGCCGACCCCCTGTGGGACGACGCCGCCTTGTTGCTCATGTTGGCCCTCATGCTCCCGATGGTGCTGCTCGCCGCACGCCGGGTGCAGCGCCGGCCGGCCGGCAGCCTGTCCTCGGTGACCGGCCGGGCGCGTTGGCATTGGCTGCTGGTCTGCCTGGGGGTGGCCTTGGCCGCGGCAGTGCTCCTGGTCATCCTGTCGGCCGCCCTCACTCTCATGTTCGGGGCCGGCATGGACGGTTCGGTGTCCGACGCATGGCTGGGCTGGCCGACGTTCCTGGCCTCCGCCGCAGTGTTCGTCCTGCTGGTGCCGCTCCAGGCCGCCGCCGAGGAGTACGTCTTCCGCGGCTGGATCCCCCAGGTCTTCGGCTGTTACCTGCGCACCCCCTGGGTCGGCAGCATCGTCGGCGCTCTGCTCTTCGCCTTGGCTCACGGACTGGGCACCCCGTGGGGCTTCGCCGACCTGATCCTGTTCAGTCTCGTCCTGAGTTTCCTCGTGATCCGTACCGGTGGCCTGGAGGCGGCCGTTGCCTTCCACGTGGGCACCAACCTGGTGCTCATGCTCCTCGGCGCCACCACCGCGGGCGGCGTCGCCGACCACCGCACCGCCGCGGACGGCACCTGGCAACTGCTGGTGGCCGGAGCGGTCGCGCTGGCACTGTACGCGTGGGTGGTCCTCCACCTGAGCCGCCGGCTCCACATCGCCCGCACGGCGCCCGCACCCGTTCTGCTTCCGGCGTCCCAGGTGTCCGGCAGCCCCGCCTGCTGACAGTCATGGCTGGACTGGCAGGGGTGCCCGGCAGAGAGTGGACCAGCGTGTCCCCCACGTGCCCGATCGGACGGCAAGCGACGGGGAACAGCGGGGAACATCGGCGAGCACCCCAGGAACGCGCAGGTCAGCGTCTCACCGGCTCAGCCCCGGTCCGCATACGCGATCTTCCGCTCCCGAGCGTCCACGACCGCCACCTGTCACAGGGTCCTGATGTTCACGCTGTACACCGAGCGGGTGCCGTAGGCGACGTAGACGGCGTCTCCCTGGAGGACCGGGGGTGTGCCCGCGTAGCTGGTGAAGGGTTCCAGGCCGGTGGCGCGGCCGGGGACGCTGTGGATTTCCTTGCCGGTGCGGCGGTCCAGGGCGGCGAGGCGGCCGCCCGGGGAGGCGAGGAGGACGTAGGCGTCGGAGACGGCGGGGGCGCCGGGGCGTTCGACGGAGGAGGGGGTGTCCCAGAGGGTGTGGCCGGTGGTCGGGGCGACGGCGCGGACCTCGCCGCTGTCGAGGACGAAGTACAGGGTTCCGTCGGCCATGGTGGGGGTGGCGGCCGAGGGCACGGAGCGGTCCAGCGGGACGACGTGGGGTGAGCGGTCGGCGAGGTTCAGGAGGGTGACGCGGCGGTAGGGGGGAATCTCGGACTCGTCCGGGCCCACCGGGGAGTCCGAGGAGGTGATGAGGACCAGGCGGTCGTCGGTCTGGCCGGCCAGGGTGAGGGGGCCCGCCACCTCGGCGGTCCAGCGGGCCGTGCCGTGGGCGGGGTCGATCCGGGTGATCGTGGTGTGTGTGCTGTTGCCGTCGACGCACACGAGGTAGCCGTTCCCGTCCGCGCTGCGCAGCCCGCAGGTGTCGTTCGCGGGCATGGTGCGCTTCCAGCGGGGGGTGCCGCGGGCGGTGTCCAGCAGGGAGTAGGTCCTGCCGTCCTTGCCGTAGGTGACGATCGGCCCGTCGTCGGTGACCGTCACCGTGCCCTCCACCGCGGTGGGCCTCACCTCGCCGAGGGGCCTGTTCCAGCGGATCTTTCCGGTGCGGGCGTCGACGGCCTGGAAGACGAAGTGGCTGTTCTGGTCCGAGTGGCCCCTCGTGTCGGCGAGGGTGTAGACGTCGTGTCCGTGCGTGCCGATCACTCCGCTGTCGGGGTATTCGCTGCCGCTGCTGCTCCGGTCGGGGTGATCCTGCTCCGGGAGGCTCCAGGCGACCTTGCCGGTGGCCAGCGAGAAGCGGACGGCCTTGAGGTTGTCGCCGGCGCAGACCAGCCCGCCGTCGAGCGCGGTGCAGGAGGTGAATGCCCCGCCGGGGGTGGTCTTCTTGTCGGTCTCGTGGGCCTGCCAGGCGTGCCAGCCCGGGGGCAGGTCGCCGGGCGGGCCGTGTTCGCCCCCGGTCAGGCGCAGTGCGGTCGCGGAGGCCGCCGCCGCGAGCACCAGGGCACCCGCGGTCGCGGCCGGCCAGATTTTGCGGCGCCGGGTGCGCGAGCGGGTGGGCGTGCGCTCCTGCCGCTCGGGCTCCGGGCGCGGGTCCGGCAGGCGGCCCTCGCGCAGGAGGGTCAGGAGTTCGTCGGGGGTCGGCCGGGACTTGGGGTGCTTTTCCAGGCAGAGCCGGATGAACGGGAGCAGATCGTCCGGGAGGCCGTCGAGTTCGGGCTCGCCCTCGACGACCTTCGTGGCCGTCTCCCAGGGGCTCGCACTGTCGAAGGGGCCGTGCCGGGTGGCGGCGTACACCAGGACCGCGCCGAGGGAGAAGATGTCGGCGGCCGGGCCGACCTCGTGCGGGGAGGAGAACTGCTCCGGCGACATGAAGGGCGGGGTGCCCATCACGCGCCCGGTCTGGGTGAGGGCGTCGGCGGCGGCCGACTCGGCCGCGCGGGAGATGCCGAAGTCGATGACCCGGGGGCCGTCGTCGGCGAGCATCACGTTGGCCGGCTTCAGGTCGCGGTGGACCACGCCGGCGCGGTGGATGTCGCGCAGGGCCTCGGCGAGGCCGGCGGCGAGTGCGCGCAGCCGGTGGGGCGGCAGGGGGCCGTGGCGGCGGACGTGGGTGCCGAGGTCCTCGCCGGGGATGTAGAGCGTGGCCATCCAGGGCCGCGGCGCGTCGGCGCCTGCGTCCACCACGGGTGCCGTGAAGGCGCCGCTGACCTGACGGGCGGCGGCCACCTCGCGGCGGAAGCGGATGCGGAACTCGTCGTCGTCGGCGTACTGGCCGTGGACGACCTTCACGGCGAGCCGGCGGCCGGAGGCGGAGCGGGCCAGGTAGACCACTCCCATGCCGCCGCTGCCGAGACGGTCCTCGATCCGGTAGCCGCCCACTTCCCGCGGATCCGAGTCGCGCAGCGCCATCCCCGTACATCCCCCCGTTGTTTCAGTTGTCCAGCGCTGCCGGCCCCCGCCGGCGTCAGAACCTGATCTGGTTGATGGTCTCCGCTATCGAGTTCAGGAACCGGTTGATGGAGGGCGCCATGCCGGTGGAGGCGAGGAAGAAACCGAAGAGGACGGCGACGATGGCCGGACCCGGTTTGATGCTCCCGCCTCGGATCAGCACCACCAGGATGATCGCCAACAGCAGCACCACAGACAGTGAAATGGCCACAACTGATCACACCCTCGGTCGGTCCGCTCTCCCGGCCCGGGGGTACGGCCCCGCACCCCCGCCAGAACCATCGTGCCACCAACCCAGCCGCTGTATGCGGTTCGTGACGCAACGTTGGACAAGCATCCGCGGCGGGCGACGCCCCGCACAGTAATTCGACGCGACACCCGCGCCGGACTCCACAGGGAATTGCGCAGCTTCGTTTCGGTGCCCACACATCATGTGCGCAGGGAATTCGAATTCATGACACAGGGGCGCACTATGCCCCAATTAGTCGGGATGAATCGGGACATTGAGGCTGAACGGAGGTCTTGGTTGTGCCCATCATCACGTGGACAGGGGAGGCGGCACATGTAAATCACTGGGTACCCGAAGGCGATAACCAGGAATGACCACGGGGGTTTTACGAAATCCCACAGTCGACGCTAGGGTGCCTGAGATGTTTGACGCCGCCTCGTCCCCCGGCCACAGCCGCAGGCCGCTCCCCCCGGCACAGTCGCCGGCGGACGGAGTGCCCAGTCCGCGTGCTCCGATGAGTGCGCAGAAGCGGCAGCCGCCCGCGGACAGACCGGGCAAACAGCGCGACTCGTTCTTCGACAACGCCAAGTACCTGGCGATCGTGCTCGTCGCGATGGGGCACGCCTGGGAACCGCTGAAGGGCGACAGCCGGATCCTGGAGGCCGTGTACACCGTCGTGTACACCTTCCACATGCCGGCGTTCATCATCATCTCCGGCTTCTTCTCGCGCAGTTTCGACATGCGCCCGGACCGGCTGAAGCGGCTCATCACCGGTGTCGCCGTGCCGTACGTCCTCTTCGAGACCGCGTACCCGCTCTTCAAGAACGCCGTCGACGGCTCGCACGAGCCGATCAGCCTTCTCGATCCCTGGTACCTGACCTGGTTCCTGGTCGCGCTGTTCGTCTGGCGGCTGACGACACCGATCTGGAAGCTGGTGCGCTGGCCGCTGCCGCTGGCCATCGGCCTCGCCATGCTGGCCAGCATCACGCCGAGCATCGGTGACGACCTCGACCTCCAGCGCGTCCTGCAGTTCCTGCCGTACTTCGTGCTCGGCCTGTGCATGAAGCCCGAGCACTTCCAGCTGGTGCGCCGCCGCTCGGTGCGGATCGCCTCGGTGCCCGTCTTCGCCGTCGCGCTGGCGATCGGCTGGTGGGCGGTGCCGCGCATGAACACCGCGTGGTTCTACCACCGCGACTCCGCGCAGGAACTGGGCGCGCCGTGGTGGTGCGGCCCGGTGATGGTGCTCGCGATGCTGGGCTGTTCGCTGGTGCTGACGGCCTGCTTCTTCGCCTGGGTGCCGCGCCGGAGGATGTGGTTCACGGCGCTCGGCGCGGGCACCCTGTACGGCTATCTGCTGCACGGCTTCCTGGTGAAGTTCGCCGACTACCGGGGCTGGTTCGACCACCCCCGGCTGCACCACCCGCTCGGCGAGATCGCGGTGACCGTCGTCGCGGCCACCGTCGTCACACTGCTCTGCACCCGGCCCGTGCAGCGAATCTTCCGGTTCGCGATGGAGCCGAAGATGGAGTGGGCGTTCAAGCAGGACGCGGCCGAACTGGCCCGCGAGCGCCAGCAGAAGGAGCGCGAGCGCGAGAAGGTCGGCGTCTAGCTCCGCTGTCCGAGCGTCCGGCCCCGCTGTTCCGGACCGAGAAGTGCGCGCATCCGTGCGTACTTCTCGGTCAGTCGTTTCCGGGTCGGCTCGTCCAGGACCGCGAGCCGCTCCGGGTCGGCGTTGTGCGCCAGGTCGGCCTGCTTCACCAGCAGCGCGCCCGGGGTGGCGAGGATCCGGCGCGCGTACGCCTCCGGCTCCTCCCCCGTCCGCTTGGTGACGGCACGCACGATGGCCTTGGTGCGCGGGGTCAGGGCGGCCGCCGTCAGCCACTCCTCGCTCAACGCGTCGTCCTCGACGGAGTCGTGCAGCCAGGCCGCCGCGATCTGCTCGGCGTCCCCGCCGCGGGCGCGCACCCCGTCGGCGACGGCCGCGAGGTGCTCCGCGTACGGCCGTCCCGCCTTGTCGGTCTGCCCCGCGTGCGCGGTGCGGGCGAGGCTCTCGACCTCGGCCAGGGTGAGTGGTGTCTCGGTCACCCGTCCAGTGTCTCCCGGCGCAGTGCCGCGCGGGCCGGGACGGTGACCGCGGTCAGCCCGAGCAGCAGGATGCCGCCGGCGAAGGCGCCGTAGACCACGGGCGGGATGCACGGGCCCTGTCCGGTCAGCCCGTTCGTCATCGGCACCAGCGTGGCCACCGCGATGGCGGTGCCGAGCGCGATGCCCGCGAGGGTGACCAGCAGGGCCTCCCAGCGGATCATGCGCAGGATCTGCCGCCGCGTGGAGCCGATCAGCCGCAGGGTTGTGTTTCCCGCTCGCACCACCCGTACCTCTTTCGTCGTCGGGTGCGGGTGGCCCTTGTGGGACGGATTCGCCGTCGGCGGGTGCGGGGGAGCCCTGTAGGTGTGCTCGTTGGCGGTGGCTCGGGGTCAGGCGGCCGGGCGGGTGTGGGTGGCGTGGGTGGTGAGGGCCGTCATGCGGGATGCGATGTGGGCTGCGGGGGCTCGGTCGAGGTGGTCGACCAGTCGGCCGTCGGCCAGGAACAGGACGCGGTCGGCCCAGGCGGCGGCCGTCGGGTCGTGGGTGACCATGACGATCGTGGCGCGCTGGGAGTCCACGGCGTCGCGGAGCAGGGCGAGGATCTCGGCGGCGGTGCTGGTGTCCAGGGCGCCGGTGGGCTCGTCCGCGAAGACGACGTCGGGGCGGGCGACGAGGGCCCGGGCGACGGCCACGCGCTGCTGCTGGCCGCCGGACAGCTCGCTCGGGCGGCGCCGGGCCTTGTCGGCGAGGCCGACCTGGGCGAGCACCTCGGCCGAGCGGCGGCGGTCGGGACGGTGGCCGGCCAGCCGCACGGGCAGGACGACGTTCTGTTCGACCGTGAGGGAGGGGAGGAGGTTGAAGGCCTGGAAGACGAAGCCGAGGCGGGTGCGGCGCAGTGCGGTCAGCTTGTTCTCGCTCAGCCCGGTGATGTCCGTGCCGCCGAGCACGACCCGGCCCGCGGTGGGGCGGTCCAGGCCCGCCGCGCACTGCAGGAACGTGGACTTGCCGGAGCCGGAGGGCCCCATCACCGCGGTGAAGGTGCCGGAGGGAAGGGCCAGGTCGATGCCGCGCAGGGCGTGCACGGCGGAGCCTCCGCGGCCGTAGTGGCGCGTGACTCCGTGCAGTTCTACGGCCCAGTCGCTTGGCATGGGGGTCCCTCCGGTCCGTGGGCGTTCGGTGACGTGTCTCGACCGTACGGATACGGAGGGTGGCCGGACCATGCGGACGGCTGGCGGATCAGGGCGGGGGAAAACCCCACCCCCGGCATTGCCCGGGGGTGTCTCAGCGGGCCGTCGCCGGCGCTGTCTGGCGGCAGATCAGGAGCAGGGCCCGGTCGTCGTTGACGTCCCTCGCCACCGCCTCGATGAGGTGCCAGGCGGCGCCGTGGAAGCCGCCGGCGACATAGCGGTCGGCCTCTCCGGTGAGGCGGTCGATGCCCTCCACGATGTCGCGGTCGGAGGTTTCCACCAGTCCGTCCGTGAACAGCATCAGCACGTCCCCGGGGCGCAGCGAGCCCTTCACGGGGTCGAACTGGGCGCCGTCGTACACACCCAGCAGCGGGCCCTCGGCCGCCTTCTCCTCCCAGCGGCCGCTGCCCGCGCTCAGCTGCAGCCCCGGCGGATGGCCCGCCGAGTACAGCTCGTAGTCCCCGGAGTCCAGGTCCAGCACCAGGTGGATGGAGGTCGCGAAGCCCTCGTCCCAGTCCTGGCGGAGCAGGTAGCCGTTGGCGGCCGGGAGGAAGGCGTGCGGGGCGAGGGAGCCCAGCAGTCCGCCGAACGCGCCCGACAGCAGCAGCGCACGCGATCCCGCGTCCATGCCCTTGCCGGACACGTCCGTGAGCACGACCTCCAGGGTGCGGCCGCTGTTCGTACGGGCCGCGACGACGAAGTCGCCCGAGAAGGACTGGCCGCCCGCCGGGCGCAGCGCCATCTCGTGGTGCCAGCCCAGCGGCAGCTTCGGCAGCTTGCTCTGCACCCGGATCCGCTCGCGCAGGTCGAAGAGCATGGTGCCGCCGCGCCGCCAGGGCACGCCGACCCGGCTGCGGAACTGCGCGGTCAGCAGCCCGAAGAAGCCGCACGCGGCGACCACCAGGACCACACCGGGGGTGACCCGCGAGGGCCCCTCGGTGTACGGGCCGAGCCGCACCGACTCCACGATCAGCGCGGTGGCCGCCGCCGCGTACAGGCCGAGCAGGCTCGCCGGGCGCAGCAGCAGGCCCCCCGCGACGACCGGCAGCACCAGGGTGCCCGGGGAGCACCACACCGAGTTGGCGAGGGTCATGGCCGCGAGGACGGGGATGGTGAGCAGCAGACCGACGAGCGCGATCCAGTCCGAGCCGTCGCCACGGAAGTAGTCCACGGCGCTTCTGCGCAGGCCGACGCGGACCCGGTGCCACTGCATCTTCCACCGGGCCGTGAACGTCTCGGCCTTCGCGCGCCGCTCTCGTCCTGCTGCCATTAGTTCGGGACCCTATCGATCGGACCAGCCCCTTGGCACGGGAGGTCCCACTTGTCCCCCGTGAGAGGCTTAACTTCGCAGTTCAACTTCACAGTGAACGGCACGGAGTGCAAGCGTGCCGCCGCCCGGGAGAAATTCACTGGCTCGTCCCGCAATGCCCTGATAGGCATGGCTCATGGCGACTGACGGTACGACCGAGTTGAAGGTGCTGCGCCCCGAGGAGTGGGACCGGTGGTGGGACAACCTGGTCCGTGCCTTCGGCGCGGGTCCGGCCTCGCCCGAGGAACGTGAACTGGACAAATCGCTCACCGAGTTCGACCGCTCCCTGGCCGCCTGGGACGGGGACGTGCTGGTGGGCACGGCGGGGGCGTTCAGCTTCCGGATGACCGTGCCGGGCGGGTCCCTGGTGCCCGCCGCGGGCGTCACCATGGTGAGCGTCGCCGCCACGCACCGGCGGCGCGGCGTGCTGACCTCCATGATGCGGCGCCAGTTGGACGACGTGCGCGCCCTGGGCGAGCCGCTGGCGGTGCTGACGGCCTCCGAGCCGGCCATCTACGGCCGCTTCGGGTACGGCGCCGCCACCTTCCAGGTGCACGCCGAGATCGACACGAGCCGGGTGAGGCTGGCCCTGCCCGCCGGCACCGAGGAGATACGGCTGCGGTACGCGCAGCCCGCCGACGTCCTCGCCGAGTGCGAGGCGGTGTACGCGACGCTGGTGCCGCGCCGGCCCGGGATGCTGGCCCGGCAGCCCGGCTGGGAGCGGGTGGCGCTGCTCGACCCGGAGAGCGAGCGGGAGGGCGCGTCCGCACTGCAGTGCGTGGTCGCCGAGCGGGACGGCGAGGTCACCGGGTACGCCCGCTTCCGCACCAAGCTGGGCTGGGGGCCGACCGGGCACAACGGCACGGTGTCGCTGGAGGACCTCGCCGCACGGGACCCGGCGACCGATGCGGCGCTGTGGCGCTTCCTGTGCGACATCGACCTGATGACGAACCTGACGGTGCGGGGACGTCCGGTCGACGACGCGTGGCAGTACCTGGTCTCCGACATCCGGCGTTGCGTGCCGCGGCTGCGGGACTCGTGCTACCTCCGTCTCGTCGACGTCGGTGCGGCACTGGCGGCGCGCACCTATCAGGCGCCGGTGGACGTCGTGTTCGAGGTGGCGGACGACTTCTGCCCCTGGAACGCGGGGCGTTGGCGGCTGACCGGCGACACCAAGGGCGCGTCCTGCGAGCGTACGACCGACGCCGCCGATCTCACCCTGTCCGTACGGGAGTTGAGCGCGGCCTACCTCGGCGGCGTGAGCCTGCTGTCGCTGGCGGCGGCCGGCCGGGTACGGGAACTGCGGGGCGGGGCGCTGACGGAGGCGTCGGTGGCGTTCGCCTCACCGGTGGTCCCGTGGCTGCCGCACGGCTTCTGACGGCTCCCGCTCAGGGCTGCTGGCAGGTCGGGCACCAGAAGAGGTTGCGGGCGGCGAGGTCGGCGGTGCGGATCTCGGTGCCGCAGAGGTGACAGGGCAGGGTGGCCCGGCGGTAGACGTAGACCTCGCCGCCGTGGTCGTCCACGCGGGGCGGGCGGCCCATCGCCTCCGGGGTGTGCTCGGGGCGGACCGTGTCGATGCGGTTGTTGCGCACGCCCTCCCGCATGAGCGCGACGAGATCGGCCCAGATGGCGTCCCACTCGGCCGGGGTGATGTCCCGGCCCGCGCGGTACGGGTCGATCCGGTGCCGGAAGAGGACCTCGGCGCGGTACACGTTGCCCACACCGGCGATGATCTTCTGGTCCATCAGCAGTGCGGCGATCGTCGTACGGCTGCGGGAGATCCTCCGGTGTGCCGCGCCCGGGTCGGCGTCCGCACGGAGGGGGTCGGGGCCGAGGCGGTCGTGTATCGCCCGCTTCTCGTCGTCCGTGATGAGCGCGCAGGTCGTCGGGCCGCGCAGGTCGACGTACGCGGTGTCGTTCGCGAGGCGGAGGCGGACGGTGTCGGTGGGCGGGGGTGCGGGGGTGGGACCGAAGCCGACCTTGCCGAAGAGGCCGAGGTGGATGTGGACCCAGTCGGTGTCGCGGAACCGGAGGAAGAGGTGCTTGCCGTGGGCCTCGGTACCGGTGAGGAGGGCGCCGTTCAGCAGGTCGGCCGCGTCCGAGAACTTGCCCTGGGGGCTGGTCACCCGTGGGGCGGTGCCCTGGAAGCGCTCGGCGTAGTCCTGGGCCAGCCGGTGGATGGTGTGCCCTTCTGGCAAGGCTGAGGTGTCCTTTCCTGCCGTGACTTTCCCACCCGCCCACCCGTCTCGGTCGGCAGGCGGGTGGGTGGGTGCACAGGCTCTGCCCACCCGCCTCATCTCAGCCGACCGAGTCGGGTGGGTGGGCAGAGCGGGGCCCTGGGGCGGAGCCCCCGGGGTTACTGCTGCGGGTGGTGGGGCGGGATCGGGGGCAGGTCGCCCGTCGTCTCGTACGCCGACAGCATGTCGATGCGGCGCTGGTGACGCTCGTCACCGGAGAACGGCGTGTTGAGGAAGACCTCGACGAACTTGGTCGCCTCCTCCGTGCTGTGCATCCGCGCACCCACGGCCACGACGTTCGCGTTGTTGTGCTGCCGCCCCAGCGTCGCCGTCTCCTCGCTCCACGCGAGAGCCGCCCGCACACCCTTCACCTTGTTCGCGGCGATCTGCTCCCCGTTGCCGGAGCCGCCGATCACGATGCCGAGAGCCTCGGGGTCCGCGGCCGCCTTCTCCGCGGCACGCAGACAGAAGGGCGGGTAGTCGTCCAGGGCGTCATAGATGTGAGGCCCGCAGTCGACGGGCTCGTGCCCCGCCGCCGTGAGCCATTCGACGAGGTGGTTCTTGAGTTCGTAGCCCGCATGGTCGGAGCCGAGATACACGCGCATGGGACGAGTGTGACACGCCTGTTTCAGGGCAGCAGCTTCGGGTGTCGAGCCCAGAAAATGTGGCTGAACCCATAGAACCTCAAGGAAACCTCAAGTAACGATCTGGATTCAGAGGTTCCCGGATTCGTTCGCCTCGGTTTCACTGGACCGGCTCGTACACCGCTCGTGCGGGCTGCTCCCCCTGGCGTAAAGGAAATCCGTCCATGACCCCTGGTTCGGGCCTCCAAGCAGGACTCAAAAACCGCCATCTGACGATGATCGCGATCGGTGGCGTCATCGGAGCCGGCCTCTTCGTCGGTTCCAGTTCCGGTATCGCTACCGCGGGACCGGGCATCCTCCTGTCGTACGCTCTCGTCGGCACGCTCGTGGTGCTGGTGATGCGCATGCTCGGCGAGATGTCCGCCGCCAACCCGACCTCCGGTTCCTTCTCCGCGCACGCCGACCGCGCGCTCGGACGCTGGGCCGGCTTCTCCATCGGCTGGCTCTACTGGTTCTTCTGGGTCGTCGTGCTGGCCGTCGAGGCCACCGCCGGCGCGAAGATCCTCGAGGGCTGGATCCCGGCCGTACCGCAGTGGGGCTGGGCGCTCATCGTGATGACCGTCCTGACCGCGACCAACCTGGTCTCGGTCAGCTCCTACGGCGAGTTCGAGTTCTGGTTCGCCGGTATCAAGGTCGTGGCGATCGGCGCGTTCATCGTCGTCGGCCTGCTGGCCATCCTCGGTGTCCTGCCCGGCGTGCACGCCGACAAGGCGAGCTTCGGCAATCTGACCTCGCACGGCGGCTTCCTGCCGCACGGACCCGGCGCCATCCTCACCGGTGTGCTGCTGGTCGTCTTCTCCTTCATGGGCAGCGAGATCGCGACGCTGGCGGCCGGCGAGTCGGAGGACCCGCAGAAGGCGGTCACCAAGTCGACCAACAGCATCATCTGGCGTATCGGCGTCTTCTACCTGGGCTCGATCCTGGTCGTCGTCGCGCTGCTGCCGTGGAACGACCCCTCGATCGCGAAGGACGGCTCGTACGTCGCCGCCCTGAACTCCCTCGGCATCGCGCACGCCGGTGAGATCATGAACTTCATCGTTCTGACCTCGGTGCTGTCCTGCCTCAACTCGGGCCTGTACACGGCCTCCCGGATGGCGTTCTCGCTCGGCCAGCGCGGTGACGCGCCGAAGGCGTTCGCCCGTACGACGTCCCGGGGCGTGCCGATGGCGGCGATCATCGCCTCCGTGCTCTTCGGCTTCGTCGCGGTCTTCTTCAACTACAAGTTCCCGGACACGATCTTCCTCTTCCTGGTCAACTCGTCCGGTGCGGTCGCGCTGTTCGTGTGGCTGGTCATCTGCGCCTCGCAGCTGCGGATGCGGAAGATCATCCAGCGGGAGGCGCCGGAGAAGCTCGTCGTGAAGATGTGGCTGTACCCGTACCTGACCTGGGCGACGGCCGCTCTGATCGTGTCCGTCCTGGTGTACATGCTCTTCGACACGGAGCATGACGGGCAGGAGACGGTGCTGCTGTCGCTGCTGGTCGCGGCGCTCGTGCTGGTGGTCGCGTTCGTCAAGCAGAAGGTGACGGCGGGCCGCGGGACCGAGGTGCCCGCGGCCGAGGCCGAGGTGGCCGACAAGGTCACCACGGGCTGACGTCCGACTGGTTCCAGCTGCTTTACGGCTCACAGCACGGTGAAGGTCTCCTTCACCGTGCTGTACGTCTTCAGGGCCTGTGCTTCGATCTCCGGCTGGTACCAGGTGTTGATCTGGTACGACTTCCCGTCCGCGTCGAAGCCGAGGAGGCGGGCGTGCCAGGGGGTGCCCCTGAGGGTGAAGGTGTACTCCCAGACGACCGCCGGGTAGCCCTGGAATCTGGTCTCCGCCAGCCGGATCTTGACGTAGTCGCGTCCCTGCTGGGCGTTCTCCTCCGAGCGCTTCCAGGTGTCCATGAGGTCGCCCCGGGCCAGCGAGGACTTGCCGACGAGTTCCTGCCGGCCGTCGGGCGAGGTGTAGTGCACCTCGGCCCCGGTCTTCACGTCCCGCCGCCACCCCTGCGGCGGGATCCACGCGAACCCGCCCGCCTCCGTCCTGGAGCCGGGCGGCGGGCTGTGCGGCCGCGATGTCCCGTCGACGGTCGGGGAGTTGGTCGGGGCGGCGGCCTCGGAGTCCGAGGCCCTGGGCGAAGTAGCCGTGGCGGTCCCGCCCTGGGCCCCCTCCCGCCGCCCGCCCCCGCCGGAGGTGACGACCAGCACGGCGATCACGACACCGACGGCGACGACCCCGAGAACGGCCTGGAGCGCGGTACGACGGAAGTGCGGGCCGTCCTGTTCTTCGGGCGCCCCGGCCGACTCGAACGGTGCGCCCACCCGACGCCGGGTCGCCGCACCGGCCCGCGCGAGAGCCCCGGCGGACTGCTGCGCCGGACCGTCCCCGGGCACCCCGGCTTCATCAGCAGCCGCGAGGAGTCCGCCACGGTCACCGGCAGGGCCTGAGCTGCTGCCGACGGGGGCGGGGCCATGGTCGGGGGCAGCACGACCGCCGCTCACAGGGGCAGGGCCGGGGCCGCCCGGACCAAGGCCGACAGGGGGTGGGCCAGGGTCACTGAGGCGCGGGCCGTCGCCGACACGGGCAGGACCGCGGTCGCCAGGGGCATCACCGCCACCGACACCGGCGGAACCCCTGCCGCCGGGAACGGGGACGCCGCCGACGGGGCCGAGGCCGCCGCCGACACCGATGGGGCCGTATCGGCCGCCAAGCGCGTCCTGGGACGGCCGTGTGGAGGGGGTGGGTCCCTGCCCGGCCTGAGCCGCGCCCGCCCCCCGGCCCATCGGCTCGGCTCCGGCCGGCCCGTCTCCCGCCGGCCGGGCTCCGCGCAGCGCAGAACCCCCCGAGGGCAGACCACCCGAGTCGGGCCCCACCGCCCCGGCTCCACGCGGCCCGGTCTCCGCCGGCCCAGTGGGAGCCCCGCCCGCCCCCCGCCCCATCGGCCCGTCTCCCGGTGGCCGGGCTCCGGGCGGCGCAAGACCCCCCGAGGGCAGACCGCCCGAGTCGGGCCCCACCGTCCCCCCTCCACGCGGCCCGGTCTCCGCCGGTCCAGTGGGAGCCGCTCCCGCCCCCCGGCCCGTCGGGTCGGCTTCCGCCGGACGGGCTCCGCGCAGCGCAGAACCCCCCGAGTGGAGACCGTCCGAGTCGGGCCCCGCCGCCCCGGCGCCACGCGGCCCGGTCTCCGCAGGTCCGGGAGCCACCGGCTCGGCTCCGGCTGCTGATCCGGCGCCCATCGGCTCGGTACCCGCAGCCCCGGTCCTCACCGGTCCCTCCCCCGGTACCGGCACCTCCCCCATGGAAACCGTCGGGGTCGGCGACGGATACACCACCAGCCTCAGGGCCCGCTCGACCTCGCTCAGGCCGGGGCGGTTCGACGGGTCCTTTGTCAGGAGGGCGGCGAGAAGGGGGTGCAGTGGGCCTGCTGCCGGGGGGAGACGGGGTTCTTCGTAGAGGACCGCGTGCAGGGTGGCCAGGGTGGTGTCGCGGGTGAACGGGGAGTTGCCCGCCAGGGCCGCGGCGAGGGTCGCGCCGAGCGACCACAGGTCGGACGGCGGACCCTGGCGGTGGCCGGAAATGCGCTCCGGGGCCATGTAGTCGGGGGAGCCGACGAGCATGCCGACCATGGTGAGGGCCTTGGCGTCCTGGATCGCGGCGATGCCGAAGTCGGTGAGGACGACCCGGCCCGCTCCCGTTTCCACCAGGACGTTCCCCGGCTTGATGTCCCGGTGCAGGACGCCGCCGGCGTGCACTTGGCGGAGCGCGGCCACCAGGCCCAGGCCGATGCGCGCGGTCTCGCGCGGGCTCAGCGGGCCCTCCTCCGTCATGATCCGCTCCAGTGAGCGGCCGGTGACCAACTCCATGACGATCCAGAGGCGTTGGCCCTCGTCCACCACGTCGTACACGCGCACGACGTTGGGGTGGTCGATCCGGGCCGTCGCCCGGGCCTCGCGCAGGGTGCGTTCACGGTGTGTGCGGCTGTCCTCCGCGGCCTGCCCGTCGACGCGTATCTCCTTCACCGCGACCAGCCGGTCGAGCATTTCGTCGACGGCCCGCCACACCCGCCCCATTCCCCCCTGCCCGATGCTTTCGACCAGCCGATAGCGTGCGTTCACCAGCAGCCCCGGAATCCCGCCGGCCCCCGGCCCTCCCGCTTCCCCCATATTTCCCGGCAATGCCTCGCACCCCCCTCAACGACCGTCTCTGCTGAAACACAACGGTCACACTTCGAGCCGTACCAGCATAGTGCGGGGAAATCTTGTGGTACCTCTTCAAGTACTGCGAATTCAGGCGCAGTCCAGGGGGTTGCAAGGGGGGCGAACATGAGTTCTCGTCGTAGGGCGGGCATCGCGGGATCGCTGGTCATGGCATCTTTCTCGGCCGTGCTGGCCCTCGCCTGCACGGCCGCCGCCGATGACCAGGGAACGGGCAGCGACAAGGGAGGAAAGGCGGTCGACACGGCACCGGCGGGCGTGAAGCTGCGCACGCTCCTGCCGGAGAAGATCTCGGTCGACAACAGTTCGAAAAAGACGGCGATTACCGCCACCGTGAAGAACGACGGCACCAAGAGCAGCGGTGACATTCGGCTTTTGGTCGTCGGATTCGACGCGCTGAAGATCACGGGCGTTCAGGGCTGCTCGACCATCGCGAAAAAGGACCTGCCGGAAGGTTCGAACAGCGGTTTCAGCTGCCCGGTCGGCACGCTCGCGGCCGGGCAGTCCAAGTCGTACGCGGTCCAGGCCACCTACGACCTGAGCAAGGCCGGCAAGATCTGTCTGCCCGTGCAGACCACGGACGGGAAGAAGACCTTCTGGCAGCAGGGCCCGGTGCCCTTCGGCACGACCAACCCGTCGCCGAACGCCCCGGCCACCCCGCTGCTCCTCGGCACCGACAACAAGCCGGTCGCACCGGGCGGCGACGAGTTGCCGAAGACCGGTGTGGGGCGTGACGTACTGCCCCTGGGCGCCGCGGGCGCCGCACTCATCGCGGCCGGTGTGGCCGGGGTGTGGTGGTCACAGCGCCGGCGGCAGGAGGCCTGAGCGGCACGGAATGCGGGGCTGTGCGCCCCGGAGACACGAAAGAGGCTCGCCGGGCTCAAGGAGCGGTACGACCCGGCGAACCTCTTCCGCATGAGAACTACGGCATCAGCGCTTGCTGACGAACTTCCAGGCGGTGGGCAGCAGGCCCATCGCCAGGGCGGCCTTCAGCGCGTCGCCGATGAGGAACGGGGTGAGGCCGAGGGAGATCGCCTGGGAGGCGGACATGCCGGCGGCCACGGCCAGGTAGGGGACGCCGACGGCGTAGATGACGGCCTCGCCGAGGATCATCGTGCCCGCCATGCGCAGCGGCGAGCGGTCGGTGCCGCGGGCGGCCAGCGCGCCCACCAGCGCGGAGGCGAGCAGCATGCCGAGGATGTAACCGAAGGAGACGGCGCCCGAGCCGGAGGTGCCGCCCGCGAACCACGGCACGCCGACGGCACCCGCGACGGCGTACAGGGCCAGCGAGAGGAAGCCGCGACGGGCACCGAGCGAGGTGCCGACGAGCAGCGCGGCGAAGGTCTGGCCGGTCACCGGCACCGGGGAGCCGGGCACCGGAACCGACAGCTGGGCCGCGAGACCGGTGAGCACGGCGCCGCCGAGGACGAGGGCGGCGTCGCGCACGCGGGACGCGGGAAGGAGGTCGGCGAGTACGGCGCCGGGGCGGGCGGCGACGGTGGCGGTGCTCATGGGGACTCCGCGAATGGTGTGGGCACGTGGGAACACCGTGACGCTATCCCGGCCGCCGCACGCTGATCACCGTCGGTGCTCGACAAAGGCGGGAACCGGCCCTTGGTGGGCTCCGAACAAAGGGTGCAGGTTACACCGGGTACGGCGTGATACCGGTCACTGAGGTGAAGTGGTGCATGGTACGGGGGGACCTGACGCCTCGTCTGTAGGGTTCCACCAATGCCCCGGTGGCCGTCTCGCCCGTCGGTCGCCGTCTGGGCAGCGCGGGGGCGCTTTGCTAGCTTCGAACGCATGGTTGCCCAGGCCCGGTACTTCACGTCGCGTCGCTATGTCGACCTGCGACGCCAAGGCACGGCCATCTGTCGCCGCCCGGGGTAGCGGCGCCTTGCGGTGTGCCGCTCCTCTCCGAGACGTGTCGGCCCCGTTCCCGAGGACGGTCCTCCATGCCCCGTACCGCGGCATCCACCCTTGTCTCCCCCGTTCCCCGCGCCGCCGACTGCGACCGGCGGCGTACGAGTGCCAGCGTCGTGCTGCGGTCCGTGCTGGAGCACGGACCGGTGGCACGCAGCACCATCGCCCGGCTGACCGGGCTGTCACCCGCGTCGGTGACCGAGCACTGTGCCCGGCTGGCCGGGCTCGGGCTGATCCGTGAGGAGGCGGCACCCCGCCGTTCGAACGGGGTCGGCCGGCCGCACGTGCCGGTCGACCTCGACCGAGACCTGTTCGTGGTCGGCGGGGTGCACGTGGCCGTGCCGTACACCACGGTCGCGCTGCTGGACCTGCGCGGCCGCGTGGTGGCCGAGCGGCAGCTGAAGCACGAACGGACCGATCCGGGCCGGGTGTCGGCCCGGGCCGCCGAGGGACTGGAGGCCCTGCTCGCGCAGGTGCCGGGCCGCCGGCCACTGGGGGTCGGGGTCGCCGTCGGCGGCTGGGTGGACCGGGAGACGGGCACCGTCGTCGAGCACGAGCTGCTGGGCTGGCGCGAGGTGCCGGTGCGGGACCTGCTCGGCGCCCGCACCGGGCTGCCGGTCCAGGTGGACGGGCACGCACGGGCGTTGGTCAACGGCGAGCGGCTGTTCGGGCGGGTCCGGAGCAGCCGCAGCGTGCTGCATCTGTTCGTCGGCAACGTGGTCGACGCGGCGTTCGCGACCCATGACGAGGTGCACCACGGGCCCCGGTCCCAGTCCGGTGCGATCGCCCATCTTCCGGTGCCGGGCGGCACCGAGCCGTGCGGTTGCGGGCGAACCGGCTGCCTCCAGGTGGAGCTGAGCGAGCGGACGCTGTGCCGGCGGGCCCGGGAGGCCGGGGTGATCGACGGGGTGAACCCGATGCAGGTGGTGGCCGCTGCGGCGGCTGGGGACGCGGTGGCCCGGCGACTGCTGGTGGAGCGGGCCCGGGCGACCGGACGGGCGGCCGGGCTGCTGCTGGATGTGCTCAACCCGGAGACCGTCGTGGTGACCGAGGTAGGTGTCATCCACTTCACGGACTGCCTGCACGCTCTCAGGGAAGCGGCCGGAATCAGCCGTGCGACGGCTGTCCATCCGACCAGTTTCCCCGATTCCGTACTGGCGACGGCGGGTGGATCGGTGATTCTCGACGTGCTGTACCGGGACCCGTTGAGTGCATCACCTGAGGCTATTTAATTCAGAAACTCCGAATGTTGACAGGGGCGAGCATGGCCGGGAACATGCTGGTCATGAACCCGCACACGAGCTGTCGCACCCTCTGTTGCTGACACGTTGCCGCGCATGAAGCGCGTGTTTCCGTTGCGTGAGTTCTTTCTTTTCCGGCCTGCCCCCACCCGGATTTCTGCCTGCCTTTCCGCCCTTTTCCTCAGGGGAGTACTCCCATGCACCGTCGTCTCTTTCTCACCTCCGTGCTGGGCGCGTCCGCCGCCGTGGCGGGTCTCAGCGCCTGCGCACACGGCAGCGCCGCCGCCGACACCGAGGGCGCGGCCACGAAGCCGCTCGCCGACAAGGTGCCGCCCGGCACCAGCCTGAAGGTCGCCTCGTACCAGGGTGTGCAGCAGCTCCAGTTCAGACTGGCCAGGCTGCCCGCCCTGCCGTTCACGGTGTCGAGCTGGGTGAACATCGGGGCCGGTCCCGATGTCATCAACGCCTTCCGCGCCAAGTCCCTGGATCTGGCCAACAACGCGGGCATTCCACCGATCCAGGCGCACTACCAGGGCTTCGACGCCAAGATCGTGGCGATCAACATCACCCGCAAGCCCAACTACCTCTTCGCCACCAAGCCGGGCAGCGACATCCGTACGGTCGCGGACTTCAAGGGAAGGAAGCTCGCTTTCTCCCAGGGGCAGGCGCAGGGTGTCGTGCTCCTGCGGGCGCTGAAGCAGGCGGGTCTGAAGTACGACGAGGTGAAGCTGGTCCCGCTGACCAGCAACCAGTTCCTGACCGCGCTGCAGTCCGGGCAGGTGGACATCGCCCCGCTCGCCAACAGCCAGGCACCCGCCTACCTCAAGCAGTACGAGGGCAAGGGCGCCCACACCATCCCCACCGACGTCGTCGACCTGCTCAACCTGCTGTGGGCGCCGGTCTCCGTGCTGGCCGACCCGGCGAAGGCCGCCGCGATCGCCGCGTACATCCCGCAGTGGGCCAAGGGCCAGGTGTGGCAGTACGAGCACCCGGACGTGTGGAACGAGGAGTTCTACGTCAAGACGCAGAACCTGACCCCGGAGCAGGCCCGGGGCATCTCCGAGCTCGCCAACAAGCCGCTGTTCCCACCCAGTTGGGACGAGGCGATCAAGTGGGAACAGGAGACCGCCGACCTGCTCGCCGAGGGCGGCTTCGTGAAGAAGTTCGACGTCTCCTCGCTCTTCGACCACCGCTTCGAGTCCTTCGCCGCCAAGGCCGTACCGGCGGAGTACCGGAGGTGAGCGCCGTGACCACGACGACGACCGCCGTGGCGGCCACGGCCACGGGCACCGGGGAACTCCCCCAGGTCCGCCGGCGCCGCCGCCTCTCCCCGGGCCGCCGCCTGCCCGCGGCCCGGCTGGCCGGCCCACTGCTGCTGCTCGCCCTGTGGGCCGCCGCCTCGGCGGCCGGACAGTTGGACCCGGGTGCGATCCCGGCGCCCTGGACGGTGCTGAGAACGGGCGTCCGCCTGTGGACCGACGGCACGCTGCCCACCGACATCCTGACCTCGCTGACGCGGGCCGCGTACGGCTTCGCGATCGGTCTGACCGCCGGGGTCGCCCTCGCGCTCGCCGCCGGGCTCAGCCGGGCCGGGGAAGCGCTGATCGACGGGACCGTGCAGCTCAACCGGGCGATCCCGACCCTCGGTCTGATCCCGCTGTTCATCCTCTGGCTGGGCATCGGAGAGACCTTCAAGATCGCCATCATCGCGATCGTCGTCTACATCCCCCTCTACCTGAACACCCACGCCGCCCTGTCCGGCATCGACAGCCGGTACGTCGAACTCGCCGAGGTGCAGGGCCTGTCCAGGTTCACCTTCATCCGGCAGGTCGTCATCCCCGGGGCGCTGCCCGGATTCTTCGTGGGGCTCCGGCTCGCCGTCACCGGTTCCTGGCTGGGCCTGGTGGTCCTGGAACAGATCAACGCCACCAGCGGCCTCGGCTACCTGATGTTCCAGGCGCAGAACTACGGCCAGACCGACGTCATCCTGGTCGGCCTGCTGATCTACGGCGTCTTCGGCCTGGTCTCCGACAGCGTGGTCCGCCTGATCGAACGGAGGGTGCTGTCGTGGCGCCGCACACTGAGCAGCTGACCCGGCCCGCCGTCCGGCTGCGGGGCCTGACCCGGTCGTTCGAGGGGCGCACGGTCCTCGACGGCATCGACCTCGACCTGCCCGCCGGCCAGTTCACGGCCCTGTTGGGGCACAGCGGCTCGGGCAAGTCCACCCTGCTGCGAGCCGTCGCGGGACTCGACCACGGGGTCGCCGGCAGCGGCCGGCTCACCGCGCCCGAGCGGGTGTCGGTCGTGTTCCAGGACTCCCGGCTGCTGCCCTGGCGCCGGGTGCTGGACAACGTACTCCTCGGCCTGAACGGAAAGGACGCCGTCGAGCGTGGCCGTTCGGCGCTGGCCGAAGTCGGCCTCGAGGGCCGGGAGCGGGCCTGGCCGGGCGAGTTGTCCGGGGGCGAGGCACAGCGGGCCGCACTCGCCCGCTCCCTGGTCCGTGAACCCGAACTCCTGCTGGCCGACGAGCCGTTCGGCGCGCTGGACGCGCTCACCCGGATCCGGATGCACCACCTGCTGCGCGAGCTGTGGGAGCGCCACCGGCCCTCGGTGCTGCTCGTCACCCACGACGTGGACGAGGCGATCGTGCTCGCCGACCGGGTCCTCGTCCTGGACCGGGGCCGGATCGGTCTCGATCTGCCCATCGACCGCCCGCACCCGCGCTCCTACCGCGAGCCGGTGCTGACCGAATACCGCGAGCGGCTGCTGGCCGCGCTCGGTGTCACGGAGGACCACGCATGACCCGCCGGCTCCACCTGAACGCGTTCCTGATGAACACCGGCCACCACGAGGCGTCCTGGCGGCTGCCGGAGAGCGACCCGTACGCGCACGTCGAGCTGGACCACTACGTGCGGCTCGCCCGCATCGCCGAGCGCGGCACCTTCGACTCCCTCTTCCTGGCCGACGGCCCGCACCTGTGGGGCAGCGTCGCCCAGCGCCCGGCCGGCGCCCTGGAACCGCTCACCCTGCTCACGGCCCTGGCGACGGCCACCGAGCACATCGGTCTGATCGCCACCGCCTCCACCTCCTACAACTCCCCCTACAACCTGGCCCGCAAGTTCGCCTCGCTGGACATCATCAGCGGCGGCCGGGCGGGCTGGAACATCGTCACCACCGCGGGTACCGAGGCCGCCCGCAACTTCGGCCTGGACGGCGAACCCGCGCACGCCGAGCGGTACGCCCGCGCCGCCGAGTTCCTCGACGTGGCCCTCAAGCTCTGGGACAGCTGGGAGGACGACACGATCGTCGCCGACAAGGCGGCCGGGGTCTGGGGCGACGACGCCAAGATCCATCCGCCCCGGCACCAGGGCACGTACTTCAGCGTCGAGGGCGCGCTCAACGTGCCGCGCACACCCCAGGGTTACCCCCTGCTCGTGCAGGCGGGCTCCTCGGAGGACGGCAGGCGGTTCGCGGCCCGGTACGCGGAGGCGGTGTTCACCGCCCAGCAGACACTGCAGGACGCACAGGCCTTCTACCGCGATCTCAAAACCCGTACCGCGCAGGAAGGAAGGGACCCCGACCACATCAAGGTACTGCCCGGCATCGTCCCGGTGCTCGGCTCGACGGAGGCCGAGGCGCGGGCCGCCGAGCGGCTGCTGGAGGACCACATCGTGTACGACCACGGGGTGGGCCGTCTGGAGAACTTGCTGCAACTTCCCGCCGGAACCCTGGAGTTGGAGGCACAGCTCCCGGCCGACCTGCCGCCCGAGTCCGCGGTCGAGGGCGCCAAGAGCCGCTACACGCTCATCGTGGAGCTGGCCCGGCGCGAGCGGCTGACCGTACGGCAGCTGATCGGGCGGCTCGGCGGCGGACGCGGGCACCTCACCTTCGCCGGGACGCCCGAGCAGGTCGCCGACCAGATCGAGACCTGGTTCACGCAGGGCGCCGCCGACGGCTTCAACATCATGCCGGCCGTGCTGCCCTCCGGTCTGGAGGCGTTCGTCGAGCACGTCGTACCGCTCCTGCGCACCCGCGGCCTGCTCCGCACCGAGTACGACGGCCGCCAGACCCTGCGGGAGCGCTACGGCCTCCCCCGCCCCGCCAACCAGTACACCGCATCCCTCGTGTGAAAGGACCAGCCGACATGTCCATCGAGATCACCAAGGTCACCGCACGCATCGGCGCCCGGGTCTCCGGCGTCGACATCTCCGGGCCGCTCGCCCCCGAGCAGGTCGCCGCGATCCGCGAGGCCCTGAACGTCCACAAGGCGCTCGTCTTCGACGACGTGAACCTCGACGACGCGGGCCAGCAGGCCTTCGCCCGCCACCTCGGCGACCTGACCACGGCCCACCCGACGGTCGGCGCCGTCGAGGGCGCTCCGAACGTGCTGCCCGTGGACAGCGAGCGGGGCCGCGCCAACCACTGGCACACGGACGTCACCTTCGTCCTCAACCCACCACAGGCCAGCACCCTGCGCTCGATCACCGTCCCGCCGTACGGCGGCGAGACCCTGATCGCCAATGCGGCGGCCGCCTACCGCGACCTGCCCGAGCCGCTGCGCCGGCTCGCCGACACCCTGTGGGCCGAGCACACCAACGACTACGACTACGCGGTGCCGGCCGAGGAGATCGACGAGGAGAAGGCCGCCGAGCGCGCCCGGTTCACGTCCATCACGTACCGCACCGCGCACCCGGTGGTCCGCGTCCACCCGCTGACCGGTGAACGCGGTCTGTTCATCGGCGGGTTCGCGCAGCGGATCGTCGGCCTGTCGGTGGGCGAGTCCCGCAAGCTCTTGGACCTCCTCCAGTCGTACGTCACCCGTCCGGAGAACATCCTGCGCTGGCGCTGGTCCGAGAACCAGCTCGTCCTCTTCGACAACCGCATCACCCAGCACTACGCCATCGACAACTACGACGGCCGGCCGCGCCGTCTGCACCGAGTGACCGTCGCCGGTGACATCCCGGTCGGCATCGAGGGCAAGGAGAGCTACTCGATCGAGGGCGACGCCTCGCACTACACGCCCGTGGCCGCGTAACCGAGGCCTCACTCTGCGTAAAGTGGGTGTCCGCATACTGGGCCGCCTGTCCGCGTGAGCGGACGGGCCGCCCAGACTGTGGGCGTTTTTGCCACCCTCATGGACTGGACGAGCCGCGCCCATGCCCAGCAACACCACCACCGAGACGCCCCCGCAGCAACTGGACGGTGCCTCCCTCTCCCACGGTCTCAAGCAGCGCCACCTGTCGATGATCGCCCTCGGCGGTGTGATCGGCGCGGGCCTGTTCGTCGGCTCCGGCGCGGGTATCGCCGCGGCCGGACCGTCCATCGTGATCGCCTTCGCTCTCTCCGGCCTCCTGGTGATGCTGGTGATGCGGATGCTCGGCGAGATGTCCGCCGCCCACCCGTCCTCGGGCTCCTTCTCCGCGCACGCCGAGCGGGCGATGGGCCCCTGGGCCGGGTTCACGGCGGGCTGGTCCTTCTGGGTCCTGCTGTGCACGGCCGTCGGCCTGGAGGGCATCGCCGCCGCGAAGATCGTCACCGGCTGGCTGCCGGGCACCCCGCAGTGGGCCTGGGTCGCCCTGTTCATGCTGGTGTTCTGCGGGGCGAACCTGGCCGCGGTGAAGAACTTCGGCGAGTTCGAGTTCTGGTTCGCGGCGCTGAAGGTCGGCGCGATCAGCCTGTTCCTGGTCCTGGGCGGGCTGGCCATCGCCGGCGTGCTCCCCGGCACGGACAGCCCGGGCACCTCCCACCTCACCGACTTCTTCCCGCACGGCGGCGAGGGTCTGGTCACCGGTCTGCTCGCCTCCGTCTTCGCCTACGGCGGCCTGGAGACGGTCACGATCGCGGCCGCCGAGTCCAAGAACCCGGTCAAGGGCGTGGCGGGCGCGGTCCGTACGGCGATGTGGCGTATCGCGCTGTTCTACGTCGGCTCGATGGCGGTCGTGGTCACGCTGGTCCCGTGGGACTCGAAGGACATCGCGAACCCGGACAAGGGCCCGTACGTCGCCGCCCTCGACCAGCTCGGCATTCCCGGCGCCGGCCAGGTGATGAAGGTCGTCGTGCTGGTCGCCCTGCTCTCCGCGATGAACGCCAACATCTACGGCTCCTCGCGCATCGCCTACTCGCTGGTGGAGCGCGGTCAGGGTCCCCAGGTCCTGGCGAAGGTCTCCGGCGGCGTCCCGCGCATCGCCGTCCTCACCTCCTCCGTCTTCGGCTTCGTGTGCGTGCTGCTCAGCTACTGGCGGCCGGACGACGTCTTCCCCTGGCTGCTGAACATGATCGGCGCGGTCATCCTGGTCGTCTGGATCTTCATCGCGGTCTCCCAGCTGCTACTGCGGCGGCGCGTGGAGCGGGAGACGCCGGAGAAGCTGGTCGTCCGCATGTGGGCGTTCCCGTTCCTGACGTGGGTCGCCCTGGCCGGCATGGCGGCGATCTTCGTGCTGATGGCCCGGGAGCAGGGGACTCGGATTCAGCTGTACTCGACCGGTGGGATGACGTTGCTCCTGGCGGCTGTGGGGTACGGGTGGCAGCGGGTGCGCGCCAGGTCCTGACCTCGCCCTCCTCTTCGAGTGCTTCCCGAAAGACCCCCGCGGTGCACCCGCGGGGGTCTTTTTGTTGCTAGCTTGTAGTTGCAAGTCCTTTGCAATAAGAGCTTCGGAGGGGACCCCCATGCCCGTCTACACGCTGCCCGACCTGCCCTACGACTACTCCGCGCTCGCGCCCGTGATCAGCCCCGAGATCATCGAGCTGCACCACGACAAGCACCACGCGGCCTATGTGAAGGGCGCCAACGACACGCTGGAGCAGCTCGCCGAGGCGCGGGACAAGGAGTCGTGGGGGGCGGTCAACGGTCTGGAGAAGAACCTGGCCTTCCACCTCTCCGGCCACATCCTGCACAGCATCTACTGGCAGAACATGACCGGCCCGAAGGACGGGGGCGGCGAGCCGCTGGCGCAGGACGGGGTGGGCGAGCTGGCGGAGGCGGTCGAGGAGTCCTTCGGATCCTTCGCGGCGTTCAGGACGCAGCTGTCCAAGGCAGCGGCCACCACCCAGGGTTCGGGCTGGGGCGTGCTGGCGTACGAGCCGCTGAGCGGGCGGCTGATCGTCGAGCAGGTCTACGACCACCAGGGCAACGTCGGTCAGGGCTCGACCCCGATCCTGGTCTTCGACGCCTGGGAGCACGCCTTCTACCTCCAGTACCGCAACCAGAAGGTGGACTTCGTCGAGGCGATGTGGCAGGTCGTCAACTGGCAGGACGTGGCCCGGCGGTACGCGGCGGCGAGGTCCCGCGCGGACGTGCTCCTGCTCGCCCCCTGAGACGTCCTGCCTCGTGATCGTCTTCTCAGCCTTCACGTCGGCAGGCGGATGAGAGAAGACCCCCGCGAGGACGTGACTTGCGGGGGTCTTCCCCACCCCGAGGGTCCACCGAACGGCTGACCCGAAGTTCCACCGGGTACCCGTGTCCGCCAAATGCCCTGTTCAGCAAGGCTTTTGGGCATGAACTCACTGACTGTGCGCATGGCGCGCTGGAGCGCCCGGCACCCCTGGCGGGCGCTCGTCGGCTGGCTGCTGTTCGTGGCGCTGTGCCTGGGCGTCGGCAGCGCCCTCGGCACCAACAACGCGAAGACCGCCGACTACCGGGTGGGCGAGGCCGGCCGGGCCGAGGCCATGGCCGCCGAAGGGCATCTGGAACGCCCGTCCACCGAGCAGATCCTGATCTCCGCCCCCTCGGGTGCCCTGGACGAGGGACCCGCCGCCTCCGCCGCGCACGAGCTGACCGCACGCATGCGACGGCTGCCCGAGGTCGCCGAGGTGGCCGCCCCGGAACGCTCCTCCGACGGACGCGTCCTCATGGTCGAGGTGTCCCTCAAGGGCGAGGAGCTGGACGCCGACCACAAGGTCGGCGCCCTCGTCGCGCAGACCCGGGCCGTACAACGGGCCCACCCCGAGCTGCTCGTGCAGGAGACCGGATCCCCCTCCGTCAGCAGGGGAGTCGACCAGCAGCGCGACGACGACCTGGCCCTCTCCGAGAAGATCAGCCTGCCCCTCACCCTCGTCACCCTGCTGCTCGTGTTCGGCTCGCTCACCATGGCCGCCGTACCGCTGCTGCTCGCGCTGTCGTCGATCGCGGCGGCCATCGGGCTGGCGATGGCCGCCTCGCACCTCACCCCCGACGCCGGTGTCGGCAAGAACGTCATCCTCATGATCGGCCTCGCGGTCGGCGTCGACTACACGCTCTTCCACCTCAAGCGGGAGCGCGAGGAGCGGGCCCGCTCCGGTGGCCGGCTCGGCACCGAGGCGCTGGTGGAGCTGGCGGCCGCCACGTCCGGGCGGGCCGTCGTGGTCTCCGGTCTTGCGGTAGTCGCCTCCACCGCCACGCTGTACCTGGCCTCGGACGTGATCTTCTCCTCGCTCGCCACCGGCACGATCGTGGTCGTCCTGGTCGCGGTGGCCAGCTCCCTGACCGCACTGCCCGCGCTGCTGGCCGTGCTGGGCCGACGGGCCGAGCGCAGGGCGCGGCGGCGGGCGGAACACGGCAAGCCGGCACGGCGCCTGCGCGGCGGGGACGACGGCCGGTTCTGGTCCGCGCTGCTGCGCCCCGCCGCCCGGCATCCGCTGGCCACCCTGTGCTGCTCGCTCCTCGCCCTGCTCGCCCTCGTTCTCCCGCTGACCGGTCTGAAGATCACCGAGATGAGCCGGGACACCCACTCCCGCGCGATCCCCGCCATGCGGGTGTACGACCGCCTCAACGCGGAGTTCCCGGAGCGGCGGGTCGTCCACCAGGTCGTCGTACAGGCTCCCGCCGAGCGCTCCGCCCAGGTCACCGGGGAGCTGCGGGCACTGGCCCGCCGGGCCGCCGCCGACCCGCTGTTCACCGACTACGCCCGCATCCGCACCGCCGCCGACCACCGGACCAGCACCCTGGAACTGCGGGTGCCGTACCTGGGCAACTCCCCGCAGGCGAGCGACTCGCTGGAGCATCTGCGCCGCACCTACCTGCCCGCCACCGTGGGCAAGGTCACCGGGGCGCGGTACGGCGTGAGCGGCGACGTGGCCCGCTACACCGACTATCCGGCCCATCAGGACGGCAAACTGCCCCTGGTCCTCGGCGCGTTGCTGCTGATGACGTTCCTGATGACGCTGTACGCGTTCCGCTCGGTCGTGCTCGGCCTGCTCGGTGTCGTGCTGAACCTGCTGTCGGCGGCGGCCGCGCTCGGTCTGCTCGTGCTGGTCTTCCAGCACACCTGGGCCGAGGGGCTGCTGGACTTCCACTCCACGGGGTCGATCGGTTCCCGTGTGCCGCTGTTCCTCCTCGTGATCCTCTTCGGTCTGTCGATGGACTACCAGGTGTTCGTGGTCAGCCGGATCCGGGAGGCGGTGCTCGCCGGCACGCCGACCCGGCAGGCGGTCGTCGAGGGCATCCGGCGGTCGGCGAGCGTGGTGACCAGCGCGGCCGTGATCATGACGACCGTCTTCGTGAGCTTCGTCTTCCTGCACATCATCGAGATGAAGCAGATCGGTTTCGTGCTCGCCGCGGCCGTCCTGCTGGACGCCTTCGTGGTGCGTGTGCTGATCCTGCCGGCGGCCCTGCTGCTCCTCGGCGAGCGCGCCTGGTGGCCCGTACGACCGTCGAGGACCGCCGTCCCCGGCCCGAACCCCGCACTGCTGGACGTAGGTTGACAGGTATGACCACGACCGCCGACGCCCTGTGGGCGACCTCGCTGCGCCGCTGGAACGCGGTGTGCTGGGTCCTGTTCGCCGCGATGGCGGTCGGGATCACGGCCCTGAGCCACGGCGCCGACCGGTACGCGGCCCTCGCCCTGCTGGGCAGCGTGGCCCTGTGCTTCGCCGTGCTGGACCGGCGCCCCGCCCACCCCGTCGTACGGCCGCACGGGTACCTCGCGGTGCTGGTGATCGCCCTCGCCGGACTCGCCTATCTGCGCACCAGTTACGCGGCCCTGTTCATGGTCACGCTGCCGCACTACTGGATGTTCGGCCGCACCCCGAGGATCTCCCTGACCTTCCTGGGGCTGGCCACCGCCGGCACGCTGCTGGGGGCCTGGGTGCGGCAGGGCTGGTCCGGCGCGTTCTTCGGCGAGACGGTGGTGGGCACGCTGATCGTGGTCGCGGTCGGCGTCCTGATCGGCCTGTGGGCCCGCGCGGTGGTCGAGCAGAGCAGCGAACGCGCCCGGCTGATCGAGGAGTTGGAGCGCACCCAGGCGGAACTGACCGAGGCGCATCTGCGGCAGGGCGCGGCGGAGGAAAGGGAGCGGATGGCACGGGAGATCCACGACACGCTCGCGCAGGGCTTCGCCTCGATCGTCGTGCTGGCCGAGGCGGCCCGCGCCGGGCTCGTCACCGACCCCGGGCGCACCGCCCGGCAGCTGGTGTCGATCGAGTCGACCGCCCGGGAGAACCTGGCGGAGGCCAGGGAACTGGTCGGCTCGGGGCGGCCGCCGGGCGGTGCGCACTCCGGCTCGGTGGCGCAGACCCTGCAGCGGATCGTGGACCGGTTCGCCGAGGACACCGGGCTGAGCGTGACCGCCGAGCTGGCCGACCTGGACTGCGACCAGCAGACCCGGGTCGCGCTGCTGCGCTGCACCCAGGAGTCCCTGGCCAACGTGCGCAAACACGCCCGTGCCTCGACGGTCGGCGTGGTGCTGGCCCGGCGCCCCCACGGGGTGGAGCTGGAGGTCACGGACGACGGCACCGGATTCGTGGTCGAGGCCTCCACCGGCTTCGGCCTGGACGGGATGCGCAAACGGCTCGCCGAACTGGGCGGGCGGCTCACGGTGACCAGCTCGGTCGGGGACGGAACCAGGATCCTCGCGGTGATCCCGGTGGAGGGAGCGGCATGACCGACAGGCTCCGGATCGTCGTGGTGGACGATCACACCGTGATGCGGGCCGGGGTGATCGCCCTGCTGGACGGGGAGGCGGACATCGAGGTCGTCGGCGAGGCGAGCGACGGCCGTGCCGCGCTCGGCCTGGTCGCCCGCCACGACCCGGACGTGGCCCTGGTCGACCTGCGCATGCCGGTGCTGGACGGGGTCGCGACGACCACCGAGATCGCCGCTCGGCACCCGCGCACCCGCGTGCTGATCCTCACCACCTACGACACCGACGCCGACATCGAGCGCGGGGTCGAGGCCGGCGCCATCGGCTACCTGCTCAAGGACACCACCCGCGAGCAGCTGGTCGACGCGATCCACTCGGCCGCGCGCGGCGAGACCGTGCTCGCCCCCCGGGTGGCGGAGAAGCTGGTCGCCCGGATGCGGCGCCCCGTCCACGATCCGCTCACCACCCGCGAGACCGACGTGCTGACCGCGGTGGCCGACGGGCTCACCAACGCCGAGATCGGCCGGCGGCTCGTCATCTCCGAGGCCACCGTCAAGACGCATCTGCTGCGCCTGTTCGCCAAGCTGGACGTCAACGACCGCACGCGGGCAGTGGTCGTCGCGATGGAGCGCGGGCTGCTGCCACGCCCGTGACCGGTCACTCGCAGGGGATGTTGAGCGACAGCAGCGCGGCGCTGTGCTCCGTGAGGCGGATCTCGCTCACCGCCGCGTTGCGCAACCTCGGCAGGACGCGGCGGTACTCCGCCACCGGGATGTGCAGGAGCGAGCACAGCACCAGGCGGAGCAGGGTGTTGTGGGCGACGACGAGGACCCGCTCATCGGGGTGCGCGGCGGCGATCCGGTGCAGGGCGGCCGTGCCTCGGGCTGCGGCGGCGCGGGGATCCTCGGCGCCCGGGAAGGGGTGCGCCACCGGGTCGGCGCGGAAGGCCTCCGCCGCCCGCGGGTTCTCGGCCTCGAACTCGGCGAGCGTACGGCCCTCCACCACCCCGAAGTCGCATTCCCGCAGGTCGACTTCGCGGTACGGGGTGAGGCCGAGGGCACGGCAGGCCGGCTCGGCGGTGGCGATCGCCCGGGACAGGGGCGAGGTCCAGATCGCGTCCACGGGGTGGGCGGCGGCCCAGCGGCCCAGCGCCTCGGCCTGGGCGCGCCCCGTGTCGGTCAGGGCCACGTCGCTCACCCCGGCGTACCGGTTCTCGGCGTGCCAGACGGTCTGGCCGTGGCGGGCGAGGAGGAGGGTCGTACTCATGAGCCCGGAGTATCCCGGGCCAGCCGCGCCCGCGCATGTGCGGCGACCTCCTTCGGCAGCCACCCCCGGGACTCCAGCTCGCCCACCAACCGGGCGTACGGCTCGGTGAAGCGGGCCGAACGGTCCGGGCGCGGGTCGACGGTCGTGCCGGGGCGGGCCATGCGCTCGGCCGCGTCGGCGAGCGTGGGTGCGGCACCGGTGCCGTAGGCGGCCAGTGCGGCCATGCCCAGGGCGGGTTCCGGCTGTTCCGGGACCCTGGCCGGGCGGCCCAGGACGTCGGCGCGGAGCTGGGTCCAGTACCGGCTGCGGGCCGCGCCGCCGGTGAAGGTGAGCGGGCCGTGCAGGGGGGCGCCGAGGTGGTGGAGGTAGTCCAGGCAGAGGCGTTCCGTGAAGGCGACGCCCTGGAGGAGGGCGGCCCACAGGTCGGCGTCCGACTCCGGGACGCCGAGGAGGAGGGCGGTGGCGCGCGGGGCGCGGAAGGGGAAGCGTTCGCCCGGGGAGACGAGCGGGTAGGCGACCGCGTTCGAGGGCTCGAAGGCGGCGGCCTCGGTGTCCAGTGCGGCCGGGTCGGCGCCCGGGAAGCGGGCCGTGAGGACACCGGCGCCGACGCTGGAGGCGCCGCCGGGCAGCCAGGTGCCGTCGGGTGCACGGTGGTTGTAGACCACGCCGGCCGGGTCGTGGACCGGGTCCGCGGCGGCTCCCTTCAGGACCAGGGTCGTCCCCAGCACCGAGTTCCACGCGCCCTCCCGCAGCGCGCCCGAGGCGATCTGTGCCGCGCAGCCGTCCGTCATGCCCGCGATGACCGGGGTGCCGGCCGGGATGCCGGTGGCCTCGGCGGCGGCCGGGCAGACCTCGCCGAGCCGGGTGCCGGGGTGCACGACGTCCGGGAGGGTCCCGGCGGGGAGGCCGGTGAGATCCGGCCAGCGGTCGCGCTCCACGTCGTAGGCCGTCTTCAGGGCGTGGCTGGAGTCGGCGGGGACGGGCCGGCCGACGAGGCGCGCGGTGACCAGGTCGGGCTGGTGCGCCACCCGGCCGGGGCCGTACCGGTCGACCAGCCAGCGCACCTTCGGCAGCGCCCAGGTGTCCTGCACGGCGAGCCCCGCCGACCGCAGCCGGCCCGCCTCGGCCGCCGCCCGCCCGTCGTCGTACATGAGCGCCGGGCTCAGCGGGCGGCCGGTGTCGTCCGTGAGCAGTACGGTCCCGGAGGTCCCGCACACCGCGACCCCGCCCAGGGGCACCCGCGCCCCGTCGAGCGCACGCCCGCAGGCCGCGCACACCGCCTCCCACCACTCCCCCGGGTCCTGCTCGTGCCGCACCCCGTCCCGCCGACCGCGCCGCAGGGGCGCCGCTCCGCTGCCGAGGACGCCGCCGTCGGCCGTCACGAGCAGGGCGCGCACCCCTTGCGTCCCGAGGTCGATCCCGAGCCACGCCAACCCCATCCGGACCTCCCGCAGATAGCGGACCGCTCTGTCACCTTCTCGGCCGTGAACGACCGAGCTCGTGCACTCGGGTCGTTCACACCTCGTCGCGCTCCCGACTGCCCCCTACGACAGGACGGTCACGGGTCGCATCCACCCAGCCCCCTTGTGGTTCAGGGTGCGGGTGCGGTGACGAACACCCACGCCGAGCGCGCGCGGTCGCGCACGTTGACCCCGGCGACGACGTCGGCCGGGCCAGCGAGCCCGCACCGACGGCAGCAGAAGTGGTCCCGGGTGGGCCGGTTGGCCCGCTCGGTATACCCGCAGCGCGGACAGCGCTGCGAGGTGTATGCCGCATCCACCTCAAGGAACGGCACCCCGGCCTTGCGCGCCTTGTAGGCGAGGTGCTGTCCGAGCTGGTGGAAGGGCCAGGAGGAGAGCGTGCCCCGCTGGTCGCGACGAAGCCGTACCCGCTCGCGGATCCCGCCGAGTTCCTCCACGGCGATGCCGCGACCGGTGCGTTGCGCGACGGACACGATCTCCTTACTGACCTCGTGGTTCACCTGCGTGGCATGGCGCTTCTCCTTCTGCGCGCGGTGGGCCAGCCGGCGGGTGGCCGACCGGGTCCCCTTGGCCTGGAGTTCGGCGCGTTTGCGGGCCTGCCAACGCCGGTAGCGGCCCAGACGGCGGCCTTGGTAGTTGGCGCCGTCGCTGGTCGTGGCCAGGTTGACGATGCCCCGGTCCACCCCGATCCAGTCGACCGGCTCATACGCTTCAGGATCGGGGATGTCGCAGGTGGCGATCAGGAGCCACTTGCCGCCCCTGAACACTAGGTCGCTCTCCCCCTTGCGGTACTGCACCAGGGTCTTGAGCTGATCGGGTGAGCAGGCGAACCGGATCCCCTTCATCCGCCCGTCCACGGTCCAGATGGAGATGGTGCGCGCGTCGTACTGCCAGGACAGGCAGCGGTCGTCGAACGGCTGGGCTGCCTCCGGACGGAAGACGATCGGGGTACCAACTGCCTTGCGGTGCCGCTTGGAGCTGGGCGGACCCAAGTTTCCCGCCTGCAGATTGGCCTTCAAGGCCGCGTAGGCGTCGACGACCTTCTTCACCACCCGCACCACCGGTTGCGCAGACAACCCGAAAGCCGCCTTCGAGGCTGCATACACCTCCTTCTGAAGACCGTTGCGATCCTTCAGGTCCTTGGCGAAAGCGACGGCAGAGGCGTAGGTGGCGGCCCGGTTGCAGGCACGCAGGGTCGCCTCAAGGCCCAACGCCTGCATGGGCGTCGGCACCAGCTTCACCTGCACCACCAGCTTCATAGATCCGGACGGTAGTGCGACCACAGCACACATGAACGCCGTTTCTTCTGCGGTCACCCAAGCCGGTGATATGCAGGACGACTGTTCGCATCACCTGGCCCCGTCGGGCAGTTGCGTTAACTTCCCACTCACATCTGATATTTCCCCTTGATTTCCTTGTACACAAGGGATTGACGGCCTTCCCTTGCCGTTACACCCTCTGTTATCGAGTCGACTCGCGCTGTTAACCCCGCCCGACCCCACCGCCCCACCGACGGAGGTCACGGATGAACAGGCACGTGCACGACCGCCGGCGCTTTCTCGCGCTCACCGGAGCCCTCACCGCCGCCACCGCCGCGGCCCCGTTGCTGTCCGCCTGCGGTACCGGCTTCGGCGGCGACGACAGCCACCAGGGCGACGGTTCGGCCGCCGACGACGTCACCGGCGCCTTCGACTGGAAGCGGGAGAAGGGCACGACCGTCAAGGCGCTGCTCAACAAGCACCCGTACACCGACGCCCTGATCGCCGACCTGAAGTCCTTCACCGAGAAGACCGGCATCGAGGTGAAGTACGACGTCTTCCCCGAGGACAACTACTTCGACAAGCTCACCGTCGACCTGTCCAGCGGGCGCGCCTCCTACGACGTCTTCATGCTCGGCGCCTACATGGTGTGGCAGTACGGGCCACCGGGGTGGCTGGAGGACCTCGGGCCGTGGATGCGCAACTCCTCGGCGACCGGCGCCGAATGGGACCGGGACGACTTCTTCCCGAACCTCCTCCAGGCCGACCAGTGGTCCCTGAAGGCGGGCGCCCCGCTCGGCCGGGGCGGGCAGTACGCGCTGCCGTGGGGCTGGGAGACCAACGTGGTCGCCTACAACACCGAGGTGTTCCGCAGGCTGGGGCTGAAGCCGGCCGAGAGCTTCGACGAGCTGCGCGAGCTGGCCGGGGTGATCAAGAAGAAGGCTCCCGGTGCCGGGTTCGACGGCATGTACGGGATCGCCGTACGGGGGTCCCGTAGCTGGGCCACCATCCACCCCGGGTTCATGACCATGTACGCCCGCAACGGGCTGCACGACTTCACCGTCGGGGGCGGGAAGCTCACCCCCGCCATGAACACCCCGAAGGCCGTCGCCTTCACCGAGGACTGGGCCCGCATGGTGAAGCAGGGCGGTCCGCCGTCCTGGACGTCGTACACCTGGTACCAGTGCTCCAGCGACCTCGGCGCGAAGAAGGCCGGGATGCTGTTCGACGCGGACACGGCCGCCTACTTCCAGGCCGTGCAGGGAGCCTCGCCCGCCTCCGGGAAGATCGCCTTCCACCCCGGGCCCAAGGGACCGGACGGGTCGCTCGCCACCAACATGTGGATCTGGTCGCTCGGCATGAACGCCAGGAGCAGGCGGAAGAGCGCCAGTTGGCTCTTCCTGCAGTGGGCGACCGGGAAGGAGCACCTGCGCCGGGCCGCCCTCACGAACAACCACATCGACCCCGTGCGGAAGTCGGTCGGCCAGGACGGCGCCTACAAGGACAAGATGCGGCACCTGCCCGGCTTCATCGAGACCTTCGAGACCGTCGTCGACCAGACGAAGATCCAGTTCACCCCGCAGGCCCAGTTCTTCGACGCCACCACGAGCTGGGCCGCCGCGCTCCAGGAGATCTACGGCGGGAAGGACGCCGGGTCCGTGCTGAACGGGCTGGCGAGCGACCTCAAGTCCAAGGTGGGCTGAGGGCGATGAGCCGGCGGGTCGCCCTGCGGCCGTACCTCCTGATCGTCCCCGCACTGCTGCTGACCTGCGGGATTCTGTACCCGTTCGCGCTCGGCCTGTACTACACGCTGTTCGACTTCTCGGCGAGCAAGCCACAGCCCGACATGGTCCGGCTGCACAACTACGAGACGGTCTTCACACAGGACGCCTTCTGGAACTCGGCCTGGGTGACCGTGCTGTACGCGGTCGGCGCGGCCGCCGTGGAGACCGTGCTCGGGGTCGCCGTCGCCCTGCTGCTGCACCGCTCGTCCCTGGTCGGCCGGGTCCTGGAGAAGATCCTGATCCTGCCCCTGATGATCGCCCCGGTGATCGCCGCGATCATCTGGAAGCTGATGCTCCAGCCGTCGGTCGGTGTGGTCAACCATCTGCTGAGGCCCTTCGGGCTCGGCGGAGTGCAGTGGACGGACACGCCCACCGGCGCCCTGTTGTCGTCGATCGCCGTGGACGTCTGGGTCTACACCCCGTTCGTGGCGATTCTGGCGCTGGCCGGTCTGCGGTCGCTGCCCGCCTCCCCCTTCGAGGCGGCGGCCGTGGACGGCGCCGGCTGGTGGTACACGTTCCGGCGGCTGACTCTGCCGATGCTGTGGCCGTACGTGCTGGTCGCGGTGATCTTCCGGTTCATGGACTCGCTGAAGGTCTTCGACATCATCTACGCCCTGACGGAGGGCGGTCCGGGCGACTCCACGGTCGTCCTGCAGATCCGGGCGTATCTGGAGGCGATCCGCTTCCAGCGGTACTCCTTCGGGATCAGCTACACGATCGTGCTGTGGGCCGTGGTGTACCTGGCCGCGATGGTCCTCGTCCGGCATCTGGGGCGCATCCAGCGGAAGGCGGCCGAGGTCGAGTGACGTACAAGAAGCGCCTGTCGGGGTGGCTGGCCGATGCCGCCCTGGTCCTCTACTTCCTCTTCGCGCTCTTCCCGGTCGCCTGGATGGTGATCCTGTCCCTCAAGCCGGCCGACCAGCTCTTCAGCACCTACTTCTCGTTCACCCCGACGCTGGACTCGTACCGGACCGTGCTGGGCGACAGCGAGGGCATCCCCTTCGTGCGGTTCTTCGTCAACAGCCTGGTGGTGTCGGTAGGGGCGGTCGCGCTCTCGCTGGTGGTCGGGCTGCCTGCGGCGTACGCCTCGGCGCGCTGGAGGTTCCGGGGCTCGGAGAACCTGATGTTCACGCTGCTGTCGTTCCGGTTCGCGCCCGAACTCACCGTGATCATCCCGCTGTTCGTGCTCTACCAGAAGCTGGGACTGTTCGACACGTACGTCGGCATGGTGTGGGTGCTGCAGCTGGTCACGCTGCCGCTGGTGGTGTGGATCATGCGGTCGTACTTCGCGGATCTCACCCCTGAGCTGGAGCAGGCCGCGCTGCTCGACGGCTACTCCCGCAAGCAGGCCTTCTTCAAGGTGGCCCTGCCCCTGGTGAAGCCGGGCATCGCGGCCGTGTCGCTGCTGGCGTTCATCTTCGCCTGGAACAACTTCGTCTTCCCGCTGATCCTCACCTCCAGTTCGGCGCAGACCGTGACCGTGGGCGCGCTGTCCTTCCTGGGCGGCGACCGGCCCAAGTACAACCTCACGGCCGCGGCCGCGCTGGTCTCCGTCGTACCGCCGCTGCTGCTGGCGTTGACCATCCAGCGGTATCTGGTGCGCGGGCTGTCGTTCGGGGCGGTGAAGTCGTGAGCGTCGCCCTGCGGGACGTCCACAAGGCCTACGGCCGGACGACCGCCCTGGACGGACTCGAACTCCGGGTGGAGGAGGGCGAGTTCTTCTGTCTGCTCGGGCCGTCCGGGGCCGGCAAGACCACCACGCTGAAGACCGTCGCCGGTCTGGAGCGGCCCGACTCGGGGACCGTCGAGATCGACGGGCGGGACGTGCGGGACGTGGAGCCGTACGACCGGGGTGTGGCCATGTGCTTCGAGAGCTACGCCCTCTATCCGCACCGCTCGGTGTACCACAACCTCGTCTCGCCGCTGCGCTCCCCGCGGCACCGGCTGCCCGCCGCCGAGGCCCGGGAACGGGTCGGGGCGACTGCCGAACTGCTCGGCATCAGTGCCCTGTTGGACCGGTCCGTGGGGCAGTTGTCCAACGGGCAGCGGCAGCGGGTCGCCCTCGGCCGGGTGCTGGTCCGCCCGGCCCGCGCCTTCCTCCTCGACGAGCCCCTCTCTCACCTGGACGCCAAGCTGCGCCAGCAGATGCGGGCCGAGCTGAAGGCGATCGGGGCTGTCCGGCGCACCACCACGCTGTACGTCACCCACGACTCCGTCGAGGCGCTGGCGCTCGGGGACCGGATCGGGGTCGTCCGGGACGGGCGCATCGTGCAGACCGGCACCCGGGAGGACATCTGGTACCGCCCGCACGACACCGAGGTCGCCCGGGCCTTCGGGCGGCCCCGGATCAATCTGCTGCCGGGGGCGGTGACGGAGACGGGAGCCTTCCGGTCGGCGGACGGCGCGGTCGAACTGCCGCTCCCCGTACGGGCGCCCGCCGGCAGCGAGGTGCTGGTCGGGGTACGGCCCCGGGACGTCTGGCTGGCCGGGGACGGCCACCGGCTCTCCGGGTCGGTCTACGTCACCGAGGTGCTCGGCCGGTCGGTCGAGGTCACCGTGCGGATCGGCGCGCAGCACCTGTCGCTCGTCGCGCCCCGGAGCGAGGCGGCCGGGCTGCGTCCCGACGAACCGGTCCGTCCGGCCGTCCGGACTGAGAACCTGCTGGTGTTCGAGGCCGACCGGCCAGGGCGTCCAGGACGACGGATCGGGAAGAGCACGTGATGAGCACAGGTGCACAGCAGGGACCCGCGGCCCGGCAGGCCGCCATGGCCGAACTCGTGCTGGCCGACGGTTCGGCCTCCGCGGCCGAGCTGGCCGAGCGGTTCGGGGTGAGCCTGATGACCATCCACCGGGACCTGGACGAACTCGAACGGCAGGGCATCGTACGGAAGTTCCGGGGCGGGGTGACCGCGCAGCCGTCCGGGGTGTTCGAGTCGAACGTGCAGTACCGGCTGAAGACCATGCGCCCGCAGAAGGCCGCGCTCGCCGAGCGGGCGCTGAAGTCCATAGAGCCCGGCATGGCGATCCTCCTCGACGACTCCACCTCCACCCTGGAGATAGCCCGCCGGCTGCGGCTCGGCGAGATCACCCCGCTCACGGTCGTCACCAACTTCCTGGAGGCGATCAACCTCCTGGCGGGCCGGCGGGGCATCCATCTGATGGCACTCGGCGGCGACTACGACCAGCTGCACTCGTCCTTCCTCGGGGTGTCCTGCGTGGAGGCGGTCGAGCAGCTGCGGGTGGACGTGGGCTTCGTGTCGACCTCGGGCGTGCACGGCGGCTACGCCTACCACCAGGAGCAGCACATCGTCTCCGTGAAGCGGGCGATGCTCGACGCGGCCGCGCGCAACGTGCTGCTGGCCGACCACACCAAGCTGGGCCGGGTCGCCCTGCACCGGGTCGCCCCGCTGTCCCGCTTCGACCTGCTGCTGGTGGACGACGGGGCGGCGCCGGACGCGCTGCGCGATCTGGACGAGCACAAGGTGCGTTACGAGGTGTGCGCCACGGATCCGAGGGAGGGCGATGACCGCGCTGGAGTTACGTGAGCTGCGCAAGACGTACCGGTCGCGGGGCCGCCCGGGGGTGGAGGCGGTCCGGGGCCTGGACCTGAGTCTGACGTCCGGTGAACTGCTCGGGCTGCTGGGCCCGTCGGGCTGCGGCAAGTCCACCACGCTGCGGATGATCGCGGGTCTGGAGGCGGTGACCGGCGGGGACATCCTGGTGGGGGGTGCCTCGGTCGTCGGCCGTCCGGCGCAGGAGCGGAACATCGGGGTCGCCTTCGAGAACTACGCGCTGTATCCGCCGCTGACGGTCGCGGAGAACCTGGCCTTCGGGCTGCGGGCCCGCCGGAGAGGCCTCCGGGGGGACGTGCGGCGCAAGGTCGCCGAGATCGCCGAGCGGGTCGGTCTCACCGACGTCCTCGACGCCCGCCCGGCCGGACTGTCCAGTGGGCAGAAGCAGCGCGTCTCCCTGGCCCGTGCGCTGATCCGGGAACCGGACGTCCTGCTCCTGGACGAGCCGCTGTCCCATCTGGACGCGGCCCAGCGCGACACCACCCGCCGGGAGCTCAAGCGCATCCAGCGCGATCTGGGGCACACCACGATCCTGGTCACGCACGACCAGGAGGAGGCCCTGTCCCTCGCCGACCGGATCGCCGTCATGCGGGACGGTGTGATCCAGCAGCTCGGCACGCCCTACGAGATCTACGACAGCCCCGCCTCCGCCTTCGTGGCGGACTTCGTCGGCGAGCCGGCGATCAACCTGCTGCCCGGCACCGCCACCGCCGACGGCCACGCCCGCCTGTCCGCCGGGGTGCGGATCGCGCTGCCGGTGCCGGTGGCCGAGGGCCGGGCCGTGGTGGTCGGTATCCGCCCCGAGGACCTGAGCCTCACCGGCGCCGCCGACGCGGTCCCCGCCCGGGTCGTGGCCCACGAACCCCTGTTGGAGTCGGGCATCGCCACGCTGACCCTCGACGGGGTGGAGCGGCACCTGGTGGTGCTCACCGGGCCCGAGGTCCGCCTCGCGCACGACGAGCGGGTCCGGGTGGCGGCCGGACTCACCCATGTCTTCGACGCCGAGACGGGAGAGACCCTGCGATGACCTCCAGTGTGCGGGTGGTGGCCGCCGGCGACCACTTCGTCCTGCCGTCCCTCATCACGGCCGCGCTCGGGAAGGAAGCGGCCTGTGAGGTGCGGGAGTTGACCCTCGGCTGGCCCCTGCAGCCCTTCGGTCCCGTCGCGGAGGTGAGCGAGGCCAGTGACGCCGAGGACGAGCTGATCGGCGCCCTCGCCGGCGCGCAGGTCCTGGTCACGCAGATGGGCCCGGTCACCGAACGCGTCCTCGGCGCCTGCCCGGAGCTGCGGCTGGTCGTGGTCTGCCGGGGCGGGCCGGTCAACGTCAACCTGGGGGCGGCGGAGCGGCACGACGTCCGGGTGTGCTTCGCGCCGGGGCGCAACGCCGCCGCCACCGCCGAGTTCACCGTCGGCCTGCTCCTCGCCGCCCTGCGCCGCATCCCCCAGGCCCATGAACTCCTCGCCCGCGAGGGGAGTTGGGCCGGATCGTCGTTCTACACCTACGAGCACAGCGGCCTGGAGCTGGAGGACCTGCCGGTCGGACTCGTCGGCTACGGCGCGGTGGGCAGCCGGGTGGCGCGGGTGCTGTGCGCCTTCGGGGCGCGGGTGCTGGTGTACGACCCCTATGTGCGCGGGGAGGTGCACGGGCTGCGGGTGTCCTCGCTGGACGACCTGATGCGCCGCTCCGCCGTCGTCACCCTGCACGCCCGGCTCACCGCCGAGACCCGCGGTCTGATCGGCGCCCGCGAGCTGGCCCTGCTGCCGCCCGGGGCGGTGGTGGTGAACGCGGCCCGGGGTCCGCTGCTGGACGAGGACGCGCTGTGCGACGCGCTGGAGGGCGGGCGGCTCGCGGCGGCGGCCCTGGACACCTACGCCCGCGAACCGCTCCCGCCGGACTCCCGGCTGCCCGGTCTCGCCGACCGTGTCGTCCTCACCCCGCACCTGGGCGGGGCCAGCCGGGCGGTCGCGGAGAAGGCGGCCCGGATCGCCGCCGCCGAGGTGGGCCGCTGGGTGCGCGGGGAGCCGCTCGCGCACTGTCTGACGTGAAGACGCGAGTGAGCCGTAGGGGCGCGCCGGTGTCGAGGGGCCGAGCGCGCGGAGGCCTGAAGGGCTGAGCACGGTCGGTCTCTCGACACCGGCTGGAGCGCCCCGGAGGTGAACGAGCCAAACAAAAGGGGAGCCGCATGTTCGTCGGGATCGATGTGGGCACGTCCATGGTGAAGGCCGCCGCGTTCGACGGCGGTGGGCGCGAACTGGGTGTCGAGGCGCGGCCGGTGGGGCTCGATCTGCGCGGTGGGGCCGTGGAGCAGGACATGGAGGAGGTGTACGGGGCGGTCGTCGACGTCCTGGGGGCGCTGACCGCGCGGGTGCCGGAGCCGGTGGAGCTGGCCGGGCTGACCGGGCAGGGCGACGGGGTGTGGCTGGTGGACGGGGCGGGCCGGCCGGTGCGGCAGGCGGCCTCCTGGATGGATGGCCGCGCCCATGAACTGGTCGACCAGTGGCTGGCGGACGGCACCTTCGCGACCGTGTTCCGGCGCACCGGCAGCGCGATGTTCCCGGGCTGCCCGGGCCCGCTGCTGGCGTGGCTGGACCGGTACGAGCCGAAGGCCCTGGAGGCGGCCGCGGCGGCCGTGTACTGCAAGGACATGGTCTTCCAGCGGCTGACCGGCGCGGCCCGGGCGGTGACGGACGTGTCGGACGCGTCGATGCCGTTCCTGGACCCGCGCACCCGGTCCTACGACAACCGGGTCGTGGAGCTGCTGGGCCTGACCCATCGCCGGGGCCTGCTCGCGCCGGTCAGCGATCCGGTGGCGACGGGTGCGGCGCGCGGCGCGGGGCTGCCGCCCGGCACCCGGCTGGCGAACGGCCCGTACGATCTGCCGGCCTGTGCGCTCGGCGCGGGCGTCACCGCGCCCGGTGACGGCCTGCTGATCGTCGGCACCTGTCTGGCCGCGCTGGTCGCCACCACCGACCTGGACCTCGACGGCGAACCGGCCGGCCTGTACATCTCGACCGACCGGCCCGGGCACTGGCTGCGCGCGATGCCCGCGATGGTCGGCACGGCGGCCCTGGACTGGGTGCTGAACACGACGGGTGTGCGGCACGAGGAGGTCGACGCCCTGCTGGCCGCCACCCCGCCGGGCGCCCACGGGGTGCGCGTGCTGCCGTACTTCGCGCCCTCCGGCGAGCGCGCCCCCTTCGTGGAGCCCCGGCTGCGGGCCGAACTCACCGGTGTCTCCCTGGAGTCGACGCCCGCCGACCTGATCCGCGCCACCTGCGAGGGGATCGGCTACGCGGCCCGGCACTGCCTCGCGGCGGCGGGTCTGACCGGGACGCTGGCGGTGTGCGGCGGCGGCACCCGCAGCCCCGCCTGGATGCGGCTCCTGGCGGACGTGCTGGGCCGCCCGCTGCGGGTGGTCGAGGGCGAGGTGGGCGCGCGGGGCGCGGTGCTGGCGGCGGCCGAGCGGTTCGGCACGGCCCTGGACGCGGCGGCCTGGACCGAGCCGACCCGTGTGGTCGAGCCGGACGCGGACCGGGCCGCGTACTACGCGAAGGGGTACGAGGAGCACCTCGGGCGCCTGGCGGAGGCGCGGGAACGGGCCCGGCGTTGACCGGGCCCGTTCGGCAGGACGTACGGAATTCAGGGCTTCAGGTACAGGACTTACAGGTTGCTGAAGTCCGGGCCCTTGGTGCGGGTCCGCTTGATCTCGTAGAAGCCGGGGACGGAGGCCACGGCGAGGGTGCCGTCCCACAGGCGGGCCGCCTCCTCGCCCTTGGGGGCGGGGGTGACGACCGGACCGAAGAAGGCGATCTGCTCGCCGTCGGGGCCCGGGACCGCGATGACCGGGGTGCCGACGTCCTGGCCGACCTTCTCGATGCCCTCCTTGTGGGAGGCGCGCAGTTCGGCGTCGAAGTCGAAGTCCTTCTGCTCGGCGTACTCGATCAGTTCGGCGGGCAGACCGACGTCCGCGAGCGCAGCGGCGATGGCCTCCAGCGTCGCGCCCTCGCCGTTGTTGTGGAAGCGGGTGCCGAGCGCGGTGTAGAGCGGGCCGAGGATGTCCGCGCCGTGCTTCTGCCAGGCCGCGGTGACCACGCGCACCGGCTGCCACGCCTTGACGGCGAGCATCTCCCGGTACGCCTCGGGCAGCTCGTCCAGCTTGTTCTCGTTGAGGACGGCGAGGCTCATGATGTGCCAGCGGACCTCGATCTCACGGACCTTCTCCACCTCCAGCACCCAGCGGGAGGTCATCCAGGCCCAGGGGCACAGCGGGTCGAACCAGAAGTCCACGGGGGTCTTGCCGCTCGTGGTCACGGTCTCGGACATGCTTCTCCTCAGCGAAACGGGCTTTTGAAAGGTCAACATTCCCTTCGCCATCCCCATTCCCCGGTGTCCCGTGTCAGGAGTGCGTGGCAGGATCGGTCCTGATCCATCCCATCCAAGCGATCACGAGGGAGTGCCGCCTGTGCCCGGTGAGAATCTGACCCGCGACGAGGCCCGGGAGCGGGCCGCCCTGCTGTCCGTCGACGGGTACGAGGTGGCGCTGGACCTGCGTTCCGCCGTGGGCGACGGGGGCGGCGAGCCGCGCACCTTCCGCTCGGTGACCACGATCAGGTTCCGCTGCAACGAGCCGGGTGCGTCCACGTTCGCCGACCTGGTCGCCCCGAGCGTGACGTCGGTCACGCTGAACGGGAAGGATCTGGACCCGGGCGAGGTCTTCGACGGCACCCGGATCGCGCTGGAGGACCTGGCCGCAGAGAACGAGCTGACGGTCGACGCGCAGTGCGCCTACTCCCGCACCGGCGAGGGCATGCACCGCTTCGTGGACCCCGAGGACGGCGAGGTCTACCTCTACACCCAGTACGAGCCGGCCGACGCCCGCCGTGTCTTCACCAACTTCGAGCAGCCGGACCTGAAGGCGCCGTACCGCTTCGAGGTGCAGGCGCCCGAGGGCTGGACGGTGTGGAGCAACGGCACCGGGGAACTCACCGACGGCGTCTGGCGGTTCGCGGAGACGAAGCCGATCTCGACTTACATCACGTGCGTGGTGGCGGGTCCGTACCACTATGTGACGGACTCCTACGAGCGGATCTTCGAGGACGGGACGAAGCTGGAGATCCCGCTCGGCGCCCTGTGCCGCAAGGGCCTCGCGCCCTACTTCGACGCCGACGACGTCTTCCTGGTCACCAAGCAGGGCCTGGACTTCTTCCACGACCACTTCGACTACCCGTACCCGTTCGGGAAGTACGACCAGGCGTTCGTGCCCGAGTACAACCTGGGCGCGATGGAGAACCCGGGTCTGGTGACCTTCCGCGAGGAGTACATCTTCCGCGGCAAGGTGACGCAGGCCTCCTACGAGGCGCGGGCCAACGTCATCCTGCACGAGATGGCGCACATGTGGTTCGGCGACCTGGTCACCATGGTGTGGTGGGACGACCTGTGGCTGAAGGAGTCCTTCGCGGACTTCATGGGCACGTTCGCGAACGTCGGCGCGACCCGCTTCACCGACGCCTGGATCACCTTCGCCAACCGCCGCAAGGCCTGGGCCTACCGCGCCGACCAGCTGCCCTCCACGCACCCGATCACCGCGGACATCCGCGACCTGCAGGACGCCAAGCTCAACTTCGACGGCATCACCTACGCCAAGGGCGCCTCGGTGCTCAAGCAGCTGGTGGCGTACGTCGGCCAGGACGCGTTCCTGGAGGGCGCCCGCCGCTACTTCAAGCGGAACGCGTACGGCAACACGCGCCTGGGCGACCTGCTGTCGGTGCTGGCGGAGACCAGCGGCCGGGACATGTCCGCGTGGGCCCGCTCCTGGCTGCAGACGGCCGGGGTGAACTCGCTGACCCCGCAGGTGCTGCTGGACACCAAGGGCCGGGTGACGGAGCTGGCGGTGGTGCAGGAGGCGCCGGAGTCGCACCCCGAGGAGCGCCCGCACCGGATCGCGGTGGGCCTGTACCGCCGTACGCCCGAGGGCGCCCTGGAGCGGTACGCACGCGTGGAGACGGACGTCGAGGGTCCGCGCACGGTCGTGGCGGAGCTGGCCGGCGCCGAGGCCCCGGAGCTGGTGCTGGTCAACGACGACGACCTGACCTACTGCAAGATCCGCTTCGACGAGACATCGCAGGCCACCCTGCGCGAGCACCTGGGCGCGCTCACCGACCCGCTGGCGCGCGCCCTGTGCTGGTCGGCGCTGTGGAACCTGACCCGGGACGCCCTGCTGCCGGCGCGGGACTTCGTGGACCTGGTGCTGCGGTTCGCGGGCCGGGAGTCCGACATCGGCGTGCTGCAGATGCTGCACGCCTGGGCGGACTCGGCGCTGGTGCGCTACGCGGCCCCCGAGTGGCGGGCGACCGGCGAGGAGCTGCTCGCCGAGGGCGCGCTGCGGGAGCTGCAGGCGGCCGAGCCCGGCAGCGAGCACCAGCTGGCCTGGGCGCGGTTCTTCGCGACGGTCGCCGCCGGCGAGACGGACCTGGCACTGCTGAAGGGCCTGCTCGACGACACGGAGACGGTCGAGGGTCTGGAGGTGGACCAGGAGCTGCGCTGGGCGTTCCTGGAGCCGCTGGCGGCCCACGGGGTGGCCGACGAGTCCGTCCTCGCGGCCGAACTGGCTCGTGACGACACGGCGTCCGGCAAGCGTCACCAGGTCCGCTGCCTGGCCGCGCGCCCGTCGGCGGCGGTCAAGGCGCAGGCCTGGGCGCAGGTCGTGGAGTCCGACGCCCTGTCGAACGCGCTGGTGGAGGCGACGATCGCGGGCTTCGACCGGCCCTCGCAGCGGGAGCTGACGGCGCCGTACGCCGAGAAGTACTTCGCGGCGATCGAGCGGGTGTGGCAGGAGCGGTCGATCCAGATCGGCATGGACGTCGTACGGGGCCTGTTCCCCGGCTTCCAGGACCGGCAGGAGACGCTGGACGCGACGGACGCGTGGCTCGCGGCCCACGCGGACGCGGCGCCCGCGCTGCGCCGGCTGGTGCGGGAGGCGCGGGACGACCTGGCGCGCTCGCTGCGCGCACAGGCGTGCGACTCGGCGGCCGCCGGAGCGTGATCCTTGGCCTGAGCTTTCCCGGTCGGTGACCGTTACGGAATTCAGGCAATAGCAGCCGTAACCCCTGGTCCGCACCCGATTGGACCAGGGGTTTTCCGCGCCTACTCGGCACCCGAACACGCGTCCTTTAGTACCGTCTTGTCCGCATTCATCGACGGCCGTGTAACAGCGGTTAAAGAGGGGACAGAGCGCGGGAATCCCGACGCCATGACGCACAACACCCCGCTCTCCCCCCGCCCCCTCCGTCACCTCTCCGAGGTCCACCGCCGTGTTCTGACGGCGGGCCAGCTCCGCTCCCACGGCGTCTCCACGGCCGAACTGAACGAACAGTGCCGCTCCGGCGGCCCCTGGCAGCAGCTGCTGCCCGGCGTGGTCCTGCTCCACCCCGGCCCGGCGACGAGCGAGGAGCGGCTGCACGGGGCCCTGCTGTACGCGGCGCGGGAGTCGGCCCCGGCCGTCCCGGCCCAGCCCACGGCCGACGAGCCGCACCGCCCGGTGTACACGGACGCCGTCATCACGGGCCTCGCGGCCCTCACCCTGCACGGGTTCTCCTCCACCCCGCCGCTGCTCTCGCTGGACCGCGTCGACGTCCTGATCCCGCGCCTGCGCCGGCTGCGCTCCAGCGGGTACGTCCGCGTCCTGCGCACCCCCTCCCTGCCCACCCCCTGCGCGGTGACCGGCCTGCCGGTGGCGCCGGTGCCACGCGCGCTGGCGGACGCGGTGGCCGAGCTGACGGACGCGGGCGCGGTACGCCGGCTGCTGACCGAGGCGGTACGCGCCGGCCACTGCGAACCGGCAGCGGTCGTAAAGGAGTTGACCCAGGCCAAGCTGCTGAACCGCCCGCACGTGGTGGACGCGGTGGACTCGCTGGTGGCCGAGGGCCGGGCGATCGCGGAGACCCGCCTCTACCGGATGGTCGCCGAGTACGGCCTGCCCGACCCGGTCTGGAACGTGGACCTGCGCCTGCCCGGCGGCCCCCACCTCGGCGGCGTGGACGCGTACTGGCCCGAGCAGGCGGTCGCGGTCGAACTGGACACCCGGGCACCCCGCCAGGACGAGGACGCCCTGTGGTCGGAATACGCGCGCAAGCGCGAGCACTTGGAACGCCTGGGGATCACGGTCGTCTACATCACCCCCAGGAAGCTCCGGGTGTCCCTGGAGCAACAGGCGGCGGTCGTCCGCACGGCCCTGATGGCATCCGGCGACCGCGACCCGGCCGCCTATGTCGTGGTGCTGCCCCGGTAGTGACGGACGGAGCACGCACCAGGAGGGGAGAGGAGGGGCCACCGGCGCGACGCCGGTGGCCCCTCCTCATGTCCAACTCCCGTCGGCGACAAGCACGTTACCGTGACGGGATGAGCGATGAAGCCGTCGTACTGCGTCCCGCTCGCGAGGACGACCTGACCGTGCTGGAACGGTTCCTGCTGGAGCCGGAGACCGCCGGACCGTTCCAGTGGTACGGCTGGTCGGACCCCGGGCGGTTCCGGCGCCGCTTCGCCGAGAACGGGCTGCTGGGCGAGGACGGCGGCCTGTTGATGGTGGCGGCCGCCGCCGACCCGCTCGGGTTCGTCGCCTGGCGCAGGCGCGTCGTCTCGCCCTCCACCCACTGCTGGAACATCGGCGCCCAGCTGCTGCCCGAGGCCTGCGGGCGCGGGATCGGCACCCGGGCCCAGCTAGAGCTCGTCCGCCATCTCTTCACCCACACCCCCGTGATGCGGATCGAGGCGGACACCGAGGCCGAGAACATCGCCGAGCAGCGGGCCCTGGAGAAGGCCGGCTTCACTCGCGAGGGCGTATTGCGCGGCATCGTCTTCCGGGACGGCAAGTGGCGTGACGGCGTCGCCTACAGCGTGCTGCGCGGCGACCAGTTGCCCGCCCGCCGGTGAGGCGTACACCTCGTCGAGCAGCGCGGCGTACGCGGCGATCATGCGGGTGCGGCTGAAGCGCTCACGGCTGCGTTCCAGGGCGGGAGCCAGCTCGGCGCGGCCCGCGATCGCGGCCGACCAGGCGAGGGCGATCGCTCCGGGGTCGGGCGGGGTGACGAAGCCGTGGCCGGTGACGATCGCCGCGCTGTCGCCGACGTCCGTCGTCACCGGGACCGCGCCGCACATCATGCCCTCGATCAGGCACAGCGGCGCCGCCTCCCCGGAGACGGAGGTCAGGGCGACGACGTCGGAGCCCGCGTAGACGGCCTCCATGTCGTTGCGCACGCCGAGCAGGTGCACCCGGCCGGCGAGGCCCGGCTCCCCGGCGAAGGCGGCCGCCAGGTCCGCCCGCAGGGCGGGGTTGGCGTCCGTCATCCCGGCCCCGCACATCACCACGTGGCCGCCGCCCTCGCGGGCCAGCCAGGTCCGGGCGGCCCGGAGGAAGAGCGGGACGTTCTTCATGTGCGCGTAACGAGCCGCGAAGACCACCACCGGGGCGGCGGCCGGGATGCCCAGGGACGTGCGGAACGCCAGCCGGGCCGCCGCGTCCGGGCGGAACCGGAGCAGGTCGACGCCGTTGGGGATCACGTGCAGCAGCTCGGCCGGGATGCCGGCGGCCTCGTAGGCGGCCCGCGTCGACTCGGCGCAGCACACGCACGCCGCCACCGTGCCGTCGGCGATCGCCGCCTTCAGCTCGTCCAGCGCGGGGCCCTGGTTCTCGGGGTCGGAGCGGTGCAGGCAGACCACGACCGGGCGGCGGGGCAGCCCGGCCTGGTTCAGGAGGGCGAGCGGCTGCTCCTTGAGGGAGAGGATCACATCCGCCCCGGCCATGGCCCGGGCAGTTTCGGCCAGCTCCGGTCCGCTGAAAACAGACGCCGCGACCGAGCCGTCCACCAGACCCGCGGTGCGGCCCAGCGACGTGACGCCGACCTCGCCGGCCGTCAGCGCGCGGTAGCAGTGGTCGTCCTCCATGCGCTGCCTGGTGGCCTCGCGGTGGACCTCACCATGGATGCTGAGTACCTGGTGGGACTGGCCGCCCTCGGCCAGTCCCAGTACGACGTCACTGTGCACGATCCGGGCCCCTCCGGAGAAGAAGCCCTCGTAGACCGACAGCACACGCAGTCCGTGCCTCGTACGCACACGACCACCCGCCTTGCATAAATGATCGAGAAGATCGAGCCAACCCCGTCCACAGCGGGTTAGCCGATATGAGGCGGTACGGACATTACGTACGGGTTAACACAGAACTACGCGAATGAAACGTTGACTAACAGAACTCCCCTTCCACCACCGCGATCATGTCCCCGGTCCAGTCCCCGTTGAAATTGACCGCCAGGGAGTGGCGGCCGTCGGCGGTCGTCACCGCCGCGGAGACGGAGCCGTGGATGCCGCCGTCGTGGCCCCAGACGTGAACACCGCAGCTCAGCGTGATGTCCGCCACGCCGAGGCCGTACCCGGTGTCCTTCACCGTGGTCTTCATCTCTTTCAGCTGCCGGGGCGGGAGCAGCTTGCCCCGCAGGAGGGCGCTGTAGAAGCGGTCCAGGTCGGCGGAGTTCGAGATCATCTCGCCGGCCGATGAGCCGATGGCGGGGTTGAGCTTCGTGACGTCGTACGACGGGCCCGTCGTCTCCGTGAACTTCGAGTAGGCGCGGCTGCTGGGACGCGGGACGGTGACCCGTGTGCCGGGGAGGGAGGTGGCCGTCAGGTGCAGCGGGGCGATGATGCGGCGGGTGATCTCGTCGGCGTACGAGTGGCCCGTCACCTTCTCGATCACCATGCCGGCCAGGACGTAGTTCGTGTTGGAGTACTGCCAGGACGTGCCCGGTGCGAAGTCCGGCTCGTGCTTCATCGCGATCGCCACCAGGTCACTCGGGGTGATGATGTCGTAGCGGTGTGCGTAGAAGCCGTCCTTGGTGAAGTAGGTGCGGCCGAAGTCCTCGTCGGAGGTGTAGTTGTAGATGCCGCTGGTGTGGTTGAGGAGCTCGCGGACGGTGATGCGGCTCCCGTCGTGGCCGTGGCCGTGCACCACCCCGGGCAGCCACTTCTCCACCGTGTCGTCGAGCGACAGCCGGCCCTCCGCCTCCAGCTGGAGCAGGACGGTGGAGACGAAGGTCTTGGTGATGCTGCCGACGCGGTAGCGGTCGGCCGTCGAGCGCGGCGCGCCCGTGCGGGTGTCGCCGACGCCGGCCGCCGTGGACCAGGTGCCGTGGGTGTCCTTCGCGGTGGCGGTCACGCCGGGCACGCCGGCCCGGACGGCCGCCTCCATCGCCTTGCGCGTGGCGGAGTGGCCGCCCGTGGCGGGGCCGGCCGCGAGGGCCGGGCCCGCCACGGCCGCCGACAGGACCAGGGCGGTGGCGCCCACCAGGGTCGTACGTGCACGCATGTGTTCCCCCAACTGTGCCGTTCGGTTCGGTCGGGGGAAGGGACCTGGTGGTGGTCTGCGAAGGTTGCCTGCCTGTAGGCCGGTTGAGTGAATATCAGCCCTTATTGAGCACCAGTTCGGTGTTCCGGTCGGCCGCGGCACCCGCGAGGGTCGTCTTGGCGCCGGGGGCGTTGTAGGCCAGCTCGCGGTAGAGGGCGGCGAGGCCGGTCTGGGAGAGGTCGGCGAAGTCGGTGCGGTGCGGGGCCGCGGACTCGATCAGGGTGGTGAACAGGGAGATGGTGCCGTCCTTGTTGTCCACCAGCTCGACGATCCGGGCGAGGTGCGGGTAGTCGACGTGCGAGGCGGTGGAGATCTCCCAGAAGGAGCGGCCCCCGGACGCCTGGTGCGGGGTGATGACGTTCTTGTGGATGTGGCCGTTCACCCAGGCCAGCACGTTGGCGTGGGCGGACAGCAGCGAGACCACCTCGGCGCCGTTGTGGCGGCGCTCCCCCGGGTGGGCCGGGTCGGGGCGGGTGTTGGTCATCGTCTTGCTGGTGTGGTGGCTGAAGACGACGGCGTAGGAGTCCTTGTTGTCCGTCAGGGTCTTCTTCAGCCAGTTCAGCTGGGCGGTGCCGACGGAGCCCTCGTAGTGGCCGCCGGCGTCGGTGGTGTCGAGGCTGATGCCGATGACGTCCTCGGAGATGCGGAAGGCGTAGTACTGGGTGCCCGCGTCCAGGTTCGCCGAGGAGTAGCCGTGGCCGACCGGACCGATGCCCTGGTGGGCGGGGTCCAGGTGGGCCTTCAGATAGTCCGCGGAGGTGTACGGCGCCCGCTTCTCGTCCGGGGTGACCGAGCGCATCGAGCGGGCGTGGGCCTTGAGGAAGTCGCGGTAGCCGACGCCCTTGGGGTCGGTGGCCTGCTTGATGGCGTCCTGGAGCTTCTTGGCCTCGGCGGCGGTGACGTTCATCAGCTTCTTGCCGCCGATGGCCGCCTCGGCGAGGTAGGGGTCGCCGTGGGAGCCGTAGCAGCCGAGCGGGAGGGCGTCGTGGTTGCCGACGGTGGAGTACCAGGGCAGGTTGAGGCCGGGGCTGCGCACCTCGCGGATCGCGGCGGCCAGGAAGCCCTTCAGGTACGGGAAGCCGAGCGCCTTGTCGCCGTCACGGGTGGTGGAGTCGGGCTGCCAGTACAGCTTGAGGCCGCTGTTCTGCACGCCCTCGAAGTGCCGCGGGTCACCTGAGTTGGGCGTGATGCGGCCGCCGCTCATCACCTTCATGAACCACTCCAGTTCGGAGTGGGCGTTGTTGTCGGTGTTGTCGCCGGTGGTCATGACGAAGTGGAGCGGCGAGCCGGTGACGGGGGCGCCGCGCAGCGCGTTGACCCGCTCGACGAGCGAGATGGCGCCCTGGACGGTCAGCGCCTCCTGCGGGCGCCAGGCGTGCGGGTCGGTGGAGCGCAGGTACTCCAGGCGCAACGGGTGCTGGACGTCCTGCAGGTGCAGGTCGGTGAACTGCACGAACGCGGCGAGGGGCGTACGGCGGGACGTGCGGCCCGACTTGGGGGCCGCCAGCTCGCTGCGCACGACCCGCTTCCACCCCGCGCCGTCGCCGAGGCGCCGGTAGCCGGAGCTGGTGCGGGGTGCGGCGACGGAGGAGAGGGTGGTGCCCTTGGTGTAGGGCGCGAGTGCGGTTGCCGCGGCGGCCTGCCGGGAGTGGGCGACGGGCGCCTCGGCGGTTCTGGCGGCGGCCTGGCTGTCGGTGGGGCGCAGGGCGTAGCCGACGCCCGCGGAGAGTGATACCGCTCCGGCGGCGGCGAGGACGGTACGGCGGTGGACCCCCAGAGCGGAGGTGGCGACAGAGCGTATGCGCGACATGGCGCGATCTCCCCGAGTGCGAACGCGTCGGCAGTGGTCGCGGGCGATCGCTCTCGCGAACATCCCGCTCGCTCTGGATGCTTGGCACCGGGGATGACCTGTGCGTGAACACGACAGCAACGCGCAGCGCCGATCACCGTACGTGGATCTCGGGGTAGAGGTGCGGTCACGGAGTCGATTGCGCGTGGCCGGAGGACGGTTACTCCTCGTTCATCTCCCGGGGTACGGGACGGGCCCCGGGGTCCAGGTGTCCGGCCGCCGGCCGCTCCCGCCACAGCCGCAGCGCCACGTCGACCAGACGCACCCGGTTCAGGCCCGGCAGGGCGTCCAGGTCCTGCCAGGCGGCGAAGTCGGTGGAGCCGCCGACCTCGTGGCGGAGGTCACCGCCGGCGATCTCGCCCGCGTAGAGGATCCGCACGCCCTGGTGGTCGGCGAGGCGGCGCAGACGTCCGCCGCGGAAGACGCGTCTGCTGGTGTCCACGCCGAGCAGACCGGTCACCCGGATGCGGTAGCCGGTCTCCTCGGTCACCTCACGGCGGACGGTGTCGTACGGGTCCTCGCCGTGCTCCATGCCGCCGCCCGGCAACACCCACTCGGGGGTGCCGTCGAGGCCCGGCGAGCGGGCGAGCAGGATCTGTCCGTCGCGGACGCACACGGCGTAGGCCGCCACCCTCAGCTTCCGTCGCATGGACGGACGTTAGCGGGTGGGCTCCGGGTTGGCCGGTGAATATTCGGGCGCGGACCAGCGCAGCGGCAGGGCGGCGGGGGTCTCGATCGCCTCGGCGACGGTGAAGTGGACCGTTCGCTCGCCGTCGGCCGTGAACTCGGTGTGCGCCTCGCCGGTGAGCTGCAGCACCGTGCCGGTCGTCCAGTCCAGGAAGAGCAGCCCGGCGCGCGGGTCGGTGCGCAGGTTGCCGAGGGTGAGGAACATCGCGTTGCCGGAGTAGTCGGGCCAGCTCAGCTCGTGCGGTGAACGGACCTGGACGAAGCCGGGGTTGCCGCCGCGGTGGCTGACGTCGGCTCCGCCGGGGTGCACGGTGGCCAGGAAGAAGGTGTCGGCCGAGTGTACGAACTCCGCTGTCTGGTCGGTGAGTTCGCTCAGTCGGTGGGGGGTGCCTGGTGTGCGGTCGGCGAGGGTCTCGTAGGACTCCCGGCGTTGGATGTACTTGGGGCAGTTGGAGAAGACCTGTTCTGCGGTGACGGCAAAGCCGCGGCTTGTCGGCCTCACCCGGCCATTGAGGCGCATGCGGCGGCGGGTACGGGGATCCACGGCGATGGTGCCTATGTGAGTGCCGGGGGTTTTGAGGGCCGTGGCGAGCGGGCCTCCGTCGTTCGGCTGCGGGTTGTCCGTGGTTGCTCGCGCCCACGCGGCGGTAGCCGCACATCCAACAGAGCCCCGCGCCCCTTTGGGTTGGCCGTCCTGACCGGCGTCCGTGATGACCGACATCTGCCGGGGTCCGGTGGCCCGGACAAATCCAGGTGCGCCCGTGAGCGCCGACGCCCACACCCTCCCCGTCTCCGGATCCGCCGCGCCCACGACCAGCAGGGGCTGGATCTCCAGGAAGGCCGCCGCGACCGGCTTGATGTCCTGGCCCAGGGAGCGGCCGACGTGGTCGGCGCGGTCCCGGACGCCGGCCAGGTCCTGCAGGGCGCGCGAACCGGCGTGATAGACACTCATGGCTAGAAGAAACCGCAGGTCGGAGCGGATGCGTGGGGGGCGGGGGCGGTCTCGGCGCCCAGTGGTGCGGAGATCTCCAGGCGGGTGCCGTCCGGGTCGTGGAAGAAGATCCCGCCGGAGGCCGCACCCTCCCGGTGGGCCACCACGCCCTCGTGGGCGAACTCCGCCCCGGCTGCGCGCAGCGCCGTCTCGTACTCCCGGACCCGGTCCATCGAGTCGGCCGCGAAGGCCAGGTGGTGCAGTCCGGCCCGGCCGCTGTCGTACCCCTCCCGCGCCTGCTGCCAGAGGGTGAGGACGGGGCCTTCGCCGCCGTCGCCCAGGAGCGCGTAGCGCCGGTCGTCCTCCTTGCCCTCGGCGAGCAGGGTGAAGTCCAGGACGTCCCGGTAGAAGGCGAGCGAGCGGTCGAGGTCGGTGACGTTCAGGCCGGTGTGGCCGGTGCGCAGAGTCATGGCTCCCCCATCGGGTCTTGTAACCGTTGACATCAGGGTAGAGGGTTAGAGGCGGAGGTGCAACCGGTCACGTACTCTTGAGCGGTTAGCCGAGAAGGAGTGCCCGATGTCCACCGCCCGCGATCCCCGACCGCTCACCGGTGAGCCCCTCGCCCTCGACCTGATCAACACCCGCTGGAACCGGGAGGGCGTCACCCAGGACCTGCTCGCCGACACCGAGGGGCTCGCGGTGTGGCTCGCGAGCAACGGGCTCGACGGCGCCCACCCGGCCGACGAGGACGTGCTGGACCATGTGCGCCAGGCACGGGATGCGCTGAAGGCCGCCGTGGACGGGTCACCGGCCGAGGGGGCACCGCTCGTCGACGCCGTCCTCGCGCACGGGCGCATCCGGGCCCGGCTGACCGAGCGGGGGGCGGCCGAGGAGCCCGAGTTCGCCGACCCGGCCTGGGGTCCGGCCTGGCTGGCCGCCCGGAACTACCTGGAGTTGCTGGCGCAGGCCCCGGACCGGATCCGTACCTGCGCCCATGAGACGTGCATCCTGCACTTCTTCGACACGTCCAGGAACGGCACCCGCCGCTGGTGTTCGATGGCCGCGTGCGGCAACCGGGCGAAGGCGTCCCGTCATTACGCCCGCTCCAAGGAGAACTGAGCGAATCCCGAACCAGACGGGTCCAATCCGCTCAAACCCCATCGCGGGTTTTCCCCATACATCCATATCGATTCGGTCAACGGGTCCCAAATTCCTGGCCCTTGGGTAAAGCTGTGCCCTCGTCCGGCACTGGATTCTTTACCTACAAGGGATGCCGATGACCCACACCCCCGAGCGCGATCCGATACCCGGCCACAGACGTCTGGCCCGCATAGGCCTGGCCGTGGGCGTGGTGGCCGCTCTCTGTGCGACCGGGCCGATACCCCTGGCCCTCGCCTCGGACGCACCGCCCGCCACGGCCACCGACCCGGGCGTCAAGTCCGCTCACGACAAGCTCGGTTCGGACGACGCGGACCTGCTCGCCGAGGCCAAGGCGGACGGCGACAAGACCGTCACGATGATGATCGCGACCGCGCCCGGGAAGACCGAGCAGGTCACCGAGGAGCTGGACGCGGTCAAGGGTGGCTCGGTGGGCCGCACCTACGACAAGCTCGGCTACGTCCGCGCCACCGTCCCGACCGCCAAGGCGGACTCGGCGATCGCGGCCGCCGCGAAGCTGTCCTCGGTGCACGCCATCGACCTGCGCCAGGAGATCGCGCTCGACGACCCGACGCCGAACGCGGACACCGCCAAGTCGGCGAAGGCCACGACGACTTACCCGGCTCCCGGCAAGGACACGCCCGCCGAGAACCCGTACAACCCGTCCTTCGAGACCGGCGCCGTCGACTTCGTCGACGAGCACCCGAAGGCGGACGGCCGGGGCGTCACCATCGGCATCCTCGACTCCGGCGTCGACCTCGGCCACCCGGCGCTGCAGAAGACCACCACCGGCGAACGCAAGATCGTCGACTGGGTGACCGCGACCGACCCGATCCTGGACAGCGACGCCACCTGGCGGCCCATGGTCACCTCGGTCTCCGGCCCGAGCTTCAGCTACGGCGGCCAGACCTGGACGGCGCCGGCGGGCTCGTACGGGATCAGCACCTTCAAGGAGTCCGCCACCACCGGCGGCGACGAGAAGGGCGACCTCAACCGGGACGGCGACACCACCGACAGCTGGGGCGTCCTGTACGACGCGGCGGCCGGCACGGTCACGGTCGACCTGAACAACAACCACGACTTCACCGACGACACGCCGATGAAGCCGTACAAGGACGGCTACCAGATCGGCTACTTCGGCACCGACGACCCCAAGACGGACGTCGTCGAGCGGGTGCCGTTCGTCGTGCAGATCCGCAAGGACGTCCCGATGGACCCCTACGGCGGGTCCTGGGTCGGCAAGAAGGCCGACTTCGTCAACATCGGCGTCATCGAGTCCGAGCACGGCACCCACGTGGCCGGCATCACCGCCGCCAACGGCCTGTTCGGCGGCGAGATGAACGGCGCGGCCCCCGGCGCGAAGATCGTCTCGTCCCGTGCCTGCACCTGGACCGGCGGCTGCACCAACGTCGCCCTCACCGAGGGCATGATCGACCTGGTCACCAACCGGGGCGTCGACATCGTCAACATGTCGATCGGCGGCCTCCCGGCGCTGAACGACGGCAACAACGCGCGCGCCGAGCTGTACACCCGGCTCATCGACACCTACGGCGTCCAGCTCGTCATCTCCGCGGGCAACTCCGGTCCCGGCGCCAACACCATCGGCGACCCGGGCCTCGCGGACAAGGTGATCTCGGTCGGCGCGGCCATCTCGAAGCAGACCTGGGCCGCCAACTACGGCTCGCAGGTGGAGAAGCGGTACGCGATGATGCCGTTCTCCTCGCGCGGCCCGCGTGAGGACGGCGGCTTCACGCCGACCCTGGTCGCGCCCGGTGCCGCGATCAACACCACCCAGACCTGGCTGCCTGGCTCCCCGGTCGCCGAGTCGGGCTACTCGCTGCCGGCCGGCTACTCGATGCTCCAGGGCACCTCGATGGCCTCCCCGCAGGCCACCGGCGCCTCCGCGCTGCTGCTGTCGGCCGCCAAGCAGAAGGGCATCGACCTGACGCCCGCCACCCTGCGCACGGCGCTGACCTCGACCGCCGACCACATCAAGGGTGTGCAGGCGTACGAGGAGGGCGCGGGCCGCATCAACATCGTGGACGCGTGGGACGCGATCCGCGACGACGCGACCTCGCACGACACTGTGCCTAATAACTACGCCGTGAAGGCCCCGGTCGACACCGCGCTCGACCAGGCGCTGAAGACCCCGGGCTACGGCACCGGCCTGTACGACCGCGAGGGCGGCCTGAAGGCCGGCCAGAAGAAGACGTACGACATCACCATCACCCGTACCTCCGGCCCGGACAAGGCCGTCTGGCACGAGCTGCACTTCGAGAACAACGCCGGTGACACCTTCCGGATCCTCGGCGACGACGTCGTGCGGCTGCCGCTGAACCAGCCGGTGACCGTCAAGGTCCTGGCGGCGCCGCGGTCGGCGGGCATCAAGAGCGCGATCCTGGAGGTCGACGACCCGCGGACCGAGGGGATCGACAAGCAGATCCTCACCACCGTCGTGGTCTCCGCCCCGGTGAACTACACCTACTCCGCGTCGGGTTCGGTGCAGCGCAACAGCACGCAGTCGTACTTCCTGAACGTGCCCGCGGGCGCCAAGTCCCTCGAGGTCGCGATGAGCGGGCTGACGGACAAGAGCCAGACCCGGTTCATCGCGATCCACCCGTACGGCACTCCGGTCGACAACACCGGCACCCCGTACTGCTACAACAACTACCTCGACGGCAACGGCTGCAAGCCGGACGTCCGCTCCTACACCGACCCGCAGGCCGGTGTCTGGGAGATCGAGGTCGAGTCGCGCCGTACCTCGCCGCTGCTCGACAACCCGTACAAGCTGGACGTCTCCGTCCTCGGCGCGGCCTTCGACCCGGAGACCGTGACCGTGCCCGAGGCCAAGGTCGGCACTCCGGCCGCCGCCTCCTGGAAGGTGACCAACAAGTACGCGGCGCTCGACGGCAAGCTGGTCGGCGGCCCGCTGGGGTCCGCCAAGGCGGCCCGCCCGTCGATCAAGGAGGGCGAGACCCAGACCACCACGGTGGACGTCCCGGCCGGCGCCAAGTCCCTGGACGTGGCCATCGGCAACGTCTCCGACGCCGCCGCCGACCTGGACCTGACCGTGTACGACGCGAGCGGCAAGCAGGTCGCGCAGTCCGCGGACGGCGACTCGGAGGAGGCGGTCTCCGTCCCGTCCCCGGCCGCCGGCACGTACACCATCAAGGTCGTGGGCTACTCGGTCCCGTCCGGCACGACCGACTACGACTACCGGGACGTGTTCTTCTCCGCCACGCTCGGCACCGTCACGGTCGACGACTCGACCCCGGTCAAGCTCGGCACGGGCGACTCGGCCACGGTGACCGGCCAGGTCACGGCCGCCGCCGAGGCCCCCGCGGGCCGCGAGTTCTTCGGCCGGCTGCAGCTGGTGAACGCGCGCGGCACGGTCGCGGGCGTCGGCAGCGTGAAGATCGAGAAGGTCACGCCGTGACGCGGCGGGCCTGAGGTGAGGTGAGGGGCGGGTGTCCGGAGGGACACCCGCCCCTCACGGTTTGTCGGTCGGCGCTTCCTCGGACGGGCACGTGGTGTGCCGGGCCTCGGGCAGCGCGTCGGTGATCCACGCCCGGTCGGCGGCCACCCGGCTCTCCCCCACAGCCCACAGGCCGGCGTTGTCCTGGCCCCGGCCGACCCCGACCAGCACATGCTGGCCCTTGTGCGGGGCCGGCTTCGCACCGCCGTCGAGGAGGAAGCTGACCTCGGCCGGTTCGTGCGCGGGCTTGTAGGAACGGCTCACCTTCAGCACGACCAGGGTCCAGGGGTTCTCGGGCTTCGGCTCCACCTTGGTGACGGTGCCCTCCACGACCAGCCGGTAGCAGGCCAGGGCCAGCGCCGGGTCGGAGGGCCGGCCGCCGTCGCCGCTGTACGCCGGGGCGTGGGCCTCGCTCTTCGCGTCGGCGCTGCTGCCGCCCATCGAGTCGTTCGCCCCGGAGTTCGTGACCAGCCGGCCGAGCCCGAAGACCATGCCGAGAGCCGTCGCACCGACGAGCGTGCCGAGTGCGAGGCGCAGGGCCAGGCGCGGGCCGGACGGGCGCCCCGGACGGGCCGGGCGTGCGGGCGCGGCGGGACGCGTGGTGCTCCTGGGACGCTTCCCGGACGGGGCGCTGCGGGCGGGGCCCGCCGTGGACCCGGTCTCCCCGGCCGCCGGTGCCGTCGTCCGCTCCTCCCCGGTCAGCGCCTCCGCGAGCCAGGTCAGCTGCTCCTTCAGCACCGCCACGTCGGCCTCGGCCGCGGTGTGTTCGCTCAGGTGGGCGGCGTCCTCGCGGGCCTCCTCCGGCAGGGGTTCGCCCGTGATCGCGGCCATGAGCGCGTCCATGCCGGCGTACTCTCCCGCGCCCTCGTGTTCGGCGGTCACGTCACACCACCTCGTCCTCGTGCAGCCTCTCGCGCAACGCGCGGACCGCCGTGTGCAGCCTGCTCTTGACCGTGCCCTCGGGCACGCCCAGTTCCTCGGCGATCCCGCGCACCGGCAGATCGGCGAAGAAGCGCAGGATCACCACCTGCCGCTGGGCGTCGGGCAGTTCGTCCAGGCCCCGGGCGACGGCGAGGGAGCGCAGGCTGGTCTCCTCGCCGGAGGGGTGCACCGGCTCCCGCAGCGATGCCAGCCGCTCCCCGAGCCGCTCCTGGCGCCGCTTGGCCCGGTGCCAGTCCATGGCGAGGTTGGAGGCGACCACCGCCGCCCACGCCGACACGTCCCGCGGCGCCTCGCGCCCGCTCGCGGCCCGCTCCAGCAGCCGCAGCCGGACCTGCTGCACCCCGTCCGGCAGGTCCGCCTGCGGCACGCCACCGAGCGCGAGCACCGCCCGCACCCGGCGTTCCTGGGCCGCGTCCAGGGGATCGTCACCGGCCTGGCCGCCACCGGCGTACGCTCCCTGCTCGCGGCGCGCCCCTCCGCGCAGCACAAGCCACCCCCTCCTGCGTTTGCCCCTACGACGCCGCAGGGGGCGGAAACGTTCGACCCCTTGCGCAGAGGCGTACGTCACACCGTGCGTGGCCGGGGGCCGCGCGGGCAGGGGCGGGACAGCACAGCTTCCGGTACGCGGCCCTCGGCAAGGGAACATCTCCAGCTCAGCCGGGGGTGCGGCGGACATCGGGAACCGTCGGCCGGGTGATCGTGTCCCACTCCTCGGGCACACATCGCAAAGAATTGGACAGGTGGACCGGGGTCGGCCGCATGATGGAAAAGCCCCGGTCATGCAGAGGCACACAGCAAGAGACACGTAGAGGGAGTCGCCGTGAGGGTCGGAATCGTCGGAGCCACCGGTCAGGTCGGCACGGTCATGCGCAGGATCCTCGTGGAGCGGAACTTCCCGGTCACCGGGCTGCGCCTGTTCGCCTCGGCCCGCTCGGCCGGCACCGTGCTGGACGGCGTGACGGTGGAGGACGCGACGACCGCCGACTACACCGGCCTCGACATCGTGATCTTCTCCGCGGGCGGCGCGACCTCCAGGGCGCTGGCGGAGAAGGTCGCCTCGCAGGGTGCCGTCGTGATCGACAACTCCTCGGCCTGGCGCAAGGACCCCGAGGTCCCGCTGGTGGTCTCCGAGGTGAACCCGCACGCGATCGCCGACCGCCCCAAGGGCATCATCGCCAACCCGAACTGCACCACGATGGCCGCGATGCCGGTCCTGCGGCCGCTGCACGCGGAGGCCGGGCTCGAGGCGCTGGTCGTCGCGACCTACCAGGCGGTGTCCGGCTCCGGTCTCGCGGGTGTGGCGGAGCTGCACGGGCAGGCGCAGAAGGTCGTCGCCGAGGCCGACAAGCTCACCCATGACGGCGAGGCGGTCGACTACCCCGAGCCGCAGGTCTACAAGCGGCCCATCGCCTTCAACGTGCTCCCGCTGGCGGGCTCGATCGTCGACGACGGTCTGAACGAGACCGACGAGGAGCAGAAGCTGCGCAACGAGTCCCGCAAGATCCTGGAGATCCCGGGTCTGAAGGTCTCCGGCACCTGTGTCCGCGTCCCGGTCTTCTCCGGTCACTCCCTCCAGGTCAACGCCCGCTTCGCCCGCCCCATCTCCCCGGAGCGCGCCACCGAGCTGCTCGCGGGTGCCCCGGGCGTCGTCCTGTCCGACATCCCGACCCCGCTGGAGGCGGCCGGCAAGGACCCGTCGTACGTCGGCCGCATCCGCCGCGACGAGACGGTGGAGAACGGCCTGGCGCTGTTCATCTCCAACGACAACCTGCGCAAGGGCGCCGCGCTGAACGCGGTGCAGATCGCGGAGCTGGTGGCGGCCGAGCTGTCCTCGAAGTAACGCGAATGCTCTGAAATGGGGCGGTCACCTCCGGGTGGCCGCCCTCCTGTGTTTCCGGCCCATAGGGCTTTCCCTAGGGCTGCGCCGCGCAGCCGCAGGACGTCGCCCTGCGTGCAGGTCCCGTGGAAGGATGGCCGAACGCACACATAACGAGGAGATGACCGCGTGCCTGGCACAAACCTGACTCGCGAAGAGGCTCAGCAGCGGGCGACGCTGCTCACCGTTGACTCGTACGAGATCGATCTCGACCTCTCCGGCGCGCAGGAGGGCGGTACCTACCGGTCCGTGACCACGGTGCGCTTCGACGTGGCCGAAAACGGCGTCACGTCCTTCATCGACCTGGTCGCTCCGGCGGTCCACGAGGTGACCCTGAACGGCGACGCGCTCGACCCCGCCGAGGTCTTCGCGGACTCGCGGATCGCGCTGCCCGGCCTGCTGGAGGGCCGCAACGTTCTCCGGGTCGTCGCCGACTGCGCCTACACCAACACCGGCGAGGGCCTGCACCGCTTCGTCGACCCGGTCGACGAGCAGGCCTACCTCTACACCCAGTTCGAGGTGCCGGACGCCCGCCGGGTCTTCGCCTCCTTCGAGCAGCCCGACCTGAAGGCCACCTTCCAGTTCACGGTGAAGGCACCGACTGGCTGGACGGTCATTTCCAACTCGCCCACGCCGGAGCCCAAGGACGACGTCTGGGCCTTCGAGCCGACGCCGCGCATCTCGTCGTACATCACGGCGCTGATCGTCGGCCCGTACCACTCCGTGCACAGCGTGTACGAGAAGGACGGGCAGAGCGTGCCGCTCGGCATCTACTGCCGTCCCTCGCTCGCCGAGTTCCTGGACTCGGACGCCATCTTCGAGGTCACCCGGCAGGGCTTCGACTGGTTCCAGGAGAAGTTCGACTGCGCCTACCCGTTCGCGAAGTACGACCAGCTGTTCGTGCCCGAGTTCAACGCGGGCGCAATGGAGAACGCGGGCGCGGTGACCATCCGCGACCAGTACGTCTTCCGGTCCAAGGTGACCGACGCGGCGTACGAGATGCGCGGGGAGACGATCCTGCACGAGCTGGCCCACATGTGGTTCGGCGACCTGGTCACCATGGAGTGGTGGAACGACCTGTGGCTGAACGAGTCGTTCGCCACCTACACCTCCATCGCCTGCCAGGCCTCTGCGCCCGGCTCGAAGTGGCCCCACTCGTGGACCACGTTCGCGAACTCGATGAAGACCTGGGCGTACCGGCAGGACCAGCTGCCGTCCACGCACCCGATCATGGCGGACATCCGCGACCTGGACGACGTGCTCGTCAACTTCGACGGCATCACGTACGCCAAGGGCGCGAGCGTGCTGAAGCAGCTCGTCGCGTACGTCGGCGAGGACGAGTTCTTCAAGGGCGTGCAGGCCTACTTCAAGCGGCACGCCTTCGGCAACACGCGCCTGTCCGACCTGCTCGGCGCCCTGGAGGAGACCTCGGGGCGCGACCTGAAGACCTGGTCGAAGAAGTGGCTGGAGACGGCCGGCATCAACGTCCTGCGGCCCGAGGTCGCCACCGACGCCGACGGTGTCATCACCTCCTTCGCCGTCCGCCAGGAGGCCCCGGCCCTGCCCGCCGGTGCCAAGGGCGAGCCGGTGCTGCGCCCGCACCGCATCGCGATCGGCGTCTACGACCTCGACGAGGCGAGCGGCAAGCTGGTGCGCACCGACCGCATCGAGCTGGACGTGGACGGCGAGCTGACCGCCGTACCGCAGCTGGACGGCAGGCGCCGCCCCGCCGTCATCCTCCTCAACGACGACGACCTGTCGTACGCCAAGGTCCGCCTGGACGAGGAGTCGCTGAAGGCCGTCACCGAGCACCTCGGCGACTTCGAGGCGTCCCTGCCGCGTGCCCTGTGCTGGGCGTCGGCCTGGGACATGACCCGTGACGCGGAGCTGCCCGCCCGCGCCTACCTGTCCCTCGTCCTGTCCGGCATCGCCAAGGAGTCCGACATCGGCGTGGTGCAGTCGCTGCACCGCCAGGTGAAGCTGGCGATCGACCTGTACGCCGACCCGTCGACCCGCGAGGCCCTGCTGACCCGCTGGACCGACGCCACGCTGGCCCACCTGCGGGCCGCCGCGCCGGCCGGCGACCACCAGCTGGCCTGGGCGCGCGCCTTCGCGGCGACCGCCCGGACGCCGGAGCAGCTGGACCTCCTGGAGGGCCTGCTGGACGGCACCCAGACGATCGAGGGCCTGGCCGTCGACACCGAGCTGCGCTGGGCGTTCGTGGAGCGGCTCGCGGCGGTCGGCCGCTTCGACGAGGCGGAGATCGCGGCCGAGCACGAGCGGGACAGGACCGCGGCCGGTGAGCGCCACGCGGCCACCGCCCGCGCGGCCCGTCCGACCCCGGAGGCCAAGGCGGAGGCGTGGGCGTCGGTCATCGACTCCGACAAGCTGCCGAACGCCGTCCAGGAGGCCGTGATCGGCGGCTTCGTGCAGACCGACCAGCGCGAGCTGCTCGCGTCGTACACGGACCGGTACTTCGAGGTCGTCAAGAGCGTCTGGGACTCCCGTGCGCACGAGATCGCCCAGCAGATCGCGATCGGCCTGTACCCGTCGGTCCAGGTCTCCGAGGAGACCCTGGCCAAGACAGACACCTGGATGGCCGCGGCCGAGCCCAACGCGGCCCTGCGCCGGCTGGTCTCGGAGTCCCGCTCGGGCGTCGAGCGGGCGCTGAGGGCCCAGGCGGCGGACGCGGCGGCCGAGTAGCAGCCGGCTCGGCCGTCAGAGTCGTCCCACGGCGCCGAGGGCGCCCGGTGTGCGAGTGCACCGGGCGCCCTTTCCCTTTGCTCAGCCGCACACCCGGTGGGCGACGTCCAGCATGGTCCGCACGTGCAGTCCGGTCTGCGCGGACACCGGGATCCACCGTGGCTCGTACGTCTTCTCCAGTTCCCGGCACCACTCGTGCACCAGCTCCGTGAGGGCGCAGGCGGTCCCGGGGGCGGTGCCGGCCAGGGCCCGGCGCAGCATGGCCGCCACGCGCAGCGGGATACGGCGGGCGGCCACGCCGAGGGTGGCGAAGTGGCCCCGGGAGCCGTCGCGTTCCTCCTCCCAGATGACGGCGATCGAAGGCGCCACGGCCAGCAGCTCCCGGGCGGCGGTGCGCAGGGGCAGCAGGTCCTCGGGCACCTCGTCGGCCAGGGTGTCACCGACCAGCGCCGTGATCTCCCCGGTGCGGCCCAGCATCAGCTCGGCCGCCCGGGTGACCTCCCCGCGCGGGTCGGGGGCGGGCCGCGGGTCGCTCACCGCGGGGGCGGACCAGGCCGGCGCCTCGACGACGACGGTCAGGGTGCCGTAGCGCCACGGGTACAGCCAGGTGCTCTCGGCGACGTAGCCGCTCGGGTCGCGTTCGTTCCCGGTGTTCCCGTCCGGGAGCCGCAGGACGCCGGGCGGGTCCGGCTCCCAGTCGGGAGCGTCGTACGGACGGTGGTCGAGCGGGATGCGCAGCAGTGCGGCCGTCTCGCGGAAGGCGCGCGCGGCACCGGGCACCCTCCTGGTCTGCAGGGTGAAGGCACCGCCGACCTCGATGCCGTGCAGGGTGAACTGGACCGCGGGCCGCAGTTCGTCGAGCAGCCGCACGAGTGCCGCCGACTCGGGCAGCTGCTCCCGGCCCGAGCCGGGGACGGGCAGCGACTCGGGCTGGCAGGCGAACTCGGGCCGGTAGAAGTACCGATGGCACTCCTTCAGCGAGGGGACCGGTTCCTCCGGCTGCCAGCCGTGCGCGAGCCGGGCCCCGTCCGGGTCCAGACAGAGCAGGAAGTGCCAGGTGCAGCCGAGCGCCTCCAGAGTCCTCGGCCGGTGGGCGAGGAGCCTGGCGAGCCGGAGTGCGGAGGCCCCGCCCACCGGTTCGTTGGCGTGCGCCCCGGCGACGGTGAGGATCTGCCGCTCCCCGTGCCCGGCGGACAGCAGCCACAGCGGCCGGCCGGCCCGGCTCTCGCCGACGGCGCGCAGCCGCAGCACCCCCGGAGCCGCGGCGACCAGCGCACGGGCCCGCCGCTCCAGTTCGTCGACGCCCGGATAGCCCATGTCAACTCCACTTCCGCTACTGGATGTTGAGCGGTTCCATGGGAGCGTCGGGAGCAGGGCCCGTCAAGAGTGACCCGCGATGTCAGGTCACCGCCACGGAGGCCAACGCCATGTCCGGATCCCGCCGGACCCGGGACCGGCCGCGCGCCACGCTGAATCCATGACCACCTACCTCGCACGACCGCTGACGCCTCCGGTGCTCAAGGAACTCCGCACCGGCGACGACGCGGGCCGCCCCCTGCACCCCTTCACCGACGACGAGGGCGACGCGCCCCTGCGCTGCTGCCTGCGCCGCAGCACACCCGGCGAGCGCATCGCCCTGGTCTCGTACGCACCCCTGCGCCGCTGGGCGGCCGAGACGGGCGCCGAGCCGGGCGCCTACGACGAGCAGGGCCCGGTCTTCATCCACGCCGACGAGTGCTCCGGACCGGACACCGAAACCCTGCCCTTCACCGACGCCCGCCGCACGGTGCGCCGTTACTCCACCGACGGCCGCATTCTGGGCGGCCGCCTGGTCGAGGACCCGGCCGCCTTCGAGCCCGCGTTCGCGGAGGCGTTCGCCGATCCCGAGGTGGCTCTGGTGCACGTGCGGGCGGTGGAGTTCGGGTGCTTCCTGTACGAGGTGCGGCGGCCTTGACAGGCGTGGCGAGCCGTTCTCTGTTCCGGCCGGTCGTTTTTCGGGTGCGGCCCGCCGCTGCTCCGTGGTGGGATGCGCCGCATGAGCGACTCGCTGCTTGCTCGAATCGAGCGGTACTACGCCTCCGTGCCCCTGCTGTTCGCCGACGCCGAGGCGTTCGGCCCGCTGCGGCTGTTCGTGCGGAAGGAGCCGGGAAGTCCGTACTACGGTGGTCCGAGCCACGCTCAGCCCACCGCGGAAAGCTCGGGGATCGTCACCGTCGCCGACATCGCCCGGGTGCGCGCCAGGCAGCGCGAACTGGGCGTGCCGGAGTCCTTCGAGTGGCTCGCCGAGGCAGCGCCGACCCTGCGTGCCCGCATCGAGGCCGTGGGCCTCCCGGTGGACGAGCGCCCGCTGATGGCCCTCGACCCGGATCAACCGGTACCTCCGCAGGCCCTGCCCGACGGCGTGACGATGCGGGTGCTGACGGCCGACGACCCGGCCCTGCCCGCGACGCTCGCCCTGCCCCGCCTGGCGTTCGCCTCGGCGGGCACCGCGGTGGGCGCGGCAGGCGGCGCGGAACTGTCGGCGGTGGCCGAGGAACTCTCCGCGGACGGTACGGTCGAGACGACCCGCCCCGGCATCCGCGCCGGGCACAAGATCCTCATCGCAGCCCTTGCCGAGGACGGCACCCCGCTCGCCGCCGGCCACTACCACCCGGCCGACGGCACCACCGAGATCGGCGGCGTCGGCACCCTGCCCACCGCGCGCCGCCGGGGCCTGGCCGCAGCCGTCACGGCGGCCCTGGCCGGCCACGCTCGTGACCACGGGGTGCGCACCGTCTTCCTCGCCTACGCGGACGACCGCGTCGCACGCATCTATGCCCGCCTGGGCTTCCGCGCCGCCGGCGTCACCCTGCTGATCGCCGACCAACCCGCACGGTCGTGAAGGTGCAGCCCGGCCACCTCTGCGCACCGCAGGCCGAGTTCACGCCCGAGTGACCGCGGACGGACCGGCCGCAGCCTGCAGGGCCGCCAGCACCCTGCCGATCGCCGCTCCCGCCTCCGCCCCCTTCCGCACCGCCGCCGCCACGTGCCGTACCGGACGGTCGGTGCCCAGTTCGCGCATCACCACGCCCTCGCGGCCGGCCGCGGCCATGCGGGGGACCAGGGCGACGCCCATCCCCGCCTCGACCATGGCCAGGATCGCGGTCCAGCCGGAGGCCGAGTGGCCCTGGTGGGGGCTGAAGCCGGCGGACTCGCAGGCGCGGCGGGTGATGTCGGACCAGGGGCCGCTGCCGCCGAAGATCCACGGTTCGGCGGCGAGGTCGGTGAGGGTCAGCTCCGGGGCGGTGGCCCGGGGGTGGTCCGGGGGCAGGGCCACGTCCAAGGGGTCGGTCAGGAGGGGCAGGCGGGTGAAGCGGGGGTCGGCCGCGCTCGGGGCCTCGGCGGCGAGGGAGAGGGCCAGGTCGACCTCGCCGGCGGACAGGAGGTCGTAGGCCTCGGCGGCCTCCGTCTCCCGGACGCGTACGGTCACTCCCGGGTGGGTCGCCCGCAGGGAACGTACGGCCGGTACGACGAGGGCGGGCACCGCCGTGGAGAAGGCGCCGACCCGCACCTCGCCCGCCTCGCCCTGCGCATAGGCCGCCAACGCCGCATCGGTGCGCTCCAGTTGCTCGAAGACCGGCTCGGTGTGCCGCAGCACCAGCCGGGCGGCGTCCGTCAGCCGGACCCGGCGGCCCTGCGCCTCCAGCAGGGGTACGCCGAGCTGCCGGGCGAGGTTGGTGAGCTGCTGGGAGACCGCGGAGGGGGTCATGTGCAGGGCCTCGGCCGTCGCCGTGACGGTGCCCCGCTCCCGGAGGGTGCGCAGGATCTGCAGCTTCCTCAGGTCCCACTCGGCCATGCGGACACGCTACAGGGCCGAAAAGGGCAGCCGGGCCGGGCGAATCCGCCTAGGCCGAGTTGAGTATCCGAGCTCAGGTCCGGGCCGTCCCCGCGCCGCGAGTATCGGTGCAACGGCGCAGCCGAGAGCACCAGTTCCACACCACTGAGACAGTTACGGAGAACCTGCCATGTCCCGACGTGTCGCCCTGTCCCTGACCGCCGGTGTCGTCGTCCTCGCAGGCGCCGGAGCCTTCGCCGTCGCCCACGCCGAGAACCAGCCCCCTGCCCTGGCGCACGGCACCGCCCGCTACACCGCGCCCGACGGCCACCGGGACGGCTCGTTCACCTTCACCACCGAGGTCACGGCGTCCTCCGGCGTCAAGAGCCTGAAGGTACTGGCCTGGCCGGCGCAGTCCTCCCTCGCCGAGAAGGCGCCGACCGCCGAGGAGATGGCCGCGGCGGAGCCGGCCACCTGCAAGCCCGCCGGCCAGGACACCGTGCGCTGCGTCTACACGACCGAGGTGACCGGCGCCGACGCCGCGTCGTCCCCGCGCGGTCGCTGGCGCGTCGCCGTCCTCGCCACCGCCGAGGACGGCACCACCACCCTGGACACCAAGGCGGCGGGCTTCACCGTCGGCTGACCCGGGTCCGCCGTCGCGGGAAGTGTCGTCGCGCGGTGGTCCGGGCTGCCCGGCGCCGTCACCTGCGGGAACCCGCGCCCAGCATGACCCCGCCCAGGATCAGCGCCATGCACAGGAGTTGGGGCCGGCCGGTGTTCTCACCGAGCAGGGCCCAGGAGAGGACGGCCACGCACACGGGCTGGAGGTAGTAGACGATGCCCGCGCGGGCGGCGCCGATCAGGGCGATGGCCCTGCCCCAGGCGAAGAAGGCGATCGCGGAGGAGGCCACGCCGACGTACAGCAGAGGCAGCACCGTGGCGGGCGTGGGAGCGAAGCCGCCCTGGACGGCCACGCTCGCTGCCTGTACGGGCAGCAGGAAGGCCGTGCCGATCAGGAACGTGGTGAACAGGAAGCCGGTGCCGTCCAGTTCGGCGGGCCGGCGGCGGAGCAGTGCGCTGTAGGCGGCGAAGCAGCAGGACGCGGCGATCATCCACAGGTCGCCGGCGCCGAAGCTCCCGCCGCCGCCCATGAGCAGCAGCACGCCCGCGCAGGCGGTCAGCAGTCCGGCGGTCCGCCGCGCGCCGAGCCGTACGCCGCCCAGCCGCTCGAACACCGCCATCAGGACCGGTGAGGCGGCCATGATCATGCCCATGGTGGCGGCCGGGGTGGTCAGGCCCGCCTGGTTGACGAGGGTGTTGTAGGCGGCGACACCGAGCAGGGACGCCAGGAGGACGTGGCGGAGGTGGCGTCGGATCAGCGCCCGTTGCCGCCAGGCCCGGCGGGCGCCGAAGGGGGCCACGGCCGCCAGGGCGATCACCCAGCGCCAGAAGGCGTGCTGGATCGGCGGGACACTGTCGGCCAGTCCGCGGGAGGTGACGAAGCTGCCGGACCAGACGACCGTGGCGAGGGCGGCGAGGGCGAGGCCGAGCACGGGGGCGGCGGCCTTCCGGGGGTGAGGGAGAGGGGTGGTGGCGGTCTGGTGCGAGGCCGTGGCCACGAAGGTCCTTTCGGTGGTGGGTGTGCACCTACCGTCGCAATGCCCGACCTGTCAGGTCCATCGAATCTTTTCGAGCAGTCTTTTCAGTCAAACTGAACGATGGACGCCGTCCCGCGCCCAGCTGCCCGGCCAGCGTCGCCCCGAACGCCAGCGCCATGCCGGCCACTTGGAGGGGCGTGAGCGCCTGCCCGAGGGCCGCCCAGCCGACCACGGCGGCGGTCAGCGGGGAGAGCGGGCCGAGGAAGCCGACCTGGGTGGCGCTGAGCCGGCCGATGCCGCGGAACCAGAGCCAGTAGGCGAGCGCCGTGTTCGCCAGCGCCAGGTAGAGGTAGCCGCCGGCCGCACGGCCGTCGAGCGCGGGCGGGGCGCCCTCAGCCAGGAAGGCGACCGGCGCGATGAGCAGGCCGCCCGCGGTGAGCTGCCAGCCGGTGAGCGTCAGCGGGCCGACCCCGTCCGGGCGGCCCCACCGCTTGGTCAGCACGGTCCCGGCGGCCATCGAGGCGGTGGAGGCGACGGCCGCGAGCACCCCGATCACGTCCAGGGCACCGGCCCCCTTCAGCACGACCAGACTCACGCCGAACGCCGCGACGATCCCGGCGACCAGCGAGCGCGCGGCCGGCCGCTGCCCCAGGAGCAGCGCGGAGAGGCCCACGACGAACAGCGGTCCGACCGAGCCGACCACGGCGGCCATTCCGCCGGGCAGCCGGTACGCCGACACGAACAGCAGCGGGAAGAAGGCGCCGATGTTCAGCGCGCCCAGCGCGAAGGCCTTCGCCCACCAGACGCCGCGCGGCAGCACCCGGGTCAGCGCCAGCAGGACGAGCCCTGCGGGCAGGGCCCGCATCAGGCCCGTGAACAGGGGGCGGTCCGGCGGCAGGAACTGGCTGGTGACGGCGTAGGTGGTGCCCCAGGAGACGGGGGCGAGGGCGGTGAGCAGGATGGTCGCGGAGCGTTTCATGGCCGAGTCCCTTCGGATTCGCGAGAGGTGGGTGTCACACCGTGACGGGCGAGGGAGCCGGGGCGCCGCCGTGGGTCACAGTCACCGGCCGGGGGCGTACCGCCTCCGCCGGCAGCCGGCGCTCCACCCGGATCAGCAGGGCGGCGGCCACCGCCGAGGTGAGGACGAGGACGGCCCACGGCGCCCGGCCGTCCAGCGCGAGCAGGGACGTGAACAGGGACGGCGCCACCGCCTTCGCCAGCGACCAGGACATCTGATAGGCCGCCATGTACCGGCCGCGGACCGTCTCGGGCGCCGCCGACACGGCGAGCACCTCGGCCGCCGGGCTGTGGATCAGCTCGCCGAGGGTGTAGACGAGGACCACGGCGACCAGGGCGACGCCCAGGACCGTGCCCGAGGCGGGACGCAGGGTGCCGAGCACCATCTGGGCGGCGAAGGCGGCGGCGAACAGGGCTCCGCCCAGCGCCGCGGCCCGGGTGCGCCGGGCGCCCGTCCGCCGGACCCGCGCGCCGACGAAGACGCCGGCCACCGCGCACAGCACGGTGTTGACGGTGAACGCGGCACCGGTGAACACCGCGGGCCCGTGCAGCCACTCCACGACGAACAGCGGGAAGAGGACGGAGAGGGCCGAATAGCTCAGCGCGTTCAGGAAGTTGGCGCCGGTGACGACCAGGAAGGGCCGGTCGGCGAGGACGAGCCGGTATCCGGCGCCGGATCGGCGCGGGAGCGGGGCCGAGGCCCCGTCGGCCGGGCGCACCGGCCGCAGCGGGCGCAGCAGCAGCGCCGCCAGCGCGAAGGAGAGGGCGTTGCCCCAGGCCGCGTAGGTGTAACCGGTGCTGCCCGCGAAGGCGATGACCAGCGTGGCCAGCAGCGAGCCCGCTCCGTTGCCGGCGTTCTGCAGCGCGCGCGTCGACGCCTGCAGCCGGTCCCGCCCGGCCCCGCGGGCCACCTCGCCGATCAGGGACTGCTGGGCGGCGGGGAAGGCGCGGTCGGCGGCCGCGGTGAGCAGGGCCACGGCGGCGAAGGCGGCGAGGGAGTGGGCGAAGGGGAAGAGGGCGAAGCCGACGACCCGGACGCCGTAGAGCAGGTGCAGTACGCGCTTCGCGCCGTACCGGTCCACGGCCGTCCCGGCGAGCGGAAGGGCGCCGATGCCCACGAGGCCGGTGGCCGTGAGCACGGCGCCCACGACCGTGAAGGACAGCCCGGTGACGTAGTGGAAGAACACCAGCGTGAACGGGACGTACATGCCGGTGCCGACACCGTTGACCGCGGCGGCGACGGGCAGGGCCCACTCCCCCGGTATGCGTTCGCTCTTCCCGCGCTTCCTCTTCACGACGAATCCCCCTTCGAAATGATTTGATGGAAAGTAGCTTAGCTCTAAGCTACTTTTCGTCAAGCTACTTTCTTGCGGGTGACCGTCCGGACGGCGATACTCGGCACATGAGTGCAGGCCGGCAGCAGCACAGGGACCCCGTCGACGCGATCATCGACCAGTGGGCGGCGGCGCGGCCCGACCTGGACACGAAGGCGATGGAGGTCTTCGGACGGATCTACCGCCTCTCCCGCGCCATGGGCGACCGCATGGAGAAGGCCTACGCCCCGTACGGCATCTCGCGCGGCGAGTTCGACGTCCTCGCGACCCTGCGCCGCTCCGGCGAGCCGTTCGCCCTCTCCCCGCGCCAGCTCTCGGCGACGCTGATGCTCACCACCGGCGGCATGACCGGCCGCCTCGACAAGCTGGAACGGGCCGGCCTGCTGCGCCGCTCCCCCGACCCCCACGACCGCCGCGGGCTCCAGGTGACGCTGACCGAGAAGGGGCTGGACGTCATTGACCAGGCGGTCGGTGCGGGCCTCGCCGTCCAGACGGCGGCCCTGTCCTCCTTCGACGCCGAACAGGCCGACCAACTGGCCGGCCTGCTGAGGGAGTTGCTCGCGGGGACACAGGGGACGGAGCACTAGCCCCCGAGGCGACTAACCGCCGACGTACTCGGCCACCGCCTGCTCGATCCGCGCCGCGTCCGCGGCGTCCGCCGCCCAGGCGACGTATCCGTCGGGGCGCACCAGCACCGTCGTACGGCGGTCGCTCGCCCACCGCGCCACGGCGAGCCGCTCCCCGCGCCGGCCCTCGTACGACTCCGGAGCGATCAGGACGAACCGGCCGCCGCGCAGGGCCTCGTAGAGACGGCCGCCGTCGGCCAGGGCGACGTCCGGGACGCGGGTTCCGGTGAGGCGGTGGGCGCCACGGGGCGCGGGGTAGCGGTAGCCGACGCCGGTGACCTGGCCGGCGACCTTGCGGCGGGCGGGGCCCACGGCGTTGAGGAACGCGGTGAGCGCGGCGCGGGCCGCCAGTGTCCAGGGACGCTTGGCCATGGCGAGGCGGACGATGCCGCCGCTGCTGCGCAGCACCGCCTTGCCGACCGGGTGGCGCTCGGCCTGGTAGCTGTCGAGCAGCTCCGGGTCCGCGTGGCCGGTGACGACCGCGGCGAGCTTCCAGCTCAGGTTGGCCGCGTCCTGCAGCCCGGTGTTCATGCCCTGGCCGCCGGCCGGGGTGTGCACGTGCGCGGCGTCCCCGGCGAGGAAGACCCGGCCGACCCGGTAGGCGGGCGCCTGGCGCTCGTCGCTGTGGAAGCGGGACATCCAGCGGGCGTCGTACATCCCGAAGTCACGGCCGAGCGCGAGGCGGGTGATCTCCTTGACCTCGGCCAGGTCCAGCGGCTCCCCGTCGGGGACGTTGCGGCCGCGGTGCCAGCCGATCACCCGGTAGTAGCCGTCGCCGAAGGGCGCGAGGAAGGCGAAGGCGTCGCCGACGGCGTTGACGGTGAGCAGCGTCGGGGGCTTCTCGGCGAGCCGCACGTCGGCGAGGACGACGGAGCGGATCACCGACTTGCCGGGGAAGGGCAGGCCGATCGCGTCCCGCACGACGCTGCGCATGCCGTCGGCGCCGACGACGTACGCGGCCCGCAGGCTCTCCGCCCGGCCCTCGGGTCCGCGGGTCTGCACGGTCACGCCGTCCGCGTCCTGGGTGAGGCCGGTCAGCTCGGTCTCGTACCGGAAGTCGACGCCCGCCTCGACCGCGCGCCGCTCCAGCGCCTTCTCCACCTCGTACTGCGGGAGGACGAGGAGGTGGTTGAAGCGGGAGGGGAGGCCGCCCAGGTCCATGGTGAGCCGGCCGAAGAGGCGCAACCGGTCCAGGGCCTGGCCGGCGGCTTCCAGATCGTCGGCGAGGCCGCGGGCGTCGAGCTGCTCCAGGGTGCGGGCGTGCAGGACGAAGGCGCGGGACAGGTTGCTGATCTTGTGCGGGCGCTTTTCGAGGACGATGACCGGGACACCGGCGGTGGCGAGGTCACCGGCGAGGAGGAGGCCGGTGGGGCCGGAGCCGACGATGATCACGGGGCTCGGGGTGCTGCTGGTGCGGCTGGTGCTGTCGGTGTTGATGCCGCTCATGATGGCCTCCAGTTGCCAACGCTTGTTTGCCAACGCTCGTTGACGAGAGTAGCCACGCCCTCCGAGGGGTGTCAACGCTTGTTGGCCTACGAATGTTGGCCTACGCTCGTTGGCATGAACGGCAGTGACAGCAGCAGCACAGATTCCGGTCCCGGCGCCCGCCGCCGGTCCGACGCCACCCGCACCGCGATCCTCGCCGCCGCCCGCGAGCGCTTCGCCGCCGACGGCTACGAGCGGGCCACCATCCGCGCCATCGCCAAGGACGCGCGCATCGACCCGTCGATGGTGATGCGGTACTTCGGCAACAAGGACGGCCTGTTCGCCGCGGCCGTCGCGCTCGACCTGCGGCTGCCGGACCTGACCCGGGTACCGCGGGAGGAGGTCGGCCGGGCCCTCGTGACCCACTTCCTCTCCCTCTGGGAGGAGAACGAGGAGCTCACGGCCGTACTCCGGGTCGGCGCCACCAACCAGGCCGGGGCCGAGCGCATGCAGGGCATCTTCCGGGACCAGCTGCTGCCGGTGGCCCTGCAGGTGTGCCCCGACCCCGAGCAGGTGCCCACGCGGGCCGCGCTCTGCGCCTCACAGCTGCTCGGACTGGCCCTCACCCGCTACGTACTGCGCCTGCCGCCCACCGTGGCACTGCGCCCCGAGGAGATCGTGGCGTGGCTCGCGCCCACGGTGCAGCGCTACCTGACGGCACCCAGCCCCTGAGCCGGCACCGGGCCTAGCCGGCCGGGACGACGGACGGCAGCCGCGGCTCGCACACGTCGCACCAACCGCGGCTGCGTGAGCGGCCGGAGGCCGGGGGGAGCGGGGCGGGTCAGTGCCCGGTGGTCCCGCGCGTCAGGTGCGCGGCGGGCAGGCGATCCAGTTCGGCGATCGGGAAGGTGGCTTCGCTCGGGGCGCCCAGGCCTTCCGGTATGAGGGTGGGCGCAGGGGCGTAGGTGGCCATGTGCTCTCCAGGGGGTGCGGGGATCGACACGGAGGAGATTTCACTGTCCGTGCCCCTCGGTCACAATCCGTGATCCGTGTCGAGACTATGCCGTGCGCATATGTCCGGCATGAGCAGATGGCCTGTTGGAGGGACGGTCTCGCAGGCCCCGCGAGACAGGTCCCGGCCCGCACGAAGCACCGAGGGCGCCGACCCCACCGCACACATGCGGCAGGACGGCGCCCTCGGCGGAGATCAGCTGCGCGCTCAGGCCTTCGCCTTGCTGGGCTTGGTCACGCGCGTCTTGGACTTGTCCAGGACCATCACCAGTCCGGCGATGACCGCGAACAGTGCCAGCGGCAGCAGCACATACAGGCCCAGCGTCGCGCCGACGCTCAGGCCCGTGCCGGGGTCGTCACCGTCGTCGCGGGTCAGCGCGAGCGCGGGGGACGACATGAGCAGCATCATCAGCGTCGTACCGGCGGCCAGGGCGCCGGCGCGCAGGGCGTTCTTCTTGTCCACGTTCTCAAGTTAGCGAACGCCCAGGAAGGCCGCGCGTCCGGGGTGCCCTATGAAGGCCCGCCCGCCTTCAGAGCCTCCAGCAGTGCCCGCAGCCGAGGCGAGGTCGTCAGGTCCTCCAGGGGCACGGGCCTGCCCTCCGCGTCGGCGACCGGCAGGCGCCAGTTCGGGTACTGGTCCCACGTACCCGGCAGGTTCTGCGGGCGGCGGTCGCCGACGCCGTCCGGGAGCCAGACGCCGATCAGGCGGGCCGGGGTGCGCAGCAGGAAGCGGTACACGCCCTGGATCTCCGCCTCCTCGTCGGATCCCGGGGGCCCGGCGGCCGGGCTGTCGAGCAGGCCCAGGCTGCCCAGCAGGGCGAGCCACTCCGCGGTGTCCGCGGTCGCCTCCGCGCGCTCCTCGGCGGCCGGGCGGGTCAGCAGGCCGAGGCGGTCGCGCAGGTCGACGTGGTCGCCGGTGAGCCGGGCGGCGGTGGGCGGGAGGTCGTGGGTGGTGGCGGTGGCGAGGCAGTCGGCGCGCCAGTGCTCCGGCGGCAGCGGGCGGCCGTCGCCCTCCCAGTCCCGCTCGAACCACAGCACGGAGGTACCGAGCACCCCGCGCCGCTGCAGCGTCTCGCGCACCCCCGGCTCCACGGTGCCCAGGTCCTCGCCGATCACCACGGATCCGGCGCGGGAGGCCTCCAGGAGGAGCAGGGCGAGCATGGCGTCGGCGTCGTAGCGGACGTAGGTGCCCTCGGTGGGCGGGCAGCCCCGGGGCACCCACCAGAGCCGGAACAGGCCCATCACGTGGTCGATGCGCAGGGCGCCGGCATACCGGAAGAGGGCGCGCAGGAGGTGGCGGTAGGGGGCGTGGCCGGAGGCGGCGAGGCGGTCGGGGCGCCACGGCGGCAGACCCCAGTCCTGGCCGCGGGCGTTGAAGGCGTCGGGCGGGGCGCCGACCGACATGCCGGCGGCGAAGTGGTCCTGCTGGGCCCAGGCGTCCGCGCCGCCGGGGTGCACGCCCACGGCCAGGTCGTGGACGATCCCGACGGGCATGCCGGCTTCCCGGGCGGCGCGCTGGGCGGCGCGGAGCCGGCCGTCGGTGAGCCAGGCGAGCCGGGCGTGGAAGTCGACCCGGTCGGCCAGTTCGGCGCGGGCGCGGGCGGTCTCGGCGGAGCGTGGGTCGCGCAGGGGCTCCGGCCAGCCGTGCCAGTCGGGTCCGTGGGTCTCGGCGAGGGCGCACCAGGTGGCGTGGTCCTCCAGGGCCTGTCCCTCCTCGGCGCGGAAGGTGTCGTACGCGGCCTGCCGTCCCGGTCCGAGCGGGACCCGGACGACCAGCTCCAGGGCCTGCCGCTTCAGCTCCCACACCGCGTCCCGGTCGATGAGGGCGCCCTTGTCGAGGACGTCGGCGCGCAGCCGCTCGGCGCGCTCCAGCAGCGCGCGGACCCGGACCTGGTCCTCGATGTACGCGAACTCGGGGATCTCCTCGATCCGCAGGTGCACGGGGTCGGGGAAGCGGCGCGAGGACGGCCGGTACGGGGACGGGTCGGTCGGGGTCCCGGGTACGGCCGCGTGCAGCGGGTTGACCTGCACGAACCCGGCTCCGGCGGTGCGCCCGGCCCAGCCGGCCAGCTCGGCGAGGTCACCGAGGTCGCCCATGCCCCAGGAGCGCCGGGAGAGCAGTGAGTACAGCTGCACGAGGAGGCCGTAGGAGCGGGTGGCGGGGGCGGGCAGCCGGTCGGGGGCGACGATGAGGTGGGCGTGTCCGGTGCGCCCGTCGGGTGCGGTGGCGCTCACCCGGTGCACACCGGTGGGCAGCCCCTCGATCCCGTCCCGCTCCTCCCCCTGCTCGGTCTCGACGCGCAGCCGGGTGCCGGGCGGCAGCGCGGCGAAGGCGGCGGGCGGCCCCTCGGCGGCGGCCCACCGGACCACCGTCGGCGGCAGCAGCCGCGCGCGCAGCTCGCGCTCCCGTTCGGCGAGTGCGGTGCGGACGGCGTCCGGGGTGCTCGCGTCGACGCCGAGGGCGGCCAGGGCGGCGACCACGGCGGAGGCGGAGACCGCGACCGTACGGTCCGGGGCGGGGCTGTAGGAGGTGGCGACGCCGTGCAGCCCGGCGAGCCGGGACAGCTCCTCGTCCTCGCGCGCCGCGGCCATCTACAGCCCCGCGGCGAAGAAGTCCGGGACCGGGTCGGACTCGCTGGTCAGCGGGGCGGCGTCGGCGAGCGGCGGCTCGCTGGTCAGGGGCTCGGCGTCGGGCAGCGGCGGCTCGCTGGTCAGCGGCGCCTCGGCGCTCGCGCTTTCCGCGCTGAAGACACAGACGGATGCCTCGTGGGTCTCGGCGGACGGCTCCGCCACGGGTTTCCACTGGGCCGGGATCGAGAGATGAGCCGGTGCGGCCACGGGGGCCTCCTTGTCACTACGTCGGGTGCTGCCGGATCTGCGGATGAGAGCAGGCCTACCCAGTGGGCGCGATGCCAGACCTATACGGCCGGGCAACGTGCTTCTTCCGACATACCGCGCCCTCCCGCCAGGCGTTCGCCGCTCACTATTCACTCAGTACATGTATCCAGTGCATACTGATCTCCATGAGCACCCGGCACATCCTTCTGGGGCTGCTCGAGGCAGGGCCGAGCCATGGCTACGACCTCAAGCGGCGCCATGACGAACGCTTCCCCCAGGCTCGTCCGCTGGCCTACGGGCAGGTCTACACAACCCTGCAACGCCTGGTCCGGGACGGTCTCGCGGAGATCGACGGGACCGACGCCGACGGCGGACCGGAGCGGACGCTGTACCGGTCGACGCAGGACGGAACGAGCGAACTGGCCCGGTGGGCCGGGGAGATCGCCCCGCCCGCGCCCTTCGTGGCGAACGAGATCTTCGCCAAGGTCGTGGTCTCGATCCTCTCCGGCGGCGATCCGGCCGCCTACCTGCGCGCCCAGCGGGCCGCGCACATGGAGCGGATGCGGCAGCTCACGGCCGTGAAGACGGAACCGGGCGCCGATCTGGCGACCGTGCTCTCGGCGGACTACGCCCTCAACCATCTCGACGCCGACCTCCGCTGGATGAACACCACGGCGGCCCGGCTGATCACTCTGACCGCGGAGGTCGACGCAGCATGAGCAACAGGGGGGACTCCTCGGTGCCGCTTCTGGCAGGACGAGACCTGGTCAAGGCGCACGGCAGGACCCAGGCGCTGCGCGGCGCCTCGGTCGAACTGCGTGCGGGCGAGATCCTCGCGGTGACCGGTGCCAGCGGCAGCGGAAAATCGACGCTGCTGCACTGCCTGGCCGGGATCGTCCGGCCGGACGAGGGCGCGGTGGCCTACGACGGGCAGCGGCTCGACCAGTTGTCGGAGAAGCGGCTCAGCGAGCTGCGCCGTACCGACTTCGGTGTGGTGTTCCAGTTCGGGCAGCTGATTCCCGAGCTGACGGCCGTGGACAACGTCGCGTTGCCGCTGATGCTGGCCGGCACCGACCGCGCCGGAGCCCGGGAACAGGCGGGCGCGTGGCTGGAGCGGTTCGGGGTGCGCGGGCAGGAGGAGTTGCGGCCGGGCGAGATGAGCGGCGGCCAGGCGCAGCGGGTCGCCCTGGCCCGGGCGCTGGTGACCGGCCCGAAGGTGGTCTTCGCGGACGAGCCGACGGGCGCCCTGGACTCGCTGGCGACCGAGCAGGTGATGACGGCCCTGGTGCACACGGCCCGCGAGGCGGGTACGGCGGTGCTGCTGATCACGCACGACGCCCAGGTCGCGGCCTACGCGGACCGTGAGACGCGGATGAGCGACGGGCTCGCGGTGCCGGCGGAGGTGGCGGTGTGACGACCCGTACGAGCGGCTCCGTGACCGCCGATGTGCGTCTGGCCTGGCAGCTCACCCGCGGTTCCGACCGGCAGGAGTGGTGGCGGGCCGGGCTGACCGCGGCCGGGGCCGCGCTGGCGACGGGGTTCGCCCTCGCCGCCGTCGCCCTGGCCTCGCTCCGGGGGTACCACCGGGTGCCCCTCGGCAGCGGTCTGCTGAACAACCCCGGCGAGCGCTCGGGGGTGATCGTCTGCCTGCTGCTTCTGCTGGTGCCGGTGCTGGGGTTCCTCGGGCAGTGCGCCCGGATCGGCGCCGTGCACCGCGACCGGCGGCTGGCCGGGCTGCGGCTGGCCGGCGCCGGCCCGGCCCAGGTGCGCCGGATCGCCGCGCTGGAGACGGGGCTGGCCTGCCTGCTGGGCTCGGTCCTCGCCACCGCCGTCGCGGTGCCGGTCCTGCTGGACTTGTGGGACAGCCCGACCGCCGCGGCCTGGGCCGGTCTCGCGCTGGTCGCCCTCGGGGTGCCGGTGCTGGGTGCGGTGACCGGCACGCTGGCGCTGCGCCGGGTGGTGGCCTCGCCGCTCGGATGGGTGCGCCGGGTGCGGCCCAGCAGCGGGCGGGGGCCGGGGCTGCTGTTCGTCGGCGGGGTAGTGGCCGTCCTGCTGCTGGCGCTCTGGGCTGTCGCGAACACCTCCGACACCGAGCGGGGGCAGCTACCGCTGACGTTGTTCGGGCTGGTCATCGCGGTCGGGGCGGGCACGGTGTGGCTGGCCGGGGGAACGGCCGGACTGGTCGGGCGGGTGCTGGCGGGCCGCGCCCGGTCCGCGGCGACGCTGATCGCGGCGGAGCGGCTGCGCGACGACCCGTGGGCCGCGGCCCGCACCCACGCGGCCGTCCTGCTGGTCACCATCGTCGGCACGGGCTTCGTCGGCGTCCGTCAGGCGTTCCTCGCCGACCTGGACGCCATGAGCCGCCAGAACCACCTCGGCATGCCCGTGTCCTTCTACACGACCGGCATCGACCTGACCGGCGCCGCGATCCTCGTCGCCCTCGCGATCACCCTCTCCGGCCTCGCCGTCGGCACCGCCGAGTCCCTGGCGAACCGCCGCCGCGGCCTGGCCGCACAGGTCGCCGCCGGGGTGCCGCGGGCGGTGCTCGGCCGGGCGCTGCTCCTGGAGACGGCGCTGCCGCTGGCTCCCGCGGTCGCGCTCGCCGGGGCGGGCGGGATGGCGATCGGCATCTGGTACGGCGCGCTGACCCAGGAGTACGTCGTCCAAGCCGTGCCGTACGCCGCGCTGCTGGTCCCGGTGGGCGTGTACGCCTGCTGCCTGCTGGCCGCGGCCACGTCGCTGCCCCTGCTGCGCCGCTCGGTGCACCCGGCGGAGCTGCGCTACGCCTGACCGCCGCCGGAACGTCCGGCCCCGGGGTACGGGGGTCCCCGAGGCCGGACCACGCGGGTGCCCGGGGTGCCGCCCCGGGTACACGAAGGCCCGGATCGTCAGGCTGAGATGCCGTCGATCCGGGCCATGGCGTCGTCCGCGCCGTACGGCTGCAAGTAGGGCAGCCAGCGCGGGTCCCTATGGCCGGTCCCGATGATGCGCCAGGCCAGACCGGTGGGCGGGGCTGGTTTGTGACGCAGCCGCCAGCCCAGCTCGACGAGGTGGCGGTCGGCCTTGACGTGGTTGCAGCGGCGGCAGGAGGCCACCACGTTGTCCCAGACGTGCTTGCCCCCGCGGCTGCGCGGGATGACGTGGTCGACGCTGGTTGCGACGCCACCGCAGTACATGCACCGGCCCCCGTCGCGGGCGAACAGCGCCCTGCGGGTAAGAGGAACGGGCCCCCGATAGGGAACCCGGACGAATCGCTTGAGCCGGACCACGCTGGGTGCGGGGACTGTGACGGTTGCGCTGTGCATATAGGCGCCGGATTCCTCGAGGGAGACAGCCTTGTTCTCCAGGACGAGGACGAGCGCGCGACGGAGCGGTACGACGCCGAGCGGCTCGTACGACGCGTTGAGGACCAGGACATGCGGCACGGGTGCCTCCTTGGGCGTCGGCGGCGCGTGGCTCGCGCCGGGACGATCTGCAGTCAGTCTCCCCTCATGCCTGGTGGAAGCGCCACCATGTCCCGGTAACGGGCTGGGAGTGTTTTCGACCACACCTGATTCCTCCCCCGGATCATGGCCTGTTCAAGCCCGGGTGAGACCCGTCTCTCCTGAGGCCCTCCTGTGCGGAACGGCGTGGTGCACACACAATGCCCCGTTAGTGTGGTGGTCCTGTCCGTCCGGTGACCTTTTCGTGACCTTGACCGCCCCACCGGAGCGGACCGTGCAGCACGTTGGAGGTACCTGCCGTGTCCTTGCCCGTCGTCCTAGTGGCCGCCGGTGCGACGCCGACCCCGTCTCCCTCGGGGGCAACGACCCCGGCCGTGCCGAACCTTCAGGACGCCCAGGAGAGCGCGACGAACGCGGCGAGCTGGGTGGAGCAGAACTGGTCGACCTGGCTCGCGATGGGTCTGCAGATCCTGCTGATCCTGGTCGTGGCGTTCGTGCTCAGAGCGGCCGTGCGGCGGGCGATCACCAAGCTGATAGACCGGATGAACCGCACCGTGGAGTCGGTGGACGGCACCGCGCTGGGCGGGCTGCTGGTCAACGCCGAGCGGCGCCGGCAGCGCTCGCAGGCGATCGGCTCGGTGCTGCGCTCGGTGGCGAGCTTCCTGATCCTCGGCACGGCCGCGCTGATGGTGCTGTCCACCTTCAAGATCAACCTGGCGCCGCTGCTGGCCTCGGCCGGTGTGGCCGGTGTGGCGATCGGTTTCGGCGCCCGGAACCTGGTCACGGACTTCCTCTCCGGCGTGTTCATGATCCTGGAGGACCAGTACGGCGTCGGCGACTCGATCGACGCGGGCATAGCGTCCGGCGAGGTGATCGAGGTCGGGCTGCGGGTGACCAAGCTGCGCGGTGCCGATGGCGAGATCTGGTACGTCCGCAACGGCGAGGTCAAGCGGATCGGCAACCTCTCCCAGGGCTGGGCGACCGCCGGGGTCGACGTGACCGTGCGGTCGGGCGAGGACCTGGACCGGGTGAAGGCGACGCTGGACGAGGTCGCCGAGCAGATGACCAAGGAAGAACCCTGGAACGAGCTGCTGTGGGGGCCGATCGAGGTGCTCGGCCTGGACAGCGTGCTGATCGACTCCATGGTGGTCCGGGTCTCGGCCAGGACCATGCCCGGCAAGTCGGTGGCGGTGGAGCGGGAGCTGCGCTGGCGCATCAAGCGGGCGTTCGACGCGGCCAGCATCCGCATCGTGGGCGGGGCGACGGCCGTGGAGGACATCGGGGACATCCCGGACCCGACGGCCTCGGTCGCGGCGCCTTCGGTGTACTCCAACGCGGACTCGCCCCAGTCGACGGCGGCCTCGCCGATCACTCCGCAGCAGCGGCCGGCGCCTAAGTAGGGCGTACGAGGACGGAACGGTTCAGCACGCTCGTTCGAGTGAACAGGTGGGGCATCCCGGCGCCGAAAGCGCCGCGGGTGCCCCATCGTTCTGCCTGGGCACCCGGCGCGGGCATAGCCTGGCATCAGTGCGACAAGGAGAACCAGCGATGAGCGCCGAACCGATCATGGAGCCGGTTATGACGCAGGTGGACCCCAGCGACCTGTTGAGCGCGATCGAAGAGGCATCACCGACGCCGATTCGACCGGAGTACGTCGAGGGGACGGTCATCGTGCCGCCGCAGCCGGACGACAATCACAACGACGGCGCCTTGGAGCTGAGCTTCCAGTTCCGCACGGCTGGATTCCGCCTCGTAGGCATGGGCAACGGCTACCGCGCCGTCGGCAAGGACGGAAGCACCCTGGGCCTCCTCATCCCAGACTTCTACGTCCGCCGCCGCAAGGCATCCGAACTGGACGAGTCGTACCGCAAGGCGAACAAGGGCTGGTACCCCGCCGACATGATCGCCCTCGTAGGTGAGGTCACGTCGTCGAACCACTGGACCGACACCGGCCCCAAGCTCCGCACCTACGCCGCCGCCGGCATCCCCGTCTACGTGCTCATCGACCGCCACTCCAAGACGGCCCACTGCTACACGGACCCGATCCTCCCCGGCGACGACCCCACCGAGGCCTACTACGACACCGACACCAAGGTCGATCTCGGCGAAGCCCTCCCTCTCCCGGCTCCCTACCCCACGCTGGACACGGCCCCCTTCGTCAACGACTGACGAGTCGCGCAATCTGACGCCACGCACCCCCCCTGACCAGCGGAGACCAGCTCCGTGACGGTCTCTTGACGTGCCCGGGATTCAGATCGTCTTCACAGGAACCCCGTATTCCCTCCGCATCCGGTGATCCTTTAGTGTCGCCTGCACGACGGGCCCTTGTTCTGGAGCGCGACGCCGCCCGGGGGCCCGTGTGCGAATGTGGGGATACATGAGAAAGCTCGCCATAGGCACCGCCCTGTCCGGTGCCCTGGCTCTGACCGGCCTGGCCGCGCCCGTCGCCTCCGCGTCCGGCACGCCGGACCTGACCTTCGCCGGCGTGAGCGTGAACAACGGCAAGCCGCTCGTCGTCGGTGTCAGCAAGGCCGTGAGCGTGCCGGTGACGTACAGCCTGACCCGGCCCAAGGACCTGGTCATCGACCAGAAGAAGACGTTCCAGGCGGTCGTCCTCTACCGCGGCACGCTGCGGAACATCGGCAACGAGCTGGACCCGGAGACGGCGCCCACCTGCTCGACCACCGCGACGACGGACACGACGGTCACCGAGAGCTGCACCGAGACGATCCTCGTGGAACCGGGAGACTCCCTGTGGGAGGCCGCGGACGCCACCACCTGGAAGGCCGCCGGCCTGTACGCCCACGCCGAGGGCACCGTCTCGGACGACTACCTGCACAACGAGACCGACGTGTCGCTGTGGGGCAACCTCGCCCCGCTGACGGTGCGGCGCGCCGCCCGGCTGACCGCGAACGCCGCTCCGGAGCCCGTGACCAAGGGCAAGACGCTCACCGTCAAGGGCAGCCTGACCCGCGCGAACTGGGAGACCGGCAAGTACACCGGCTACAAGGGCCAGACGGCCCTGCTCCAGTTCAAGGCGGACGGCGGTTCGTACAAGAACGTCAGGGCGATCACCTCCGGCACCGGGGGCGCCCTGTCCACCACGGTGACGGCGACCAAGAGCGGCACCTACCGCTTCGTCTTCACGGGTACGGCCACCACCGCGGCCAAGACCTCCGCCGGTGACCACGTGACGGTCAGGTAGACCGGCACTCGCTGAAGCCGGCACCCCCACGAGCAGGCCGGCACCCCTTCACGGCACGCCCCCGAGGTAACGACTCTGTTGCCTCGGGGGCGTTGTCTATTGACGCCCCCTTCGTCCTGGGCTTACGTTCCTCCCACCCGAATAGGAAAGTTTCCTAACAGTGATCTTCGGGCAGCCGGTTGATCAAGACTGGACGTCATGACCAGGTCACTGGGAAGCTGGGCAGTTGGAAAGGCAGGTGTGGACCCCCATGGCAGGAACCGCCGGCACGCCGGGCACCCCTCGCGTGCTGCGCGCCATGAACGACCGCGCCGCCCTGGACCTCCTGCTGGAGCACGGGCCGCTGTCCCGCACCCGGATCGGCAAGCTCACCGGCCTGTCCAAGCCGACCGCCTCCCAGCTGCTGGCCCGCCTGGAAGCGGCCGGTCTGGTCCGGGTCACCGGCATCAGCGAGGGCAGGCCGGGCCCCAACGCCCAGCTGTACGCGGTCAACCCCACGGCCGCCCACGCCGCCGGGATCGACGTCACCCCGGACCGCATCCGCGCCGCCGTCGCCGACATCACCGGCCGCACGGTCGGCGAGTACGAACTGCCCACCCCCGGCCGCCGCCCCGCCCACCCGGTCGTCCGGCAGGTCACCGACGCCCTCGACGGCGCCGTGAAGTCCGCCGGGCTGGCCCGGGACGACGTCCACCGGCTGGTCGTCGGCACCCCCGGCGCCTTCGACCCCAACACCGGCCGGCTGCGCTACGCCTCCCACCTGCCCGGCTGGCACTCCCCCGCGCTGCTCGACGACCTCGCGGCGGCGCTCCCGATGCCGGTCGAGTACGAGAACGACGTCAACCTCGTCGCCCTCGCCGAACAGCGGCTCGGCGCGGCCCGGGGCCACAGCGACTTCGTGCTGCTGTGGAACCAGGAGGGCCTCGGCGCCGCCCTGGTCCTCGGCGGCCGGCTGCACCGCGGCTGGACCGGCGGCGCGGGCGAGGTCGGCTTCCTCCCCGTGCCCGGCACCCCTCTGGTGCGCCAGGTGACCAAGGCCAACAGCGGCGGCTACCAGGAGCTGGCCGGCTCCCAGGCCGTACCGAAGCTGGCCCGCGAACTCGGCATCGAGGACGTACCGCCGGGGCCGTACGCCGAGGCCGCCGCGGAACTCCTGGCCCGTGCCGCCGACCACGTGAGCGGACCCCACCGGGAGCTGCTCGCCACCTACGCGACCCGGCTGGCCACCGGTCTCGCCTCGCTCGTCTCCGTCCTCGACCCCGAACTCGTCGTTCTCAGCGGCTCCGCCCTGACGGCCGGCGGCGAGGTGCTGCGCGCCCTCGTCCAGGCCGAGCTGGAGGAGCTGGCCGCGGCCCGCCCCCGGCTCGTCGTCGGCGACGTCCGTGAACACCCCGTGCTGCGCGGCGCGTTGGAGTCCGCGCTCGCGACCACCCGCGACGAGGTCTTCGACACCTCGCACTGAGCCCCGCCCCCGCAGTCCCCCTCTTCTCACCCACCCCTGCCCCGGGAGACCTCGCCATGCCCGAAGTCATACCCTCAGTTGCCCGAAAGGCGGCTTTTGCCGTAACCGCGTCGCTCGCCCTGCTCACCACCGCCTGTACCGGCCAGTCCACCTCCGGCGCCACCGACGACGCCTCCAAGGACACGACGATCAACTTCTGGCACGCGTGGAGCGCGCCGAACGAGGTGAAGGCGGTCAAGTCCCTGGTCGCCGGCTTCGAGAAGGCCCATCCCAACATCCACGTGAACGTCGTCGGCAACATGACCGACGACAAGATCAACCAGGCGCTGCGCTCCGGCGGCGACAAGGCCCCGGACGTGATCTCCTCCTTCACCACCAACAACGTGGGCAAGTTCTGCTCCTCGGGCGCGCTGGTGGACCTCAACCCCTTCTTCAAGAAGTCGGACATCGACCCGGAGACGGCCTTCCCGAAGGCGATGAACGAGTACACCCAGTTCGACGGCAACCGCTGCTCGGTGCCCCTGCTGGGCGACGCGTACGGCCTCTACTACAACAAGACGGCGTTCGAGAAGGCGGGCATCACGACCCCGCCGAAGACCTGGTCGGAGTTCCAGGCCGACGCCAAGAAGCTGACGATCCCGCAGGGCGACGGCTACAAGCAGCTGGGCTTCATGCCGGACTACCACGGCTGGGAGTCCACGACCGAGCACTACTTCGGGCAGTTCTCGCCGACGTACTTCGACAAGGCCGGCAAGTCCGACGTGGCCAAGGACCCGGCGTTCGAGAAGGGCTTCACCCTGCAGAAGAAGCTCGTCGACGAACTCGGCGGCTTCCAGAAGCTGGAGAAGTTCCGGGCCACCCTCGGCGACGAGTGGGGTCCGAAGCACCCCTTCCACACCGGCCAGGTGGCCATGCAGCTGGACGGCGAGTGGCGGCTCGGGATGGCGCTCGACGCCAAACCGAAGTTCGACATCGGCGTCGCCCCGCTGCCCGTACCGGACGACCAGGCCGACCAGTACGGCAAGGGCTACATCACCGGCACCATCGCCGGTATCGCCGCCACCAGCCACAAGCAGAACGCGGCCTGGGAGCTGGTGAAGTACATGACCACGAACACGGACGCGGTGGTCGGCTTCGCCAACGACATCCACAACGTGCCCTCCACGCTGGCCGCGCTGAAGTCCCCGAAGCTGAAGTACGACCCGCGGTTCAAAACCTTCCTGGACATCGCCGCGAACCCGAACTCGACCACGAGTCCCGCCTCGATCAACGGCGGTGTGTACCTGGTGACGATCCAGCAGTTCGGCTACGACTACGAGAGCGGCAAGGTCACCGATCTGAAGGCCGGTCTGAAGAAGACGGCCGCGCAGATCGACACGGACATCGCGCAGGCGAAGTAGCCATGAGCACGATCACGCTCGCCTCTAAGCGCCGCAGGGCTGGCCTCGCTGCGAAGCAGCGGAAACAGGCACTGCGGACGGCCGCCTTCATGTCGCCCTGGCTGATCGGCTTCGCGGTCTTCTTCGCGTACCCGCTGATCTCGACGGTCTACTTCTCGTTCATGCACTACGACGGCTTCAGGCCGCCGACATGGAGCGGAACGAAGAACTGGACGTACGTCTTCGAGCACTACCCGCTCTTCTGGCCCGCCCTGCGCAACACCCTGTGGCTGGTGCTGGTGATGGTGACCCTCCGGGTCGTCTTCGGACTCGGTGTGGGCCTGCTCATCACGAAGATCAAGACGGGCGCGGGCGTCTTCCGCACCCTCTTCTACCTGCCCTACCTCGCCCCGCCGGTGGCGGCGACGATGGCCTTCGCCTTCCTGCTCAACCCCGGTACGGGACCGGTCAACTCGATCCTGGAGAAGGTGGGCGTCCCGGCGCCGGGCTGGTTCAACGACCCCGCCTGGTCCAAGCCGGCCCTGACCCTGCTGGCACTGTGGGGCATCGGCGACCTGATGGTCATCTTCATGGCCGCGCTGCTCGACGTGCCGACGGAGCAGTACGAGGCGGCCGAGCTGGACGGCGCGTCGGCGTGGCAGCGGTTCCGCTACGTCACCCTGCCGAACATCTCGCCGATCGTAATGTTCGCCGTGGTCACCGGCGTGATCCAGACGATGCAGTACTACACGCAGCCGCTGATCGCGGGGAAGGTCGCCTCGGGCGTGATCCAGGGAGCGGGCACCCAGTTCGAGCCCGGCTATCCGGACAAGTCCACGCTCACCCTCCCCCAGCTCGTCTACAACCTCGGCTTCCAGCGCTTCGACTACGGCTCGGCCTGTGTGGTGGCTCTGGTGCTGTTCGCCCTGTCGATGGTGTTCACCGCGTTCCTGATGCGGCGCCGGGGCGGTCTCATCCAGGCAGGTGACTGACCATGACCCAAGTACTGGACCAGCCGGTGAAGCTGGCGCCGCCGGTGTCCGGGGCGGAGCGGACCGCCCGCCGCAGGGCGCTGCTCGAATGGATCGCGATCCACTCCCTGGGGATCGCCGCCGCGCTGTTCTTCACGCTCCCCTTCGTGTTCGTGTTCCTGACCTCGCTGATGAGCGACACCCAGGCGCTCAGCCGGGACCTGATCCCGCACACCTGGGAGTGGGGCAACTACCGGAAGGTCTTCGACACGCCGGGGTTCCTGACCTGGTGGAAGAACACCCTGATCTACGCCGGTCTCGGCACCGTGCTGACCGTGGTGTCCTCCATCCCGGTGGCGTACGCGCTCGCGAAGTTCCGCTTCCGGGGCCGCAACCTGTCACTCATGCTGGTGATCTCGATGATGATGCTGCCCCCGCAGGTGGTCATCATCCCGATGTACCTGTTCTGGGCGAAGCAGCTGGACCTGTCCGGCACGCTGTGGCCGCTGATCATCCCGATGGCGTTCGGGGACGCGTTCTCCATCTTCCTGCTGCGCCAGTTCCTGATGACGATCCCGAACGAGTACGTCGACGCGGCGAAGGTGGACGGCTGCGGTGACCTGCGGACCCTGTTACGGGTCGTCCTGCCGATGGCGAAACCGGGCATCGCCGCCGTCGCCCTCTTCCAGTTCTTCTACGCCTGGAACGACTACTTCGGCCCCCAGATCTACGCCTCGGAGAACCCCGGCGCCTGGACCCTCTCCTACGGCCTGGAGTCCTTCAAGGGCGCGCACCACACCGACTGGAACCTCACCATGGCCGCGACCGTGCTGGTCATGGCCCCCGTGATCCTCGTGTTCTTCTTCGCCCAGAAGGCGTTCGTGGAGGGCGTCACGCTCACCGGAGTGAAGGGTTAACCACGTATGCCGTGCTCACCCGGGGGGCAACCCCCGGACCCCCGGCCGATGACTGCTGCCCGCACCTCATGAAGCGAGGGAACCTCCAGTGAAACTCACCGTGGTCGGCGGAGGCTCGACCTACACCCCCGAACTCATCGACGGCTTCGCGCGCCTCAGGGACACCCTGCCCATCGAGGAACTGGTGCTCGTGGACCCGGCGGCCGAACGCCTGGAGCTGGTGGGCGGCCTGGCCCGCCGGATCTTCGCCAGGCAGGGCCACCCGGGCCGGATCGTCACCACCTCCGCCCTCGACGCGGGCGTCGAGGGCGCCGACGCCGTACTGCTCCAGCTGCGCGTCGGCGGCCAGGCGGCACGGCGGCAGGACGAGACCTGGCCCCTGGAGTGCGGCTGCATCGGACAGGAGACGACCGGAGCCGGCGGTCTGGCCAAGGCACTGCGCACGGTCCCCGTCGTCCTGGACATCGCCGAACGGGTCCGCCGCACCAACCCCCGTGCCTGGATCATCGACTTCACCAACCCGGTCGGCATCGTCACCCGCGCCCTGCTCCAGGCGGGCCACCGTGCGGTGGGCCTGTGCAACGTGGCGATCGGCTTCCAGCGCAAGTTCGCGGCGATGCTGGGCACCGACCCGAAGGACGTCCACCTGGACCACGTGGGCCTGAACCACCTCACCTGGGAGACGGGGGTGCGCCTCGGCGGCCCCGAGGGCGCGAACGTGCTGCCCAAGCTCCTGGCCGAGAACGGCGACGCCATCGCCGACGACCTGCGGCTGCCCCGCCCCCTCCTGGACCGCCTGGGCGTGGTCCCCTCGTACTACCTGCGCTACTACTACGCACACGACGCGGTGGTACGAGAACTGCGCACCAAGCCCTCCCGGGCGGAGGAAGTCGCCGCGATGGAGCGCGAGTTGCTGACGATGTACGGCGACCCGGCCCTGGACGAGAAGCCGGCGCTGCTGGCCAAGCGGGGCGGCGCCTTCTACTCGGAGGCCGCGGTGGACCTGGCGGCGGCCCTGCTGGGAAACCAGGGCAGCGGGCCCGCAGGGCCCTCGTTTGAGGGTGGTGGCGGGCGACGGGCGGGAGCCGGAAGCCCGTACCAGGTGGTGAACACCCTCAACAAGGGCACGCTGCCGTTCCTGCCGGACGACGCGGTGATCGAGGTGCAGGCGGCGGTCGGCCCGACGGGCCCGGTGCCGTTGCCGGTCCCGGACCTGGACCCCCTGTACGCGGGCCTGGTGGCGAACGTGACGACGTACGAGGACCTGGCCCTGGAGGCGGCGCTGCGCGGCGGCCGGGACCGCGTCTTCAGAGCGCTGCTGGCCCACCCCCTGATCGGCCAGTACGAGTACGCCGACGCCCTCACCGACCAGCTCGTCGCGCACAACCGGGAGCACCTGGCGTGGGCCTGACCGCACCTGAATCCGGGAGTGTCCTCGCCATCGACGCGGGCAACAGCAAGACAGACGTGGCCGTGGTCACCGCCGACGGCGAGGTCCTGGCCACGGCCCGCGGCGGGGGGTTCCGCCCGCCGGCGGTGGGCGTCGCGGCAGCGATGGACGCCCTCGCCGACCCGGTCGCCCGGGCCCTCTCGGACGCGGGCCTGCCCGCCGCCTCGCACGTCTCCGCCTGCCTGGCCAACGCCGATCTGCCGGTCGAGGAGGAGCAGTTGGCGGCCGCGCTGCACGCGCGCGCGTGGGGCACCTCGGTGGAGGTCCGCAACGACACCTTCGCGATCCTGCGGGCGGGCGTGGCCGAGCCCCGGGGCGTGGCCGTGGTGTGCGGCGCGGGCATCAACTGCGTCGGCATGCGCCCCGACGGCCGCACCGCCCGCTTCCCGGCGATCGGCCGCATCTCCGGCGACTGGGGCGGCGGTTGGGGCCTGGCCGAGGAGGCCCTCTGGTACGCGGCCCGCGCCGAGGACGGCCGGGGCGAGCCCACCACGCTGTCCCGCACCCTGCCCGCCCACTTCGGCCTCCCCTCCATGTATGCCCTGATCGAGGCCCTGCACCTGGAGCACGTCGAACACGGCCGCCGCCACGAACTGACCCCGGTCCTCTTCGAGACGGCCGCCCAGGGCGACCCGGTCGCCCGCTCGATCGTGCACCGCCTCGCGGAGGAGGTCGCGACGATGGCCACGGTCGCCCTCACCCGCCTCGACCTCCTCACCGAGGAGACCCCCGTCCTCCTCGGCGGCAGCGTCCTGACCGCGGGCCACACCCAACTGAACGACGGCATCCAGGACCTGCTGTCGTCCCGCGCCCCCAAGGCCGACATCCGGGTGGTGACGGCCAGCCCCGTCCTGGGCGCGACCCTCCTGGGCCTGGACCGCCTGGGGGCGGGGGTGGGGGCGGGGGAACGGGCTCGGGCCCACTGGGAGAGGGGGGACTGAGCGCCGGCATCCTGGTCTGCCTGCTCAGCGGCGGCAGACCAGGATGCCGCCCATGCAGTTGACCTGGAAGGCACCGTCTCGGGCGATGTGGTCTTCGAGGATGGTGCGGGCCCGCTCGATGGTCGCGTCGAACGGCACATCGTGCTGGTCCGCCCAGGCCCGATAGGAGGCCATGTGCGCGATGACCGGCTCCGGATCGCGGACGGTGATGGTGCCCGGAAGCTCAATCGTCTCCACACGACCGAACTCCGCCCCCAGGAAGGCGGGTGCCTTCTCCAGGGAGAAACGGGCACTGAGCGAGATGCGTCCCGGACCGCGCTCGGTACCGAGCACGTCGCCCGCGGCCCGCTGCCACAGCTCGTCCAGTTCGGCCTTGTCCCGATCGCTGTTGGTGGAGACGATCACCAGTCCGTGACGAGCGACGACACGGGACAGCTCGCTGACGGCGTGGGCGATGTCGGGAACGTGGTACAGCATGTGCATCGCCAAGGCGGCGTCCACACTTCCGTCGGCCAGCGGCAGGCCTGTCGCGTCCGCCACGGCGACCGGTCCCGGGACGCCGGCGAGGATGCCGGGAGCGATGTCCAGGCCCAGCAGTACCAGATCGGGCCGGTCCGCACGCAGCCGCTGGAGGAACTTGCCATTACCGCAGCCCACATCGACCGCGCGCCCGCGTACGTCGCTCAACTTCCCGGCGACGATGCCCGGTAGGTCGTAACGGGGCGTCTGCCACTGGTAGAGCGACTGGCGGGCGGCCAGATCCCGATCGCTGTTGTAGGCGCTTCCGGCGAGGCGGCCCCGGTCGGTGACGGCGGCATCGTGTGCGGCGGACAGGTCGGTCACGTCGGCAGCTCCCGAGGGTGGGCGGCGGTCGAGGCCGCGAGCACGGCCGTGTGCTGGAGTCGTTCGCGCCGGTGTGCCGCCTGCACGACTCCACCGTACTGCGGCCCTTCCAACTCCCCACCCAGAGCGGTGAGCCGTCGCACGATGCTGGCCGACATACGTTCTGGAGGAGAGTCGAGAACGAAGCCGAGCATGGCCTCGGTGCCGTCCAGATCGCCGAGGAGCAAGTGGCCCCGAGCGAGGTCGACATGCGCGGCGAAAAGGTCACCGACCGACCGATCTTCGTCCTCCGCACCGCGGTAGAGCCGGATCGCCGCATCCGCGCTGACGAGGGCCTGCTCGACGTACTTCCGTCCACCGAGGGCAAGGCAAGTCGTGCCGGCATAGGCGAACTGCTTGGCGGCGGGGAAGGCGAAGAGGCCCGGAAACTCGTCGTGACCGGCTATTGCCTCGCGGGACCGCTCGGCATCCTCCAGGGCGGCCATCGCACCTGCCTGGCTCCCCATCATCGCCAGGGCACGCGCCTCCAAACTCGCCAGCCGGGCAGCGACGCTCCCACCTGCCCGGTGCAGGCGGCCGGACTGTGCCAGCCGGGCCGCCTGGTCGAATCGCCCGGTCCAGTACGCGATCAGGGACTCAACGGCCCGCACCCAGGCCAGCATGCCCACGTGTCCGGCAGCCTCGGCACACGCTCGGGCGGTACGGGCGTGCGTGGCAGCGGAGTCGTAGGCGCCCAGATCCAGGCAGACGTGAGCCGACAACCCGCACAGCCGGGAGGCCGCCACGTACAGGGAGCAGCTTGAGGCTGACATCGCCCGGCTCGCCCGCGGCTATGTGAGTCACCCGCTGTTGGACCAACTTCCCGCCCGCCTGTTCTGCCCCCAGGTCGTCACGAACACTGGGTCAAAACTGTCCAAGTCGCAGATCCGCGATGGACGCGCCCTCTTGCCCGAAGGTGCCGCCGACTGGATGCTCGACACCCGGCGCTGGCCCGGCACGGTCACCGAGTACGCCGACCGGCTGCTGGCCACCTCCGAGATCCTGCTGTCCGACCCCCGGCACTTCTTCCGCTCGTACTCGGCCGCCGAGATCGGCCGTCTGATGACCGCAACAGCGCCCAGGAGCGTTCCCGCCTCATGACCGACCGCACCGCCCGCGTACGTGAACTCAGCCTCTTTCGCCAGTACTTCGACCTCGTGACTTCGGGCGCCAAAACCATCGAGGTGCGGGTGAAGTACCCGCACCTCGCCGACCTCGCCGCAGGCGACACCATCCGCTTCCGCATCAAGGGCACCGACGAGACCTGCGAGGTCGAGGTCGAGCGCGTCACCGAGTATCCGAGCTTCGAAGCCCTGCTCGACGGCGAGGGACCAGCGAACGTCAACCCGACCGCCACCCGAGAACAGCAGCTTGCCAACATCCGGGCCATCTACCCACCCGACAAGGAGGCCCTCGGCACGCTCGCCATCGAGATCAGTCGCTGTCGTCCAGGTAGAGACAGAACGGATGCCCGGCCGGATCGAGCAGCACCCTGACGTTGGTCTGGGGCTGGTGGTCGGCCTCTCGGGCGCCGAGTTCGAGGGCGTGGGTCACCGCGGACGGCAGGTTCGTCACCTCGAAGTCGAGGTGCATGGTGATGCGTTGGGCGCCGTCGTGGGCGGGCCAGACCGGGGGGACGTAGTCGTCCGCGCGCTGGAAGGCGAGGTAGGCCACGCCTTCCGGTGGGGTGATGGCCGCACCGTCGGGGTCCTGCTCGGCGATCTCCCAGCCGAGGAGTTCGGAGTAGAAGCGGGCGAGGGCGTGGGGGTCGGGGGCTTCGAGGACCACGCCCCACCAGTCGTGGCGCGACATACGGGGGGAGCCGGGGTCGTGGCTCGGTCGTCCGTGCATGTCTGCGAAGGGTACAAGCGGTGCCGGGGGCCCGGGGGGAACCGATCCGCCGCGACCGGCGTGTTCATCAGCGGGGGGTGGTGCGGCCGGCGCCCCGCGCCGTCACGCCGTGGGTTGCGCTGCGATCCGATCAAGATCGAGTGAAGGCTGGTGCGGATGCCCGTCCGGGCGGTGATACTTGGCGGCGAACGGATGACCATGGGGGAGGTCAAGTGACACACCCGCCGAAGAGCAGCGCGGCGCCGCCACCGGCGGGTCCCGCCATGCCCGCGATCCCCTCCCAGCCCGGCTCGCCCGCACGGGTGGGTCCGCCCCCGGTCCCGCGCCGTACCGCCTTCGCCGAAGGTGTCGAGCAGGTGCGCGCCGCCGCGACCACCGAACCGGGGCGGCTGCGGATCATCGGGGCCGTTCTCGTGCTGCTCGTCGTCGCGTTCGGCGCGGTCACCGCCTGGCAGGCCTCCGAGCGGGCGGCCGCCGCCGACGACGTGCTGCACCGCAGCCAGCCGCTCAGTTCCGGCGCGGCCGGCATCTACCGTTCGCTGGCCGACGCCAACACGGCCGCCTCCAGCGGGTTCCTGGCCGGCGGGCAGGAGACCGCGGACTCGCGCGACCGGTACGAGAAGGACATCAGCACGGCAGCCGCGGGGCTCGTCAAGGCCGCCGCCAACGCGGAGCCGGGCTCCCCCTCCGAGGCGACCATCGCCAAGCTGAACCGGCTGCTGCCCGAGTACAAGGGCCTCATCGAGCGCGCCCGGACCTACAACCGGCAGGGGTACCCGGTCGGCGGCGCCTATCTGCGGTACGCCAACGAGAAGATGCAGAACGAGATGCTCCCGGCCGCGGAGGATCTCTACACCAAGGAGAACCAGCGGCTCGACGCCGACTACGGGCACGCGACGCCGTACCCGTGGGTGGCGATCGCGCTCGGCGTGCTCGCGCTGGCCGCGCTCGGCTGGGCCCAGCACCGCACGTACCGGCGCACCAACCGCGTCCTCAACCACGGCCTGGTCGCCGCCACCGCCGCCACCGCGGTGGTGCTGCTGTGGCTGGTCGTCGGGCACGCCGTCGCGCGCTCGGGCCTCAACGGCTCGTACGACCACGGCATCCGCTCGCTGAAGGTCCTGCACGACGCGCGGATCGCGTCCCTGAAGGCACGCGGCAACGAGAACCTGAGCCTGGTGGCGCGCGGCGCCGAGACGGTCACGGTCGGCGGGCAGACGTTCGACGCGTACTACTACGACTTCGACAAGGACATGACCGTGCTCGGCAAGGGCCTCACCGAGGCCGACCGGCTCGCCGACGACCGGACGGGCACCGAGCCGGTCAAGGCGGCCGAGGGCAACATGGCGGTGTGGAAGAAGCGCCACACCTCCGCCCGCACCGAGGACGAGAACGGCAACTTCCAGCAGGCGCTGGACATGGTGATCGGCGGGAAGGGCGCGACCGGTGAGTGCTTCGACAGCGTCGACCGCAATCTCGCCCTGGCCATCGACCACGAGCAGGCCGAGTTCCAGCAGGCCGCCGGGGACGGACGGGACGCGATGACCGGGCTGCCCATCGGCGCAGCCGTCCTGGCGGTCCTCGGTGCCGCGGGCGCGGTCGCCGGCATCGGACGCAGGCTTTCGGAGTACCGGTGACAGGGGGCAGGACGATGTACGCAGCACGTGCACGGGCCTCCCTGCGGGGCTGGGGCGGAGTCGGCGCGATGGCGGTGCTGTGCGCCCTGGCGCTGGCGTTCGTCCTGCTGCTGCCGCGGACCCAGGAGGCTCGCCAGGACGGGCGCACGGCCGGCCCGGGAATGGCCGAGGCCACTCAGGCCCGGGCCTCGGACTGCAAGGACTCGGACGCGCAGAAGCAGACGCTGTCGCCGTCCGGCGCCGACGGGCCGACCATCGACGCCATCAAGTCCCGTACGGGCGCCAAGCGCAAGCTGGTCGTCGGCGTCGACCAGAACAGCTACCACTGGGGCTACCGCAACCCGAACACCGAGGGCGCGGAGCTGGAGGGCTTCGACATCGACCTGGTGCACCGGATCGCCGCCGACATCCTCGGCGACCCGGAAGCGGTGCAGTTCAAGGCGATACCGACCAGTCAGCGCATCCCCGCCATCCAGGACGGCCGGGTCGACATGGTCGTGCGCACGATGACCATCACCTGCCAGCGGCTCGGCGAAGTCGCCTTCTCCGCCCCTTACTTCAAGACCGGGCAGCAGGTGCTGGCGCCCAAGTCCTCGTCGATCAAGGGGTACAACGACACGCTCGCGCACAAGAGGATCTGCACGGCGTCCGGTTCCACCGCCTACCTCAAGCTGAAGGCGGACCGGGCCAAGGGCACCCTGTCCGCCTCCGCGGACATCTCCACCACCGTTCCCAACCAGCTGGACTGCCTGGTCCGGCTGCAGCTCGGCGAGGTCGACGCGGTCGTCACCGACGGCGCGCTCGCCGCGAGCCAGGCCGCCCAGGACCCGACGGTCGAGCTGAAGGGCGAGGCGTTCACCACCGAGTACTACGGCGTGGCGATGAAGAAGGACGCCGACGATCTGGTACGCCGGGTCAATCGCGTCCTGGTCGGCTACCGCGCGAGCGGCTGGCAGGCGTCGTACGACAGATGGCTGTCGGCCACACTGGGCAAGGACTCCGGAGCGTCCAAGCCGCCGGCCCCGGAGTACCTGCGCAACAGCTGACCCCCACCCCCGACCAGAACCCGCCCAAGTCCAACCACACAGCAGCGAGAGGTGATCGATGGGCGTCACGGACCCCGCCGGGCCGGTGATGGACCGGGACGAGGTGGACCGTGCGCTGGCGCGGCTCGGCGCCGAGCACGAGGCGATCGAGACCTCGCTGCTCGCCCTCCAGGACCACGCGGGCCGCAGACTCCTGGAGGGCGCCGAACTGACCGGCGTCACCAGGGAACGCTGGGCTGCCGCGGAGGCGTCGATCACCCTGCTGTGGGCCTACTTCGACGCGTACACGGCCGCGCTGCGCTCCGCCCGGGAGATCCGCGCGCGACGCCGCTGGTCCAGCCGCGAGGACCTGGTGGAGCTGACCGAACTGCTGCGCGGCGACTCCGTCACCGTGCCCGGCGGTGCCGCCGCGCTCGCGACCGCCGGCAGGCTCAGCGAGAGCTTCTCGCTCGGCACCCTGGTCGACCGGATGAACGAGCTGTACGCGTCCTCGCTGGACCTGGTCGTCACCGCCGACGCGGTCTGGTCGGCGCTGCCCGCCCGGATCGATTTACTCGCCGCGGAACTCCAGCGCACCCGCAGGCTCGCGCACTCCGTCGGCGTGCGCCCCGGCGAGCACCCGGCCGGCGACGACCTGGAGCGCATCACCCGCACGCTGACCAGGCTGCGCGAGCAGGTGGTCTCGGACCCGCTCGCCTTCTGGGTGCCGGCGGAGGGCAGTTCGGCGCCCGGCGGCGGCCGCCCGGACACCACGGTGTACGACCGTGAGGCGCGCGCCCTGGAGGACGTACGCCGGGAGATCGACGCCGTGCTGACCGTCCGCCAGGACGCGGAGGCCCGGCTGATCCGGCTGCGGGACGTGCTCTCCCGCGCGGACCGCACCCTCGCCGAGGCGCGCACCGCGCGCGGTGAGGTGCTCGCCAAGATCGCCGCGACCGAGGTGCCCGTCGTCAGCGGGCCGCCGACCGCGCTGCAGGAACAGCTGGCGACCGCGGCCGAGTACCGGCGGCAGGCGCAGTGGCACCGGCTCTCCCCGCTCCTGGAGTCCCTGGAGCAGAAGGCCGAGGACGAACTGCTGCGCGCCCGCGAGTCGTTGACGGCCGTCACCGCGCCGCTCGCGGTCCGCGCCGAGCTGCGCGGCCGCCTGGACGCGTACAAGGCGAAGGTCGCCCGGCACGGGCTGGCCGAGGACCCCCTGCTGACGGAGCGGTACGACAGCGCCCGGCGCATGCTGTGGAGCGCGCCCTGCGACCTGAGGGTGGCCGAGCAGGCCGTGCTGCGCTACCAGCAGGCGGCGGCCGAACAGCTCGGCGCATCGAGGATCCCCCAGCAGGGCGAACCTCAGGACCGTAGGAGTGAGTCGTCATGAGTCAGGCACAGCGGGCGTGCCAGCGGCCGGGCTGCGAGGGGACGTACGAGGACGTCGGCGGCGGTGAGCTGTACTGCGACACCTGCGGCCTCGCCCCCGTCGTCTCGGCGACCGGCATGGTCGGGTCGCCGCCCACCGGGATCACCGGTGGCGGCAAGGGTTCGGCGAGCGGCGGCAGTTCGCGCAGCTCGCGTACGTCGTCGCAGTCGTCCCGGTCGCGGCGCTCGGTGTCCGGGCGGCTCTCGCGCTCCCTGTCGGGCAGGTCCACCGGCCGCTCGGTGTCCGTGCGCAGCTCCGGCTCCTCCTCCGGCGCCTCCTCGCGGGGGCGGCTGGGCGCGGGTCTCGTCTCGGTGCCGCAGGTGCCGCGGCCCGACCCGCGCGCGATGGTGCTGGACAACCCGGAGGTGCCCGAGCGGAAGCGGTTCTGCTCGCGGTCCGACTGCGGGGCCCCGGTGGGCCGGGCGCGCGGTGACCGGCCGGGCCGCACGGAGGGGTTCTGCACCAAGTGCGGGCACCCGTACTCGTTCGTCCCCAAGCTGAAGGCCGGGGACATCGTGCACGGCCAGTACGAGGTCGCGGGCTGCCTCGCGCACGGCGGCCTGGGCTGGATCTACCTCGCCGCGGACCGGGCCGTGTCCGACCGCTGGGTGGTGCTCAAGGGCCTGCTGGACACCGGCGACCAGGACGCGATGGCGGCCGCGATCTCCGAGCGGCGGTTCCTCGCGGAGATCGAGCACGCCAACATCGTGCGGATCTACAACTTCGTGGAGCACCTCGACCAGCGCACCGGCTCCCTCGACGGCTACATCGTCATGGAGTACGTCGGCGGCAAGTCGCTGAAGGAGATCGCCAACGCCCGCCGCACACCGGACGGCCGGCGCGATCCGCTGCCGGTGGAACAGGCGTGCGCGTACGGCATCGAGGCTCTTGAGGCGCTCGGGCATCTGCACAGCCGCAACCTGCTGTACTGCGACTTCAAGGTCGACAACGCCATCCAGACCGAGGACCAGCTCAAGCTGATCGACATGGGCGCGGTACGCCGCATGGACGACGACGAGTCGGCGATCTACGGCACGGTGGGCTACCAGGCGCCCGAGGTCGCCGAGGTCGGCCCGTCGGTGGCGAGCGACCTGTACACGGTGGGCCGCACGCTCGCGGTGCTCACCTTCGACTTCCAGGGCTACACGAACGTCTTCGTGGACTCCCTGCCCGACCCCGACAACATCGAGGTCTTCCACCGGTACGAGTCCTTCTACCGGCTCCTGGTCCGCGCCACCGACCCCGACCCGGCCCGCCGGTTCGGCTCCGCGCAGGAGATGGCCGAGCAGCTGACCGGGGTGCTGCGCGAGGTCGTCTCGCTGCAGACCGGGCAGGCCCGGCCCGCGCTGTCGACGCTGCTCGGACCTGAAGTGAAGGTCACGGACACCGAGTTGTTCCCCAAGCAGGACGGGGACGTGTCGCCGCTCGGGGCGCGGCAGGTACGCAACGCCCAGCCCCTCCCCGCGCTGCCCCCGGCCTCGATCGTCAAGCCGGTCGAGACCCCCGCCGCCGCCCTCGCCCTGCCCGTCCCGCTGGTCGACCCGGGCGATCCCAACGCCGGTTTCCTGGCGGGCCTGCTGGCGTCCGCACCGGCCGAGCTGATCAGCGCGCTGGACGCGGCGCCCACGCAGACCGTCGAGACCCGGCTGCGACAGATCCGGGCCCGGCTGGAGAGCGGCGACCACCAGGCCGCGCTGATGGCGCTGGCCGAGCTGGACGAGGAACGGCCCGACGACTGGCGGGTGGTGTGGTACCGGGGCGTGGCCGCCCTGGTCACCGGCGACTTCGAGGGCGCGGCGCTCTCCTTCGACGCGATCTACGACGCCTTCCCCGGCGAGGCCGCGCCCAAGCTGGCGCTCGGCCTGTGCGCGGAGGTGCTGGGCCAGCTGGACAACGCGGCCGAGTACTACGGCCTGGTGTGGGCGACCGACCCGAGCTTCGTCAGCACGGCCTTCGGGCTGGCCCGGGTGCAGCTCGCGGCCGGGGACCGGCGCGGTGCCGTACGGACCCTGGAGTCGGTGCCGGAGTCCTCCATCCACTACACGGCCGCCCGGGTCGCCGCGGTCCGGGCGCGGCTCAGACAACGCACCGCGAGCGCCGCTGACGTACCGTTCCTGGACGACCTGACGGCCGCCGCCGGCCAGGTGGAGGCGCTGGACGCGTACGGCCTGGACCCGGCCCGGCGCGAGCAGTTGTCGGCCGAAGTGCTCGGCAGCGCGCTGGACTGGATACTCTCCACAGGCCAGGGCACCGACCGACCCGCCGTCGGCGGACGGGTGTTGCTCGGCAGCGGTCTGGACGAGCGGGGCCTCCGCTTCGGACTGGAGCGCGCGTACCGCACGCTGGCCCGGCTGGCGCCCGGCGGCGAGGAGAGGATCGAACTGGTGGAACGGGCCAACCGTTACCGCCCCCGGACGTGGGTGTAGTTGATGTCGCAGATGCCCCAGCAGGCCGCACTGTCGAAGTGCCCGAGCTGCGCGGAGCCGCTCGAGTCGGGTGACCTGTTCTGCGGCGCGTGCGGATACGACCTCTCCGTCGTACCCGTCCCGCCGCAGGACCATCCGACGCTCACCATGACCGGCTCCCCCGTGCCCGGGGACGGCGTGGACTGGCCCGCCCCCGAGCCGGCCGGCTCCGGCAGCACCCCGGGCGAGGTGCATCTGTCGGCCGATCTGCCCGGCACCGACTCGGGCGGCAAGCCGCTGCACGCCCAGGAGCCGGCCGCGCCCGGCGTCCGCTTCGACCGGCCCCCGGAGCCGGACGAGTACCCGCTGCAGGCACCGGACCCGCGCGCGGCGGCCGCCGTGCCGGAGGAGCCCCAGCCGGTCTGTGTGGCCTGCCGGGCGGGCCGGGTGGACAGCGACGGCTACTGCGAGAACTGCGGGCACGCCCAGCCCCGCGAACGCGACCACATGGAGCGGGAGTCGGGCCCGGTCGCCGCGGTCAGCGACCGCGGCCTGCGCCACCACCGCAACGAGGACGCCTTCACGGTCGGTCACACCGCGCTGCCCGACGGTTCGCCCGCCGCCCTGGCGATCGTCTGCGACGGCGTGTCCTCGGCGACCCGCCCGGACGAGGCCTCGACGGCGGCCGCCCAGGTGGCCGGTGACACCCTGCTGGCCGCCCTGCCGCGCGGCACCCACCCGCAGCAGGCGATGCACGAGGCCATCGTGGCCGCGGCCCAGGCCGTCAACGCGCTCGTCGAGGAGCCCGCAGCGGACCGCGAGCACGCGCCGCACCAGAACGCCCCGGCGTGCACCATCGTCGGCGCGATCGTCACCTCCGGGCTGCTCGTGGTCGGCTGGGTCGGCGACAGCCGCGCCTACTGGGTGCCGGCGGACCGCGGCGCGCCCGCGGCCCGGCTGACCGAGGACGACTCCTGGGCGGCGCAGATGGTCGCGGCCGGCCTGATGAACGAGGCGGAGGCGTACGCCGACGAGCGCGCCCACGCGATCACCGGCTGGCTCGGCGCGGACGCCTACGAACTGGAGCCGCACACTGCCTCCTTCAAGCCGGACCGGCCCGGTGTCGTCGTGGTGTGCACCGACGGCCTGTGGAACTACGCGGAGACGGCCGAGGAGATGTCCGAGGCCGTACCGGCCGACGCGGCCGAGCGGCCGCTGCACAGCGCCCGCGTTCTGGTCGGCCACGCCCTGGACGGCGGGGGCCACGACAACGTAACAGTGGCCGTCCTGCCGTTCCCGACGCCGCCGCAGGGGGCAGGATCGGCCTGAGGCCGTACAAAACGGGGAAGCCTCGACGGACCGGAGGGGACCGGTCCGTCCACACGCATTGCTCCGCTTCGGCGGGGTGTCCGAGGGGGATCTGAACCAACATGGCCAATTTCGCGAAGTCCCACGTGCCACAGTTCTCGGTCGACGTCTACCAGAACGAGTACCTGCCCGAGGGCGGCCGTGAGGTCAACGCCATCGTCACGGTGACGGCGACGGGCGGCGGCACGATCGGGAGCGCGGTCGCCGCATCCGTGTACGCACCGGGCCACGGGCCGTCCGCCGCGGTGGCGATCATGGTCGACTGCTCGGGCTCCATGGACTACCCGCCGACCAAGATGCGCAACGCCCGGGACGCCACGGCCGCCGCGATCGACACCCTGCGCGACGGCACCCACTTCGCGGTGATCGGCGGCACACACGTCGCCAAGGAGGTCTACCCGGGCAGCGGACGGCTCGCGGTCGCCGACGCCCGGACCCGCGAGGAGGCCAAGCAGGCGCTGCGCCGGCTCAGCGCGGGCGGCGGTACGGCCATCGGCACCTGGCTGCGGCTGGCCGACCGGCTGCTGTCCTCGGCGGACGTGGGCATCCGGCACGGCATCCTGCTCACCGACGGACGCAACGAGCACGAGTCGCCGGAGGACCTGCGGGCCGCGCTGGACGAGTGTGCCGGGCGGTTCACCTGTGACGCGCGCGGTGTGGGCACCGACTGGGAAGTGAAAGAAGTCACAGGAATCGCCTCCGCGCTGCTCGGCACCGCCGACATCGTCGCCGACCCGGCCGGGCTGGCCGCCGACTTCACGCAGATGATGGAGGCGGCGATGGGCAAGGAGGTCGCCGACGTCGCCCTGCGGGTGTGGACCCCGGTCGGCACGACCATCAAGTACGTCAAGCAAGTGGCTCCCACAGTGGAGGAGTTGACCGGCCGGCGCACCGAGGCCGGACCCCGGGCCGGGGACTACCCCACCGGGTCCTGGGGCGACGAGTCCCGCGACTACCACCTGTGCGTCGAGGTCCCGGCGGCCGGTCTCGGCCAGGAGATGCTCGCCGCCCGGGTCTCGCTGGTCGTCCCGCAATCTGGGGGCACCTCCCGCTCGAGCGCAGCCGAGAGTGGGGGAGGAACGGTTCAGAACCTCGGTGCCCAGGGGCTCGTACGGGCCGTGTGGACCGACGACATGGCGGCCTCGACCTCGATCAACCCCCAAGTCGCGCACTACACCGGGCAGGCCGAACTGGCACAAGCCATCCAGCAGGGGCTCGATCTTCGCAAAGCGGGCGATTTCGATGGAGCAACGGCCAAACTGGGCCGCGCTGTTCAGCTCGCGAGTGCCTCCGGGAACGCCGATACTGCGAAACTGCTTGCGAAGGTGGTGGACGTGGTCGATGCAGCGACAGGTACTGTGCGACTGAAGGCGAAGGTCGAGGAGGCCGACGAGATGACTCTCGAGACACGGTCCACAAAGACTGTTCGTGTAAAGAAGTAGTGACCCAGCAGTATTGAGTAGGACCCTGAAGGAGAGGGGGAAGCGCCGACATGCCGACCTGCCCGAACGGACACCAGTCGGGTTCCGACGACTGGTGCGAGGTGTGCGGTCACCGCATGGCCGGTGCCGTACCTCCGCCCCCGCCGCCGCCACCGGCCGCCGGTGGCTACGGCTTCCCGCCCCCGCAGGGCACCCAGGCCGGCGGCCGCCCGCAGGGGGGCGGTGCGCCCGAGCCCGAGCTGTGCCCGCAGTGCCGTACGCCCCGCGAGGGCGGCGCGCCCTTCTGCGAGGAGTGCCGGTGGAACTTCCTGACCAACACGGCCACCTCGTACACCCCGGCCGCGCCGCGCCAGGCCCAGCCGCGCTTCCAGCCGCCGAGCTCGACGTACGGCGGCGGTGACTCGTACGAGTACCAGGGCTCGCGGCCCTCGCAGGTGAACCGTCCCGCCGAGCCGATCCCGTCGTTCGGCAGCGAGCCCTCGGGCCCGACGCCGTTCGCCGGCGAGCGCGGCCCGTCCGGCCCGCCGCCCACCGCGGGCGGCCAGGGCGGCTTCGGCGGCAACCAGCGCCCCTCCGGCCCCCCGTCGGGCTTCGGCGGTGGTCCCGGTCAGGGTCAGGGCGGTCCTGGCAGCCCCGGCGGCCCTTCGGGCTTCGGCGGTGCGCAGGGCCAGGGCGGTCCCGGCGGTCCCGGCGGCCCGTCCGGCTTCGGTGCCGGACCGGGACAGGGTCCCGGCGGCCCTGGTGGTCCGTCCGGCTTCGGCGGTCCGCAGAGCCAGGGCGGCCCCTCCGGCCCGCCGCCCTTCGGTCGTGAGCCCTCTGGTCCCGGTGGCCCCGGTGGTCCCGGTGGCCCCTCCGGCTTCGGTGGCGACCCGTCCCGTCCGGTTCCGCCGCCGCCCGGGCCGACCCCGCCCGCCGGTCCCGGCGGTGCGCCGCAGGCCTTCCAGCAGTCCGGCCCGCCCGCGCCGCCCGCGTTCCCGCGGGAGACCGGTCGGCCCCCGGCCGGCGGTCCGGCCTTCGGCGGCGGCGAGGACGACTGGGTGATCTCCCCGCCGTCGGCCGGAAGCCCCGGTGGCCCTGGCGGTCCCGGAGGCCCCGGCGGCTACGGCTACCCGCCGCCCGGCGCCACCCAGGCCCCGCCCGGCCCCGGCTTCCCGCCGGCGCCGCAGGGTCCGACGACGTGGATCGCGACCATCGGCCCGGACCGCGAGTACTTCATGGCGATGATGCACCGCTCCGGCCCCGAGGCCACGGGTCTGAACCTGCCCGCGTACTCCCCCGAGCAGCAGCGCACGCTCAGCGGCAACCAGGTCACCATCGGCCGCCGCCGGCACTCCACCGGCGACACCCCCGACATCGACCTGGCGGTGCCGCCGGAGGACCCGGGCGTCTCGCACCAGCACGCGGTGCTGGTCCAGCAGCCGGACGGCACCTGGGCGGTCGTCGACCAGAACTCGACGAACGGCACCACGGTGAACGGCTCGGACGAACCGATCCAGCCGTTCGTGCCGGTGCCGCTGCAGGACGGCGACCGGGTGCACGTGGGCGCCTGGACGACGATCACCGTCCGCCGGGGCTGAGCCGGACGACTAGGGGAGGGGCCAGGTGTACGGCCCCTCCGGGTCGTCCAGCCACGCCCATCCGCGCTCGCCGCTGACCGTGACGCCGTACCGTGCGCGGTCCGGTCTGCCCTCGCGCTCCCACAGGGCGTAGGCCTCCTGCGGATCGAAGGCGCCGTGGGTCAGGGCGAGCAGGAAGCGGAACAGCTCGTGCTCGTGGGCCGGGCGCGGCAGCCCGTGCAGGGACACCGCCCCGGGTTCCACCCGGCCCGCGCCCCGCAGGGGCACGAAGTAGGCGGCCGTGGACAGGAAACGGCCCTCGGCCTGCCCGGCGTCGGAGACGTCGAGGGCGAGCAGCCCGGTCGCGAACGGGGTCAGGATGCGGGCGCCGGGGCTGCACTGGTCGAGCCAGGCGCGCGGCACCGTGGACAGCGTGCAGGTGGCGATGATCCGGTCGAACGGGGCGCGTTCGGGCACCCCGCGCGCACCGTCGCCGGTGACGACCGCCGGGTGGTACCCCGCCACGGTCAGGTGCTGCCGGGCCGACTCGGTGATCTCCGGCTCCAGGTCGACGGTGGTGACGAGGTCGTCGTCGCCGAGCCGGTGCGCGAGCAGCGCCGCGTTGTACCCCGTCCCGGCGCCCACCTCCAGGACCCGGTTGCCGTCCTCGACCCGCAGGGCGACCAGCATCCTGGCCATCAGCGAGGGCTGGCTGCTGGAGGAGAGCAGCTCGCCGTCGCGCAGCCGGGTGGCCAGCGGGGTGTCGGCGTAGGCGCCGAACACCCAGCGTCTGCGGTCCTCGGGGTCCGGGCTCTCCCGCCAACGGCGCTCGTAACCGTCCCTGACGCCGACGTAGTAGTACGGCACGAACAGGTGCCGGGGCACCTCCGAGAACGCCTCCCGCCACACCGGGTCCTCGTCCCAGACCCCCTCGGCGTCGATCTCCCGCACCAGCGCGGCCCGCGCCACGGCGGCGAGCACGTCGATCTCGGTGTCGTAGGCGCCCATATGTCCACAGTAGGGCTGCCGCCGCCCATGGCGGGGCCGTCCCGGCGGGAGCGGTCCTAAGCCTCGAGTCCTGGGTCACCCCGTCTGAGACCATGGACGGGTGAAAGAGATTCGGCGCGGCACGCTTCAGGAGCAGACCTTCTACGAGCAGGTCGGCGGGGAGGAGACCTTCCGCCGGCTCGTCCACCGTTTCTACGAGGGAGTCGCCGAGGACCCGCTCCTCAGGCCGATGTACCCGGAGGAGGACCTGGGCCCGGCCGAGGAGCGGCTGACCCTGTTCCTGATGCAGTACTGGGGCGGCCCCACCACCTACAGCGACAACCGCGGCCACCCCCGGCTGCGGATGCGGCACGCCCCGTTCACCGTGGACCGGGCCGCGCACGACGCCTGGCTGCGGCACATGCGGGTGGCCGTCGACGAACTGGGGCTCTCCGAGGAGCACGCGACGACGCTGTGGAACTACCTGACGTACGCGGCCCAGTCGATGGTGAACACTCCCGAATGACCCGCTGAACGCCGGATTCCGGTCGTCCGGCGCCGGAATCCGGTCACGATCCGGTATAGACCGATCGAGAAACGCTTACCCACGAGCCGTCACCTCTGCCAGCATCGCCCAAAGGTCTGGAAGTTCTGGAAGTCCGGACGACACGGGGGCAGGGTGTCGGGGTTCGTTTTTGCACGCGCGCGGGCACATCGCCTGCTGCTCGGCTCCACCCTGCTCACGGTGCTGCTCACCACCGCGGTGCTGGCGACGCTCACGGCGTACTCGGGCGCGATCGGGGACGCGGCGCTGCGCCATGTGCTGAACGACCCGCGCAACGCGGCCGCCACCTCGCTGATCGTCAAGGCCGAGGTACCGGCCGCCGGGCGCGCCGCCGCCGACACGGCCGTACGACAGGGCGCGCGCCGGACCTTCGACGGATTGCCGGTGACCGTGCGGACGCTGCGCCGCTCGGGCCCGTACGCGCTGCCCCGCTCGCTGCAGCCGCCCGCCGAGCGGTCGGGCAACCCGGATCTGACCTTCTTCGCCGCACTGGACCGCACGCAGGTGCGGGCGGTCACCGGGCGACTTCCCGGCCGGACCGGCGGCGAGATCGAGGTGGCGCTCCCCCGGGCGGCCGCCCGGCCGCTCGGCCTGAAGCCCGGCGACCGTCTCACCCTGGCCGACCGGCTGGGCGACGGGACGGTCCGGGTGCGGGTCAGCGGGCTGTACCGGCCCGCGTCGGCGAACGCGCCGTACTGGCAGCTGGACGACCTGCTCGGGCGCGGTGTGAAGGAGTCCGGCTTCACGACGTACGGGCCGCTGCTCGCCGACCCCTCGGTGCTCGCCGGCGGACGGCTGAGCGCCGGGCCGACGGCCTGGCTGGCGTCGGCCGACTTCGGCTCGGTGACGACCGGGCGGATCGGTGCGCTGCGGGACGCGGCGCGGACCGGGAGCACGGCGCTGCGCACGTCCCACGCCCTGAGCGGGGTGACCGCGTCCTCGACCTCGCTGCCGGACGTCCTGGACCGGGCCGACCGCTCGCTGCTGGTCTCCCGCTCGACCCTGCTGATCGTCGCGCTCCAGCTGGTGCTGCTCGCCGGGTACGCGCTGCTGCTGGTGGCCCGGCTGCTCGGTGCCGAACGGGCCGCCGAGACAAGGCTGCTGAGGGCTCGGGGCGCCTCCCGTGCCCGGATCGCGGCCCTCGCCGCGGTCGAGTCGCTGCTGCTCGCCCTCCCGGCGGCCGTCTGCGCGCCCCTGCTCGCCGGACCGCTCACCACCCTGCTGACCGCCCACGGCCCACTGTCCCGCCTCGGCCTGCGGCTGGACCTCCCGCCCGGCGGCGGCCCCGGCGTCTGGCTGGTGGCCGCCGCCGTGGCCCTGGGCTGCGCGCTGACGGTGACACCGTCGGCGCTGACGGGGGCGGAGACGGAGCGGCGCGGACGGCGGGCGGAGCCGGGCCGGGCTCGACGACCGCTCATCTCCCGCTTCGGGAAGGGCCGTTCGGGAGGCTCGCCCGGCTCCCGCCCCCGCGCCCGGCGCACCGGCGCCGGTCTGCTCCCCACCCCGCTCCGCGCCGGGGGCGACCTGGGCCTGCTCGCCGTGGCCGCGGTGGCCTACTGGCAGTTGGCGCAGCAGGACTCGGGGAGTGTCGCCGCCGACCGGTCGGGGGCGCTCGGGGTGGATCCTCTGCTGGTGGCCGCGCCGGCGCTGGCGCTGCTCGCCGGGACCGTGCTGACGCTGCGGCTGCTGCCGCCCGTGGCGCGGCTCGCCGAGCGATGGGCGGCGGCCGGGCGGGGGCTGCCGGCGGCGCTGGCCGGCTGGCAGTTCAGCCGGCGTACCGCACGCGCCGCAGGCCCCGTGCTGCTGCTCGTGCTGGCCGTCGCGCTGGGCATGCTGGCCATCGGGCAGGCGTCCTCCTGGGACCGCTCGCAGGACGACCAGGCCGACTTCCGCGCCGGAGTGCCGGTACGGGTGCTGTCCGCCGGGGACGGAGAGCTCGGCCGTACGGACATGTACGCGGCGCTGCCGCAGGTACGCGAAGTGGTCCCCGCCGCGCGTGCCGAGGAGCCCCTGTCCGGCGAGCGTACGGCGACCGTGCTGGCCGTGGACACCGCGCACGCGGGCGACGCGATGCTGATGCGCCCGGACCTGGCGGCCGTACCGGTGCGGTCGCTGCCGGCCGCGCTGACGCCCAAGGAATCCCCGGCCGGGACCCGGGTGCCGGCGCACACCGCGCGGCTGCGGCTCACGGCGAGCCTGCACAGCTCCGCGGGATCCGGGACGACCGCCGACGTCACGGCCGGGCTCGAGGACCGGTCCGGGGTGCCGTACCAGGTGCCGTTCGGGCGGCTCCCCGCCGACGGCCGCCCGCACACCCTCACCTTCGACCTCGGCTCCGTCACCGGCCCGGCGCTCCTCACCGCGCTCCAGCTGGACCTGCCCCAGCCGGCCGCGCGGGCCGAACAACACCGGCTCACGTTCAGTGACCTGACCGCCGAAGGGACCGACGGGACCCGGCACCCGCTGGCGCTGCCCACCTCCTGGACCACGGCCGTGCACACCGGCGGTGCGGCCGTCACGACCCCGGCCACCAGCCCCACCCGGCCCCGGATCGTCTCCACCCGGCCGCTGACCGTCTCCTACCGCACCGGATACCTCCCGGACGGGGACTGGACGGTCGCCACCGTGTCCGTCCAGCTCCAGGTGGCACGTCCCGCACCGCCCGAGGTGACGGCCGTCGCCACCGACCGGTTCCTGGACTCGGCGGGCGCCCGCACCGGGCAGCGCGTGGACGTGCAGATCGGCGACCAGAGCATCCCGGTGCGGATCGTCCGGGCGGTGCGCGCCCTGCCCACGACCGGCACCTCGGGCAGCCATGACGGCGGCGCCGTACTGGTCGATCTGCGGGCCGCGAACCGGGTGTTGCAGGCGCGGTACGGGGAGAGCGTCACGCCCACCGAGTGGTGGCTGCGCACCGCTCCGGGCCACGCGGCCCAGGTCGCCGCCGAGGTGCGGGCGTTGCCGGACGTCGTCGACCCGGGGCAGGTGGTGGTACGGGACGAGATCGCCGCCGAGCTGCGCGACGATCCCTTCGGCGCCGGGCCCACGGCCGCGTTCGCCGCGGCGGCCGTGGTGGCGGCGGCCCTCGCCGCGGTCGGCTTCGCGGTGGGCGCCGCCGGGTCGCTGCGGACGCGCGAGGCGGACTTCGCCGTGCTGCGCGCGCTCGGCGCCCCACGCCGCCGGCTGGCCCGCACGGTCGCCGCCGAACAGGCCGTCCTGGTGGGTCTGGCCCTGGCGGTCGGCGCCGCTCTTGGCACCGTACTGGCCCACGGAGTACTCCCGTTGATCGTCCTGACCGGTGACGCCACCCGGCCCGTGCCCGACCTGCTGGTCCAACTCCCGCCCGTCCGCGTGGCGTTGCTGCTGGCCACCGTCGCCGCGGCTCCGCTGGGGGTCGCGGCGACGGCGACCGTACGCCGGTCGGACCCGGCCCGGGCACTGCGCGAACAGAGGGGTGAGTGACGTGAGTTCCGTGCCCGCCGTGGCTCCCTGGGTGCGCACCCGGCTGCGGGCCGCGCCCGGTGCCGCGCTCGCGTTCGCGCTGCTGGTCGTGGTGACCGCCTGTCTGGCGGGGGCCTTTCCGCGTGCGGTCGACCGGTACGAGGACGCGGGTCTGGTGCACACCCTCCACCAGGCCCGCCCCGAGCGCACCACCCTGCGGGTGAGCCCGCCGATGCCCCAGTACGACATGTCCGGCGACGCCCCGGGCAGGCTCCTCCGTCCCGACGTACTGAAACGGCAGTACGAGAAGCTGATGGGCACGGTCGGCGGCTCGCTGTCCGTCGACCGCGGCCAGTCCGCGTACGGCATCGCGACCCAGACCGACACGGCCGTGCCCGATCCGTTCATCCCGCGTCCGAGCGGTCTGCTCGCCCATGTCCAGCTGGTCGCTCAGAGCGGCCTGGCCGGGCACGCCGACGTCCGCGAGGGCCGGCTCCCGCGCACCTCGGGCCCGGTGGACGCGGCTTCGCCCGAGGTGGAGGCCGCCGTCACCGCCGCCACCGCCAAGAGCCTGCACATCAAGGTGGGTTCGGTCATCCACGTGCCCTGCGTCGGCCGCGACCCGCTCGCCGTCCGGGTCACCGGCATCCTCACCCCGCGCGACCCCGGCCGCGCCTACTGGTCGACCGTCCCGCTGCTGCGCACGCCCAGCCTGGTCCGGACGCCCCCACCCGACCCGCCGCAGACCTACTGGCTGGGCGCACTCCTGCTGCCCCTGGAGGCGGCCCCCGCCCTGCCGGGCACTCGCGGAGAGCCCTCCCGCTACTGGTACTTCGCCCCGGACCTCGGCGGTCTGCGCGCCCGCGACCTGGACCACCTGAGGTCCACCGTCGCCTCCCTGGAGTCCGGCCCCGGCCTGCGGCACGTCCGCACCATCACGGGCGAGGGCACCGACGTCGGCACCCGCCTGGACGACGACCTCGCCGCGTTCTCCCAGCTGCGCTCGCGCATCGCCCCGCTGGTCGCGGTGGCCGCCGCCGGGACCGCCACGGTCGCCGTCGTCGTCCTGCTCATGGCGGGCGGCCTGGCCGCCGACCGCCGTCGCACCGAACTCGCCCTGCTCCGCGCCCGGGGCGCCTCCCTGCCCGGCCTCACCGGCCGGCTGCTGGCCGAGACCGCCGTGGTCGCCGTACCCGCGGGCGCGGCCGGCCTGGCCGCCGCGCTCCTCCTCTTCCCCGGCGCCCGTACCGGTCCCGCCGTGGCCGCCGCCCTGGCCGTCACGCTCACCGCCTGCGCCGCCCTCCCGCTGCGCGCCGCGCTCGCCCACCGCGCGGTACGGGTGACGGCAGCGCGGGAGGACGTGACGGCCGTACGCCCCTCCCGGCGCCGCACGGTGGCCGAGCTGACCCTGCTGGCGCTGGCGGCCGGGGCGGTGGCGACCCTGCGCCGCAGTGGCACGTCGGCCGGTCAACTGGTGTCCCTGGCTCCGGTGCTGACCGGCGTCATCGCGGCCCTGCTGCTGCTCCGCCTCCACCCCCTGCTGCTGCGCCGCCTCGCCCGCCCGGCCGGCCGGCTGCGCGGGGCGGTGGGCCATCTGTCCCTGGCCCGCGCGGGCCGCGCCCAGGCCTCCGCTGTACTGCCCCTGGTGGCGCTGCTGACCGCGCTGACCACGGCGGCCTTCGGCGGCTCGGTCCTGACCGGCGTGGCCGAGGCCCGGGACCGCGCGGCCCTGCTCACGGTCGGGGCCGACGCCCGCATGGACGCGACCGCCGCGCTCCCGGCGCATCTGGCCGCCCGGGTACGCGCGCTGCCCGGGGTGCACGGGGTGGCGGCGGCGAGCATCACGTACGAGGCGAAGCCGCTGGACGGGGAGGACACGGTACCGCTGGTCGGGGTGGACCCGGCCGCGTACGGCCGGCTGGCGGCCGACACCGGCCTCGGGACCTTCCCGGCAGGCGAGTTGAAGAACGCGAGGACGCTCCCCGCCCTCGCCTCCCCCGCCATCGCCCAGGCGTACGGCACCCGGCGCCCCTTCCTGGTACGGCTGGGGGACGGCAGCACGGTCACCGTCCGGATCACCACCGTCCTCGACCGCACCCCGGCCGTCCCCGGCGCCGACTTCCTGATCGTGAACCGCACCGGGCTCCCGGACGCGGCCGTCCGCCCCACCACACTGCTGCTGACCGGCGCCCATCTGGACGCGGGCGCGCTGCGCCGCGCGGCCCCCGCCTCGGTCACCGTGCAGACCCTGGCCGAGATGCGGTCCCGGTACGCCGACTCGCCCCTGCAGACCGGCGCCGGGCACGTCTACACGGCGGCGGTGGCCGCGGGCGCCGGCTTCGCCGTCCTCGCCCTGCTCCTCGCGCTGCTGCGGGCGGCACCGGAACGCGCCGCGCTCCTCGCCCGCCTGCGCACGATGGGCCTCACCCGCGCCCAGGGCCGCCGCCTTCTCGTCCTGGAGTCCCTCCCCCAGGCCCTGCTCGCCGCGGCCGGCGGCACCCTGACCGGCTGGACCGCCATCCGCCTCCTGTCCCCCGGCATCGACCTGACCACCATCGCCCTGACCTCGGCCCAGCCCGGCGTGGACGCGGCCGCTCTCCACCCTGACATCTGGTCACTGACGGCACCGGCGATCACGGTCGTGGTGCTGACGGTGGGGGTTGCGGGGGCCCAGGCGTGGTGGACGGGGAGACGGGGGTCGGTACGGGAGCTGCGGGCGGGGGAGGGGCGATGAGCGTTCAGGGCAACCATCCAGGAGACCCCATGACAGCCGAACCCACCCTCACCGACCTCGCCGACCAGGTCGCCGAGAACCGCAACCGGCCCGCCTACGGCCACGACGCCCTCATCACCTGCGACCGCCTCGTCCGCATCTTCTCCGCGGACGGCGTGGAGGTTCAGGCCCTCCAGGGCCTCGACCTCCTCGTCCGTGAGGGTGAGCTGATGGCCCTGGTCGGCGCCTCGGGCAGCGGCAAGTCCACCCTCATGAACATCCTGGCCGGTCTGGACACCCCCACCGCGGGGGCCGCCCGTGTCGCCGGCCGCGACCTGCTCACCATGACCGCGAAGGACCGCCTCGCCTACCGCCGCGAGGTCGTCGGCTTCGTCTGGCAGCAGACCTCCCGCAACCTGCTCCCCTACCTCACCGCGGCCCAGAACGTCGCCCTCCCGCTCCAGCTGTCCGGCACCCGCACCCGCCGCCGCGCCCGCACCGAACGCGCCCTGGAACTCCTGGAGTTGCTCCAGGTGGCCGACTGCCGCGACCGCCACCCGCACGAGATGTCCGGCGGCCAGCAGCAGCGCGTCGCGATCGCGGTGGCTCTCGCGAACGCCCCCTCGGTCCTCCTCGCCGACGAACCCACCGGCGAACTCGACTCCCAGACCGGCGCGCAGATCTTCGACGCGTTCCGCACCGCGAACGAGACGCTCGGCACCACCATCGTGATCGTCACCCACGACCAGGCGGTGGCCGGTGAGGTCCGCCGCACGGTGGCCATCCGCGACGGTCGCACCTCGACCGAGGTGCTGCGCCGCAGCGAGGTGGACGCCACGACCGGCCACGAGACCGTGGTGGCCCGCGAGTACGCCATGCTCGACCGCGCGGGCCGCCTCCAGCTGCCCGCCGAGTACACGAGGGCCCTGAACATGCGCGACCGGGTGGCCCTGGAACTGGAGCCGGACCACATCGGAGTGTGGCCGGACGACAGCGAGGAGAAGTAGCGCGGACGCAGGAGGCCGGGTCAGCGCACGCTGACGCCGAGCGCGCCGAGCCCGGCGCGCCGCACCGCGACGGATCCGTACGGCGTGCGCAACCTCAACCACGCCCCGGAGGAGAACAGCCCGGTCTCGGCCGCGCCGGTCCCCGGCCGCAGAAAGCCGAGCGACTGCGCCGCGTGCACGGCCCGCACCGGCAGCCGGGTCTCCCCTATCTCCCGGGACCAGATGTCCCGTCCGATCCGGTCCAGCTCCGTACGCGTACGCCGCTCCGGCGCCAACTCCTCGGTACGGGACCGGAACTCGGCGACGGCCTCGGCCACGGTCGTACGCAGCGCGTCCGGTGCGGGCAGCCCCGGCTCGGGCTGCCAGCCGCCGCGCGGCGGCAGCACACCGGCCCACGGCGGGCCGGTGACCGCGGCCGGGACGGCGGCCGTGGCGGCCCGCTCGTCCACGGACTCCAGGAGTTCACCGGCGGAGACGGTCACGTCGAGCGTGACGTCGAGCCCGTTCTCGTACGGCTTCGCGAGGCGCACCGCGCGGACCGCCAGCACCTCGAAGGACGGCGGACGTCCGAACACGGCGAGTGCGGTCCCGGACGCCTGCAGGCGCACCGCGGCTCCACGGTCGTAGTGGAGCAGCCGGGAGAGGAAGGCGGCGAGGTCCGCCGCCTCCGACTCGTCGGCCAGGTGCAGCACCGTCATGCGGCGACGGCCTCCTCGTCGGCCGCGTCCGTGTACTCCTCGAGGAACTCCCGCTCCTCCTGGGTGATCCGGCGCGGCCGCTGGGCCTCGAAGTCGAACGGCACGACCACCGTCGAGGCCCGTACGTAGACCACGTCCTCGTCCTTCACCTCGTAGGTGATGGTGAAGGACGCGGCCTTGATCTCGGTGATCCACAGCTCGATGTCCACCGGGTGGTGCCGGTGGACGAGCTGCCGCTTGTAGTCGATCTCGTGGCGCGCCACCACGGACCCCTGCTTGAACTCCTTGTCCGGGCGGAACAGGAAGTTGATCCGGGCTTCCTCCAGGTAGCGGATGAAGACCGCGTTGTTGACATGGCCGTACGCGTCCATGTCGGACCAGCGCAGGGGGCAGCGGTAGATGTGACGCAAGATCGATCAGCCCCGGGTCAGCTTCTTGTAGGTGGCGCGGTGCGGGCGCGCGGCGTCCGGGCCCAGCCGCTCGATCTTGTTCTTCTCGTACGACTCGAAGTTGCCCTCGAACCAGAACCACTTCGACTCACCCTCGTAGGCGAGGATGTGCGTGGCGACGCGGTCGAGGAACCACCGGTCGTGGGAGACGACCACGGCGCAGCCGGGGAACTCCAGCAGCGCGTTCTCCAGGCTGCTGAGGGTCTCGACGTCGAGGTCGTTGGTGGGCTCGTCGAGGAGCAGCAGGTTGCCGCCCTGCTTGAGGGTCAGGGCCAGGTTGAGGCGGTTGCGCTCACCACCGGAGAGGACACCGGACGGCTTCTGCTGGTCCGGCCCCTTGAACCCGAACGCGGACACGTACGCGCGGGACGGCATCTCGACCTGTCCGACGTTGATGTAGTCGAGCCCGTCGGACACGACCTCCCACAGCGTCTTCTTGGGGTCGAGGTTCTCGCGGCTCTGGTCGACGTAGGAGATCTTGACGGTCTCGCCGACCTTGATGTCGCCGGAGTCCGGGGTCTCCAGGCCCTGGATCATCTTGAACAGCGTGGTCTTGCCGGCGCCGTTCGGGCCGATGACGCCGACGATGCCGTTGCGCGGGAGGGTGAAGCTCAGCCCGTCGACGAGGACCTTCTCACCGAAGGCCTTGTTCAGCTTGTCGACCTCGACGACGACGTTGCCCAGGCGCGGGCCCGGCGGGATCTGGATCTCCTCGAAGTCCAGCTTCCGCATCTTGTCGGCCTCGGCGGCCATCTCCTCGTACCGCGCGAGACGGGCCTTGGACTTGGCCTGACGCCCCTTGGCGTTCGACCGCACCCACTCCAGCTCTTCCTTGAGCCGCTTCTGCCGCTTGGCGTCCTTCTGGCCCTCGACCTTCAGACGGGTGGCCTTGGTCTCCAGGTACTTCGAGTAGTTGCCTTCGTAGCCGTGCAGGCGGCCACGGTCGACCTCGCAGATCCAGCCGGCGACGTTGTCGAGGAAGTACCGGTCGTGGGTGACGGCCACGACGGTGCCCGGGTACTTGGCGAGGTGCTGCTCCAGCCAGTTCACGGACTCGGCGTCGAGGTGGTTGGTGGGCTCGTCGAGGAGCAGCAGGTCGGGCTGCTCCAGCAGCAGCTTGCAGAGCGCGACGCGGCGCTTCTCACCACCGGAGAGGTTGGTGACGGGCCAGTCGCCGGGCGGGCAGCCCAGCGCGTCCATGGCCTGCTCCAGCTGGGCGTCGAGGTCCCACGCGTTGGCGTGGTCCAGCTCCTCCTGCAGCTTGCCCATCTCGTCGAGCAGCGCGTCGGAGTAGTCGGTCGCCATCAGCTCGGCGATCTCGTTGAACCGGTCGAGCTTGCCCTTGACCTCGGCGACACCGTCCTGGACGTTCTCCAGGACCGTCTTCGCCTCGTTGAGCGGCGGCTCCTGCAGCAGGATGCCCACGCTGTAGCCCGGCGACAGGAACGCGTCACCGTTGGACGGCTGCTCGAGGCCGGCCATGATCTTCAGCACGGTCGACTTACCGGCACCGTTCGGGCCGACGACACCGATCTTCGCTCCCGGCAGGAAGCTCAGGGTGACGTCGTCGAGGATCACCTTGTCGCCGTGCGCTTTGCGCGCCTTGCGCATGGTGTAAATGAACTCAGCCAAGAGAAACCGTCCGGCAGCTTGAATCTGGCAGTGGGCAGATACACCCCATCTTGCCTGACCGCTAGCCCTGGATGGAAACCAGTCCGGGCGGGCGCCGCTGACCTGGGGTTTCCCGGAACGGCCGAGGGGCCGTCACACCCCAGGTCTGCGGGTGTGACGGCCCCTCGGACCGGATGGTCCGGCGTAGCCGCTCCGGGGACTCAGCCCTTGGCGTGCTCGCTGTCCAGCGTCGCCCCGGCGTCCCGCTGCGTCGGGATCACCGGGAGGGCGCGCACCGCCATGCTCGCCCGGTGTTCGTCGGCCTCCGCGCACAGTGCCCGGGCCGCCTCGTTGAAGCGGACGACGGACGGCGGGTCGGAGGGGCCCAGCAGGTGCAGCTTGAGCTCGGTGCGGGCCTCGGCGTAGGCGTCCTTCTCGGGGTGGCGCACGGACTCCAGCAGGGCCGGTATGCCGGCCGCGTCCGGTGCGAGGACGGCGCCCGCCCGGACCGTCGGGAAGGCCGCGCGGAAGTCCTGCTCGGGAAGGCCGCTGGTGTTGGCGACGGCGTAGGGCTTCTCGCTCTCCAGATAGTCGGAGATGACGCTGGAGACATCGCTGACCAGCACGTCGGCCACGTTGAAGCAGGCGTAGACGTTCGGTCGCGCCCCGGTGACGATCTGGTGCTCCCACGCGGGGAACGAGGCCCAGAACGCGGTCTCCCAGGCGGCGGTCGCGGCGGCCACGGCCTCGGCCCGGCCGGGCTCCGGGACCGACTGGAGCGTCATCCGCTCCGCGTCGTCCGCGCTCGCCCGGAACGAGGACGTGGTCAGCCGGTCGAGTTCGGCGGTCCGGTCGGCGAGCTCAGCCGCCGCGGAGGGCGCCGGTCGCTCACCGGCGTGTTCCGCGGCGCGGACGGCGTTCGCGGCGCGGATCATCTCCTGGATCCGGGCGTTCGCGGCTCCCGCCTGGGGAACGACCGAACCGGTCAGCGGGTGCGGCTTGTACAGGAGCCGGACCCCGGGGTCGGCCAGGAGCGCGCGGACGATGTTCTCGCCGGCCTCGATGATCGAGGTGTTGCCCGGGTTTCCGTCCCAGCCCTCCCACGTGGGGGCGTAGAGAACCGTGGTGTACGGGTCCGTCGGCGCACCGGCGTACGGCGCGATCGCGTCCAGCTGCGGGCGTCCGATCTCCACGACGTCCCGGTCGTCGACACCCACGTTCGCCAGGGCGTACCGCTCGCGCGCCGCGGGACCGGCCACCCACACCTCGTCGTACGCCTTCGCGTAGGGGTTGCAGCTGGACAGCTTGTCGCTCTCGCCGTGGTTGACGAAGGCGTGCTTGATGGTGGGGATCCGCAGCACCTGCGAGGTCTTGCCCGAGTTCGACGGGTGGATCAGCATCTTCAGCGTGGACTGCTCCAGCCGCATCAGGTCGGCGACCTTGGGCAGACACACGATCGGGATGTCGGTCGACGCGATCTTCCGCACCATGAAGCGCTCACGGAGCACGATCAGTGGACGGCCCTCCAGTCGGGCCAGCGGCTCCAGCCACATGTTCGCCTGGTAGGCCGAGCTGGTACCGCCGGAGAAGTACATGCCCACCGTCGGCTGGTACTCCGCGAGCCAGGCCTCGAACCACTCCAGCGCCTGCTCGCTCGTCGCCGGCCTGCGGGCCGGCAGCAGCCGCACCAGCAGCATGCCGACGGCCACCACCACGAAGGCGGCGGACACGGCGATGCCCGCGGCGGCGGCCCAGGCCGAGGCGCCCGCCGCGGTGGCCAGGAGGCCGGCCGTCGAGGGCAGACCGAACATCAGGAGCCGCTGCCCGGCGCGGTTCATCAGCAGCGCCGGAGGGGCGGGCGTCAGCCGCAGCGGCGAGGCGTCGATGTTCCGGGTCACCACGGGCAGGGTGCGGGACCGGCGGACGAGAATCGCGAGCGCCTGGCAGGCGAAGTGCAGGGAGTAGAAGACCAGCAGACCGCAGACGAGAGCCAGGTACTTCGTCTCGTAGTCCTGGTCCTCGATCCGGATCAGGCCGGCCACCAGCAGAAGATCCCGCACGACTTGGCGCACGAACACCGTCGCGTGCAGCTTCCCGAGGGCCGAGGCCATGTTCCGCTGCCAACGGTGCATGGCCATGTCAGCCAGCAGTCCGGCAACGGCGGAGGCCACGAGCAGGGGGACACTCGGGAGGAAGGCGCCGACTGCCAGGCCGGCGTACGACAGAGCGAGCACCGTGGGCAGGAGGAGGCGTGCCGCTGCGGTACGCAACCGAGCGGGCAGGGGCGATGACACTTCGCGGGCTCCAGGCAACTCAACATCCCTGGGCACTGACTTGCTGACCGGCGCGGTCAGACGACCGCGGACTGGAAGCCGATGCACACGGATGTTCTCCAAATAGGTGGTCGGACTTTACCTGTGTGTCAGCTTCTTTTGCCGCGGGGGTGGCCTGGAACACTCTCCCGCTTTGCTCCGGCGACCGACCCTGTGGGGAAGTCCGATCGGGCAGATCGCCCTGACCTGGGGGTTTCTCAGGAGCGGAGGGCGGCGTCGAGATCGCGGATGAACTCTCCCACTCGCCCGCCTCCGGGAGGCGCCGCGGGCAGCCGGCCGAGCACCTCGGTGACCGCCGCCGGTGCGTGACGACGCGCCCATTCAAGCGTCCCCGCGGCGACGGGCAGGTCCTCGGATGCCGGTTCCTCGGATGCCAGCTCCTCGGCTCGCGCCGCATGCGCCGCCGCACCGAGGATGTGCTTCACCTGATGAGCGTCCGCCAGGGGATGGAGGAACGCCGCACCGGCCGCGTGGCAGGCCGCTCGGGCCGCGTCGACCGCCGCGGGCGAAGCGGCCTCCTGAGCCGCTCTGAACGCCGCCCAGGCGGTCTGCCGCAGTGCCCCCGTGCGCCGGCCGCCCCCGGCGAAGGCGTCCGCCGCGTCGATGGCGTCGCGGGGGCGGGTGTCGGCAGGAAGGCTTCCTTCGAAGATCGACAGCGCCCTGCGCGCACATTCGGCCGCGTAACCCGTGATCTCACGAAGTTCGTGTTCGCTCAGCTCGATCTTGTCCGACTTGGTTGGCACGGCTCAATCCTGCCGCAGGTCGCCGGGCGGGCGCGGCAGACCGCGGGGTCCGTCACTCCCCCGTGGGCGTCTCCTTGCGCCGCAGGATGACCAGGGCAGCCCCACCGATCACCACCAGACCGATGGCCACTCCGGCGATCATCGGAGTGATCGCGGAGCCGCCCGTGGCGGCGAGGTCGGTGTCCGGCGGGGTGGTGTTGCCGCCGACCGTGGCGGGGCTGGGCTCGCTGAGGGTCTGGGTGCTCTTGGTGGTCAGCGCGCCCTGGGTCCGGCAGTCGAGGACGCCGGTGAAGCGGTGGCTGAAGCCGTTCGGGCCGGTGATCGTGAAGTCGTAGGGCTGGTCCTCCTGGAGCGGGACCGTCACCGTGCGGGTGGCCCCCGCCGGGATCGTGTGCTCGGCTCCCATCAGCTCGAAGGTGAAGGGCTGGTCGCCCTTGTTGGCCGTGGTGATGTCCACGCCGCCCTTGGCGCAGTTCTTCCGGGCCGACACCGCCGGTATGGCGCCCTTGTCCGCCCAGGTGGCACTCGCGGTCGCGGAGACCGTGGACTCGCTGGAGCCGGCCAGGATCTGGGTCTGGCTGCGGCTCTCGGAGGCGAAGGCACGGCCCACCGGCACGGTGGTCGACGCCTGCACGCTCAGCTGGGCCGACCCGTCATCCGCGCCCTCGGGGATGTCGAAGTACAGCTCGCTGCCGTTCTTCGCCGAGGTGATCACCTTGCCGGTCCTGTCGATGATCCGCACCCCGCTGCCGGTCAGGTCCGTGGGCGGGCCCACCGTCACGCTGTCCGCGTTGGTGTGCACGGTCACCGGGCCGAGCAGATCACCGGGGCGGCCGGAGACCGCGGGCGGGTCCAGAGTCAGCGAGGCCTGCGGCTCGGCGCTGCCGCGGGCACTCTTCTCCAGGTAGTCGGCGAGCTTCTCGGCCTGCGGGTCGACGGCGTCGACCTTCGCCCCGTCCGAGTAGCGCCAGATGGCCACCTGGGTGCCGGCCGCCGCGTCCTGCTCGGTCAGTCCGCTCGCGCCCGCCTTCCGGGCGAGGGCGGCGAGGTCGTTGACCTGGGGGTAGGAGTTCTGCAGGATCCAGCGGATCCGGCCGGCGTCCTTGTTGGTGCCCAGCGAGGTGCCGCTCCAGGGCGTCTCCTGGTAGCGGGCGTCGCGCTGGGTGGGGTTGTGGATGTCGACGCAGTACGTCTGCAGGGTGCCGCCGTCGTCCACGGACATCTCGAACAGGCCCGCGGCCACCCGCTGGTCGCCGCCGTCCTCGTGGATCACGGCCTCGCCGTAGGTCTTCAGACCGTTGATCGTGGCCGTCGCACCGCCCTGGGTCTCCGGTCTCTCGTCTGCCGCGGCCACGCCGGAGCCGGCCAGCACATTCGCCGCCACCAGGCCGGACACCAGCGTCACGGCGCCGAGGCGGGCCACTTGGGCGGATCGAGGAAACCCAGAGAACGCAGCAAGCACAGAATTCCCCTTCGAGCAGGACCCGTTGGACGTGGGGGACGGTCCCACCAGCAGAATCGGCGGCCCCGAGGGGCATGCCCGGCATCCTATGGATCACGCGGACCTCGCCTTGCCGGTCAGATCGTCTGATAGCCGATCCGATCCGGAATCGTTATCGCCTGGACGAGATACGAGCTGGGCTTATCGACAAATCCACCGATTCGGTGGGGGTGTTCGGAGTGACGTGCCGACAAGCCGCAGCTCGGTCCGGACGCAGGCCAGGGCGCCGGCAGCGCCGGTGAAGCGGTCGATGGAGCGGTCGACGGAGCCGGCGGCTCGGCTCACGTCATGTCACCGCCGCTGGTTCCGGGCGCTGTTGGGCCGGATCATCGGCCGGGGCTTCGGCGGGAGGTGTCTCCCAGTTCGGCTCCGGACGTACCGCCGCCGACGCCTCCGGCCTGGCCCCTCGACGGAAGAGCGCGGTGCCCCGCGCCAGGTCGTGGCCGATGGCCACCGCGTCGATGTCGGCCGACGCCCAGTTCTGCTGCCCCTCGCGCACCTCCGAGCGCACCTTCAGCCGCCCCTGGACGACGACGGGCTGTCCCACCTCCACCGACGCCGCCACGTTCACGGCGAGCTGGCGGTTGGCCCACACCGTGAAGAAGTTGGTGTGCCCGTCCGTCCAGGCGTTCTTCTCCCGGTCCCAGTACCGCGAGGTCACCGCCAGCCGGAACCGCGCCGACGGGCCCGCCGCCGGCTCCCGGTACACCGGCTGCGTCGCCACGTTGCCCACCACGCACACCACGGTCTCGTTCATCGTGAACCCCTCCCTCGTCCGGCCCTTCGACCGGACGGACACGCGTACGGGCCCCTCCCGTACGGCTGCGTCTGCCGTGCCGGCGCACCCGATCCGGGTACGCCGGCACGCGCCACGCCGATCGCCTGCGCCGCCCGCCCTCCACTCGCCGGACGTGCGGCGCGATCGCCGTGGGACCAGACTGCCTCCGCCGGGCCGAGCCCGCTGAGCGCTGTGGACGGCCACCCGCCTGTGGAAACTCTCGTCACCCGTACGAGTGGCCCATGTGCTCCCCGGCCCCCTCGCCCACCCCCGGCCGGCCGCACCCGCCCCCGCCCGGCCTCACACCACCCCGGCCTCGGTCCGGACCACCCGCCCGTACTGCTCCCGCACCTCGCGGTACCGCAGCAGCTCCGCCGCCACCGGATCGAGCACCCGGGCCCGGCCGCAGCTGGAGGCCGCCTCCCGCAGCCGCCGTTCCGCCTCCAAGCCGTACCGGCGCGCCGGCCCTCTGGCCGCCATCCGGCAGCCCCACTCCACGAGCGGCCCGCCGACGATCCCGCACACCATCAGCAGCACCGGCACCCCCAGGTTGGGTGCCATGAACCCGGCGATCTGGCCCGCCAGCCACAGGCCGCCCACGACCTGCAGCAAGGTCATGACCGCCTGGACCAGCACGGCCACCGGCCACCACCCCGGGCGCGGCGGCCGTCCCGGCGGCATCCCGGCCCGCGCCGCCAGCTCGTCCAGCGCCTCGGACAGCCCCTGGGAGCCGCGTGCGGCCGCCTCGCGCACCGCCGCCGCCCACGGCGTCGGCAGCCCCGCCGAGGCCCGGTCGGCGACCGTACGGACCGCCTGTTCGACCCGCTGGCGGGCCGTGGCCTCCTCGTCCGTCTGGGCGCGCACCCGGACCCGGCCGGTCGTGGGTCCGCCACGGTCCTGGTACCAGCGCCACAGCCGCAGCCAGGGCGTGCCGCAGGCGCGGTTGGCGTTGCGCAGCCAGGCGCGTTCGGCGGCCTCGCCGGCCGCGGTGGCGCCCACGGCGGCCGCGAGCCGGGCGGCGAACTCCTCCCGATGCTCCTCGCTGAGGCCGACGCGCCGGCCGGTGGCGTAGACGGGCCGCAGCTCCTCCGCCGCGGCGTCCACGTCGGCCGCGACCCGGCGGGCCGGCGCGCCGCGCTCCGTCACGAACTCGCCGAGCGCCTCGCGCAGTTCGATGATGCCGTCGCCGGTGAGCGCGGACAGCGCGAGCACGGTGGCGCCCGGTTCGCCGTACTCGCCGAGCGCGACGCCGTCCTCGTCGAGCAGCCGGCGCAGATCGTCCAGCACCTGGTCGGCGGCCTCCCCGGGCAGCCGGTCGATCTGGTTGAGGACGACGAACATGACCTCCGCGTGGCCGGCCATGGGACGCAGATAGCGCTCGTGCAGCACGGCGTCCGCGTACTTCTCGGGGTCGACCACCCAGATGACCGCGTCGACCAGCTTCAGGATCCGGTCGACCTGCGTACGGTGCTCCACGGCCGCGGAGTCGTGGTCGGGCAGGTCGATCAGGACCAGCCCGCGCAGCTGCCCCTCGGCCTCCGCGCTCTGCACGGGGCGCCTGCGCAGCCGGCCCGGGATACCGAGCCGGTCGATGAGACTCGCCGCGCCGTCGCTCCAACTGCAGGCGATCGGGGCCGCGGTGGTCGGGCGCCGAACGCCGGTCTCCGAAATGGCCACTCCGGCAAGCGCGTTGAACAGCTGCGACTTTCCGCTGCCGGTGGCGCCCGCGAGGGCGACGACGGTGTGCCGCCCGGAGAGCTTGCGGCGGGCGGTCGCCTCGTCCAGCACCCGGCCCGCCTCGGCGAGGGTGCGGGTGTCCAGGCGGGTGCGGGAGAGGCCGACGAGTTCGCGCAGGGCGTCGAGACGGGAGCGCAGGGGGCCGTCGTAGGCCAGGGGCGCGGGGATGTGACTGCTCGCGTTGCGCGAGGGGGTGTCCAGTACGGAGGCACGCTCGCCGGCGAGGGCGGCGGCGGTGCTCTCCGTCACGCGCCGGGCGATGAGCCCGTCGTCCCAGGCGCCCTCGGATTCGGAGTCGGGGTCGGAGTCGCGGTCCGCGTCGGAGGCTTGGCCGGGGTCCGGGTCGGGCGTGCCGCCGCCCTTGGGGCGGGTGCGCGGCCCACTGCCGGCATCGGCTTCGGGGGTCTTCACGCGCGCGTGCGGCTCCCCGTCCCCGTTCGGCTCGGGTACGCGCGCGGGGGGCTCACTTTCCTTGCGCTTCTCCGGTACGCGCACGTGCGGGTCGCTCTCCGTACGCTTCTCGGGTACGCGCGCGTGCAGCCCGCGGTCCGTCTCGGCGTCCCGTTCCGCGGCCCCTGCATCGCCCCCGGCCCCGGACTCGGCCTCGGTCTTGGCTTCGGCGTCCGTGCCGGCACCCGCCTCGGCACTGTGCCCCTCCGGAGCCGTGCCGCCCTGTCCCGGAAGGCCGTCCCCGGAACCGCCGCCCGCCGACGGGAGGCTGTCGCCCAGCTCGCCCTTGCCCCCGAGGCCGGGCTCCACTCCCCCGGCCCCCTCCGCGTGTTCCATGCGTTCCATGTGATCCATGTGGTCCGTGTGGTCGTGGTCAGTGACGGCGGTCACCGGTCACCTCTCCTTCTGCAGTACGGACAGCGCGGCGATGAGTTCGGCCTGGGGCTCGGCCTGGACGTCCAGGGCGTCGAGCGGGGCGAGGCGCCGCTCGCGTTCGGCGTGCATGACGCGGTCGACGTGTTCGGTCAGCAGGCGTCCGGCCCGGTCGCGCAGCCGCAGCGCGCCGTGGGCGCTGATCCGCTCGGCGAGCCTCTCGCCCGCGTTGCGCGCCCGGCGCCCGCCCAGCAGCGCGGTGGCGACCAGGGCGGCGACGATCTCGGCGTCGGGCGCGATGCTGCGTTCGAGTTCCCGTACCTCGTCCTCGGCGTACTCCTCCAACTCGCGCCGCCAGCGCCGTACGGCGAGTCCGATGCGGTGCTCGGCGTTCTCCAGGGAGGGATCCCGGCCTGCGAGCCCGGCGGCGCCCGCGGCGGGCTCGCGCCGCCAGGCCTCGTCGACGCGCTCGTCGGCGGCGGTGACGGAGCACAGGAGGAGCGCGGCCAGGCTCTCCACGAGGGAGTCCAGCAGCTCACCGGGAGTGCAGTCGAGAGGGAAGGCGCGCCAGCGCTTGAGGGCGTCCCCGGCGAGCACGGCCCCGGACTGCAGCCGGCCGCGCACCCGCGCCTGCTCGCTGTCGTACGCGGTCTCGACGGCGGAGGTGAGCCGGAGGGCGGCCGCGTACTGGGCGGCGGCGGCACTGGCCAGCTCGGGCAGGCGCGACTTCAGCGAGTCGAGGAGGCCGTACGCCGTACGGGCCACGACACGCTGGCGGGCCGTGGCGTCCTGGGCGTGGTGGACGAGCCAGGTCCGCAGGGCTGCCACGGCGGTGGCCGGGAGCAGGCCGCCGCCCCAGGCCGACTCCGGCAGCTCCGGCACGGTGAAGCGGGGTACGTCGCCCAGGCCGGCCTTGGTCAGCAGGGCGCCGTACTGACGGGAGACCTCGGAGACGACCTGGTGGGGCACGCGGTCGAGGACGGTCACCAGGGTGGCGTCGTACTCCTTGGCGGTGCGCAGCAGATGCCAAGGGACGGCGTCGGCGTAGCGGGCGGCGGTGGTGACCATGACCCAGACGTCTGCGGCGCAGATCAGCTGGGCGGCCAGGACACGGTTGTCGGCGATCAGGGAGTCGATGTCGGGCGCGTCGAGCAGGGCGAGCCCGCGCGGGAGGGTGTCGGCGGTCTCCACGCGCAGCACGCGCGCGCGGTTCTCGCCGGAGAGCAGGAGGTCGTCACCCGCCTCCTGGTCCGGCACCCACACGCGGGTGAGGTGGGGGAGGACACGCATGCTGCTGAACCAGTGATGGTCCTCCGGATGACAGACCAGCACCGGTGTGCGGGTCGTCGGCCGCAGCACGCCCGCCTCGCTGACCCGGCGCCCCACAAGGGAGTTCACGAGGGTCGACTTGCCCGCCCCCGTGGAGCCGCCGACGACGGCCAGCAGGGGCGCCTCGGGTTCCCGCAGCCGGGGCAGCAGATAGTCGTCTAGCTGCGCCAGTAGTTCTTCGCGGTTCGCACGCGCGCGTGGGGCCCCGGCCAGGGGCAGCGGAAAGCGTGCGGCGTCGACACGGTCGCGCAGCGCGGAGAGTGTGTCGAGCAGCTGAGGCCCTACGTCCAAGGTCACCACATGCGAAGAATGCCCAATTTTAGGGGAATTCTGAAGCATATGGACATCTCAGCGCGCCGATGGAACACATCGGATGTAAGGGATGACTGGGACACGGGCACAGTCCAGGCATAACGAGTGCACAACACCCTGTGCGTCAGGGGCCAAAAGCGGTGCACGATTCGTACCTGCCTGCGATTATCAGGACCGCTTCACCGAACCTCCACATCGAGCCACGGAGGCGAAGCAACCGGGTCAAGGAACGGGGAGCTTTATCCTTGTCCCGCACCAGGCCCCCGTAGCTCAGTGGATAGAGCAGGCGCCTTCTAAGCGCTTGGCCGCAGGTTCGAGTCCTGCCGGGGGCGCCACCCCTCGCCCTCCCGCTCGGGAGGGCTTTTTGCTGTTCAGGGCACGTTTCGCTAGACACGACAAGACCCCGGGCATTCCCCCGACGATCAGGGGAAGGCTCCGGGGCCGTCCGGCTGTCACCGGGTTTTCGCGGGTGGCCGTGTCGAATACGTGTCGAAGTTCTCGCCCGCGAGAGTCAGCCGATGTCCGGCAGCTCGGGAAGATCTCCGGCAGCTTCGAGCCGCCGCTTCACATCAGGCAGCTGCCCCTCCACGCACCGGGCGTAGGTTGCCAGCAGCACGAGCACGCCACTGTCTCTCACCACCGGGATCTTCCGGCCCTACATCGGGCCAGGGGAGCGGTGCCACAGTTGATAGGGAACCGCACCCCCGAACGCATGTCTTACTGCCGCGTGAGGGGCTCCAGCTGATCACCGATCCCGGTGATCACCGCCAGGAGGGCGCACCATGCGGACGACACACGACGCTCGGGGCGATTCACGAGACGAGCACGCGGCACATTCGCGTGGCGCCAGGGGGAGCAAGCGGCATGAGCGCGGCGTGTCCGTCCGCGCCGCGAACGCGAAGATGCGTCGGGCGTCATGACCGCGCAGAACGGGTCGGCACGCCGGGACCAGGCCAAGGCCCGGCCCTCGTCCCGCGAGATCGTCTGGAGCACGCTGCGTGTGGTCGGCTCGGTCGCCGCACTGGTGGCCCTGTACTACCTGCTGCCTCTGGACCGCTTCGCCACGGCTACCTCCGTCACGGTGCTCCTCGTCGGCCTGGCGGTATTCGTCGTCCTGATCGTCGGCCAGGTCCGCTCGATCCTCCGTGCCCCCCATCCGGGCATGCGGGCCGTCGAGACGCTGGCCCGCAGCATCCCGTTCTTCCTGCTGCTGTTCGCGGCCACCTATGTCACGCTGGCCGCGCAGTCGTCCGGTAGCTTCGGCGGGTATCTCTCCCATACGGAGAGCTTGTATTTCACCGTCACTGTGTTCTCCACCGTCGGATTCGGCGACATCACGCCCAAGTCCGATGTGGCGCGGCTGGTGGTCACCGTGCAGATGCTCACCGATCTGATCATCTTCGGCCTTGCCATCAAGGTCGTCGTGGGCGCCGTCCACCGCGGCCGGGAACGCAGGAACGCCGAGGCCCGGGCCGGGAAGAAGGACGCTGAATGAGGTCGCGACGGCGGACTGGCTCGGCCGGTGATCAGTAGACCCACTTGTCAGGAGCAGACGGCCCCTCGCGTGCCACTCTCGTGCCAGATTTTCCGCCGGGGCCGGCACCTTGGCCTCGGTCCGGCTCTCCCAGTCCCCTTGCCTGCCCACGGCCACCGGGTGGCTACGGACGTGGACCGAACTCACAAGGCGGTGCCCACCCGACTCGGATGCGCCATCCTGTCTCCATGAGGTTGCAGGGTGAGCCGGTGACAGCCGAAAGGGCAATCCTTCTGAACGAGCTGCGGTTCGATCCAGATGCGATCTACGTGCTCGACCACCCCTTGATGCTCACCCCCGGCGACCAGGTGCACGTCCTCACGGATCAGCAAGTGGTCATCAAGCGCGTGGCAGGGCGCGAGGAGAGGCCCGCCGGCCACTGGACTCCGTGGTGCTGGACTTGGCGCCTCCTCTGACTTTCACGTGCCCGATGGGCACCAACGTCGAGCGGTGAAACGCCCTCATCACGAGGCGGCAGGCAACTGCGCAACGACCCGCACGTGAGGAGTCACGACGGAAGGCGACTCATATGCGCGCTCAGAACAGGGAACGCGCAGGTCACACTAGTGATCGCCGCCCCACCTCGCTCCGAGGTCCGTCTCATGCCTTTCGTTCGGCTGCATGATTCGGTTCCTCCTTCTCAGCCCAATTGCTCGGCCAGTCCGACGATGATGCCCTCCGGGCCGCGGAGGTAGCAGAGCAGATAGCTGTCCTCGAACCGGGCGATCTCGCCGACGAGTTCGGCGCCATGAGGGCGCAGGCGGGCAACGGTGTCCTCGATGTCGTCGACGGCGAACATGACGCGGTGCGTGCCCAGAATGTTGTGCGGCCGGTTGCGCGGCCCGGCGCCGATCGCCGCGGGGCTGCGGTACTTCGCCAGCTCGAGCCGGCTGTGACCGTCCGGGGTCCGGAGCATCGCGATGTCACAGCGGACGCCGTCGAGTCCGGTGCACCGGTCGGCGAAAAGGCCCTCGACCTCCGCCCTGCCCTCCAGCTCCATACCGAGTTCCACGAAGAACGCGATGGCGGCGTCCATGTCCTCGACGACGATGCCGACGTTGTCCATCCGCTGAATCGCCATGCCGGTTTCTCCTTCTTCCTCGTGCGGCCGATGGTGGCCGCTGATGTCCCCGGGACGGAGCCGGTGGCACGTTCTCGACATCCGCAGATCGCCGAACTCCGAAAAATCTGGATCGCGCCTCAGGTGAAATTCATCCGCATGCACCACCCCACCGCCAGCACGATGAGAATGGCTCGTGTCGAAGGCGCCCTCTAAGCGCCTGGCCGCAGGTTCGAGTCCTGGCGGGGGGCGGCACCCCGCCACCGATCGACCGGATCGCCGCCGACCGCGGCGGGTCCCCCGAACAGAGGCCCCCCGTCGTTACGGAAGCCATTGGGCCGTTCGAAGGAGTTGAGGCGGCGAGACCGCCGAGCGCGTCACGGACCGCCAGTTGCTCTCTTTCCTGCTCGCAGCATGATTCGGAGCCGGGACAGCCCGGCACCCGGACCCCTCCCCCGGTACCGATGGTCCATACAAGGGAGAGTTACGGACATATCCGCTCTTTGTAACGCGAATCCTTTCGTGGACCTGGTGTCGCCGTGGAGGGCCACAGTGTGGGACCTCGGCACCGAGCCGGGAATTCCGGATTGCACGCCCGGCCCCGACCAGGGTCGGTATGCACGAACGTGAGGTGACAGATTCATGTCTGTTTCTCGTACGACGGTCCGCCTGATCGCCACCTTTGTGGCTTCGGGCGCCCTCATCGGCGCGGCCGCCATGCCCGCCCTGGCAGCCGGAGGCGACCATGACCGCGACAACGGGATGAGCTACTCGCACAGTTACCGGAGCGGCCACCACCACGACGATCACTTCGGCGACCGGGGCTGGGACCGGGGCCGGGGCTGGGACGGGGACCGAGGCTGGGACGGGCACCGAGGCTGGGACCGGAGCCGGGGCTGGGACGGAGACCGGGGCTGGGACCGGGGCTGGGACCGGGACCAGGGCCGGCACCACGGCTGGTACAGCGACCGGCACCGGGATCACGACCGTTACTTCGGCCACCGCTAGCCCGCCTTGGAGGCTGTGCCGTGACGCAGAGGCCGACCACACCCTCTGCCACCCGTCGTCGTAGCCGGCACAGCCGTCGCACCCCGCCGGAGGGCCGAAGACGCAAGGAACGGTCTTCGGCCCTCCGGCCACGTGACGCAAGCAGGGGGAAGAGAGCAGTGAAGTGGGGGACTCCTCTGTGGCTGGGGCGGTCGGACGCTGGATTGCAGGGCCTGTCGGTGGCGCTTAGCGTGATGTCGGGGACACCAGGGGCTCTCGGGTGCGGTGCGTGCGGCGGGCTTCGCAGGGCATGCGCGCTCACATGATCATGCTGGGCGAGTCGGTGAAGGCCCAGAGGGGACGCCGGCGCCGGCATTGGTCCTGTCCAGAGCGCCCGCCGAGTTCGTCGGGCGCTGAGAGACGAGGTCACTCATGCCACGATCCATGCGCGCGCTCGTAGCCGGAATGGTGGGCGAGCCGACCGATGTCCTGCGGCTGGAATCCCGGCCTGTTCCCACGCCAGAGGCCGGCCAGGCGTTGATCCGCGTGAAGGCGACTCCGATTCACGCCAGTGATCTGCATGTGCTGCGGGGCCGCTACGGTTTCTCTCCCGAGTTCCCCGCTGTCGGGGGTCACATGGAATGCGTGGGCCGTATTGAGGCCCTGGGCCCGGACACCGAGGGACTGAAGATCGGCGAGCGCGTGGTGGCCGTTGCCGTCCCGGCGGTACCCGGGCCGCAGGTGGCCGGTACTTGGCAGGAATACCTGGTCGCCGATGCACGAAGGCTCCTGCCGGTCGGCGACCGTCTGAGCGACTCCAGCGCCTGTCAACTCGCCGTCAACCCGTTGACCGCGCTGCTCCTGGTGACTCGCGAACTCGACGTACAGCCCGGTGAGTGGTTGTTGCAGACGGCCGCGGGCTCCACCGTCGGCCGGCTCGTCATTCAGCTGGCCAGACATCTGGGGATGCGCACGATCAATGTCGTGCGGCGGCGCGCTGCCGTTGAGGAGATCAAAGCGCTCGGTGGTGACGAGGTCATCTGCACTGAGGACGAGGACGTGTTGCAGCGTGTGGCTGAGCTCGCAGGGCCGGCCGGTGTGCGCAAGGCCGCCGATTGTGTCGCGGGCGACGTGGGTGCCCAGGTGTCCCAGGCATTGGCTCCGGGAGGAGAGGTCGTGGTCTACGGCGCTCTCTCCACCCATCGGCAGACCGACCCGGCAGCGCTGACGATCCCGCTGCAGGCACGCTCGGTCATCTACGAGACCAAAACAGTCCGTGGCTTCTGGTTGAACCGCTGGTTCGGCACTGCTTCACCTGCGGATGCGCTGCGCGCACTGTCCGAGGTGCGAAGTCTCGTCGCTGATGAAGTGCTGAGCATCCCCCAAGGCCGGCCTTTCCCGCTCGAACACTTCACTGAAGCCATCGCGTTCGCCGAAGCACCCGCGCACGGCGCCAAACCGCTCTTCGTCTTCGAAGACGGCTGACGAACACGACAGGTAGGACGCGGACGCGGTCCGGCCCCGGGGCGAACTCCTCATGCGATGCTCACCGTTGTGCGGCCGCAGGTCGCAGCCGCCGCAGGTCGGTTGTGGCTGATCAGGCGGGGATCCAGTCAGGCCACTGTGGCGGGACATTGCTCACGGGGCAGAGGCCGGAGTCGCCTGGATAGCCGTCCAGCGTCCCTCGGGTCGCGAAGAGCCACCATGCCAGTCCCACCGTCGCACCAACCACCGCCAGCGTCGGCAGTGAGACGCGTACCGCCGTCGGCGCGCGAAGCACCAGGTGTCGGCCGGCGGCCCACGCCACGAGCCCGACGAGCGCTTCGGCTCCTACGACCAGTGGGAGCAAGAAGTTGAGTTCCAGGCGTCCGCCGGCGTCGTAACCCGCGTCGCAGTACGCGCGCGCCCAGACGGTCAGCGACCAGGCGACGCAGCCCATAGCGGCTCCGAACAGTGCGGAGACCGCCCAGGGGAGACAGGAGTCGGCTCTCGGCTTGGCTGTGTCCACGACACAGCACGACATCAAACACGGCATGCACGGTTCCGCCATGGGCGGATGGGTGTCCAGCGGTCGGTGACGTCCAGGACCAGCCCCTTGGGTTGCAGGATGGTGCGGGTGTGGAACACGGGCGTGCAGTCCGGCGCCGGAGAGAGCCGGTAGCGGCTGAGGACCGTGGCGGTGGCGATGACCATCGCGACTGTCCCGAAGTGCGCACCCAGACACATGCGCGGCCCACCGCCGAACGGCACATACGTGTATCCGGGCACCCGCGGGGACGCGGCGCGGTCGATCCAGCGGTCCGGGTGGAAGGCCAACGGCTCGTCGTAGAGCGCCGGATCCCGGTGCAGCGCGAAGGGACTGACCGCGACTCGTTGTCCCGGCAGCAGCGCAACCCCGTCGAGGACGTCCGGCTCCTCCAGGACCCGCTCCAAGTACCACAGCGGTGGATACATCCGCAGCGTCTCCTTCACCACCGCCTCGGTGACCCGCAGCCGCGGCAGATCGGCCGCCGTGGGCAGCCGCCCGCCCAGCTCCCGGTCGACCTCGTCCACCACGCGCCCGTGCAGCCGCGGCTGCCGCTCCAGCAGCAGAAACAGCCAGGCCAGTGCGGCGGCGGTGGTCTCGTGCGCGGCGAACAGGTTGGCGACGACGACACTGACCGCGCCGTCGAAGGTGAGGGCGCCGTCGGTGCACGCCTCGATCAGCAGATCGGCGACCACCGGGGTCGCGCCGCCCACCTGGGTCGCCCCCGCCCTTCCCGGGTCACGTGCCGCGACCAGGCGTGACACCTCCGCCGCCAGGTCGCGTGCCGCCTGCCGCAGCCGCCGTCTGCGGAGGAAGGAGACCCGGCCGGTTCCTGCGACGGCGGCGGGCAGCCGTGCGTCCTGGAGCCGGGCCACGAGTTCGGGCACCCTGCCGGGCTCGGGCCCCAGACAGAACTCGGCGATCAGCCGGGCGCTGAGTTCCTCCAGTGCTGCTGTCGCCTCGATCCTGCCGGTGGCCCGCCAGCCCTCGGCGTGCCGGGCCACCACAGCGGCCATCCCGTCTCCGGCGGCCCGTAGACCACCGCGGTTCAGTCCCCGCCCGGCGAGCCGACGGGCCTGCATCCACCGGGCCAGATCCGCCGAGGCGCGGCTTCCGTCGGTCTCCTCACCCAAGAGGTCCTTGGTGATGGCGTAGGTGCCGTTGGTGTTCTTCAGCACGTGCTCCACCAGGACCGGCGAGTTGACGATGTACAGACTGTCGTCGAAGCGGACCAGGTCCCCGCACTCCCGCTGCCGGAGCAGAAAACCCAGGGCGTCCCGCCCGAAGGCAAGCCTGTTCCCGAACCCGGACGCCTCAGGGCAGAGCCGGCCGGAAGCCGCCGCCATGGGATCACCCGCCCACGTTGTAGTAGTACATCGCGTGCGAGCTCGTACCGCCGAGCACGCTCCTCACGTAGCTGTTGTGCGCGACCCTGGCCTTTGAGGGGTCGGGGACCGATGCACTGGTCCCGGTCGCCGCGAAGGCCGATCCGGCGCCGATCAGCGCCGCGACACTCGTGACGGCGACCAGCATGATCCTGCGCAGTCCGTTCAGGGCAGTCATGGCTGTCCTCCTCTCACACCGCCGGGCGGCCGGTCCGCCCGTGCGTTGCCCTCCATTGGCACAGCCGGCCGTCCCCGGGACACGTCACTGGATCTCGTGACGTGCCAAAAGGACGACCGAGGTGTATGCGGCCGGTGCCAGGCCTAACCCGTTTGTCCTCGTGCTGGTGCACAGCTCGAAGGCGTCGGTGACGATTCCCGGTGTGACCCTCGGTGACGAGAGGTGTCAGCGCCCAGGACAGTGCGACGGAGGAACCAGAACATGAAGCATCGGATCGTCGCCCTCGCCGTGGCGAGCGTGCTGGTCACCGCGGTTTCGGCCACGGCGGTCTCGGCCACGGCGGTCTCGGCCACGACGACTCCCCCACGGGCGCCGGACGGTGCAGGGCCACCGCCACCCGGGCGCACGCCTCCCCCCAGACCCACCCCTCCCCCCGGCACGGGGTCCAGTGGCGAGGCCTGGGCGTGGACCCAACTGACCAGCCATGGCACCCAGATCCGTTACGTGTCCACCGACACGAGTCAGACGTGTCCCAGCGTGCGCTACACCTTGGGGACGCAGATGACGGTCCCCCTGCAGCGGGTGAGCACCCCCGTCGGGGCGCACTTCCCCACCACGGTCTGCGAGTCGGGAAGTCAGACGCCGGTGCCCCTCGGGGCCTCCAACGCGCACCTTCTGCCGGGGACGGTCCAGGCGGCCACGCTCCATCCCACGGGCGGCCACCTGCCCCTGCCGACGTGGACCACGACCACACGTCCCGGCACGATCGATGTCATCGGCGACACCGGCTGCGAGCTCCCGGTGAACCCGGCAGACCCGGCACAGCACTGTGCGACCGCCTGGCCCTTCAAGCCGATCGCGGACAGCGTCGCCCGCGCGGCGCCGGATCTCGTGATCCACACCGGTGACTACCTCTACCGCAACGACCCCGGCAGGGCGGACGACAAGGCGAGGAACCCGGGCTGCACGATGCGCACCGACGCGAGCAGCTGGGCCTGTGTCGTGGCCGACTTCTTCAGGCCCGCCGAAGCGCTACTGGCCGCAGCGCCCGTCGCGTTGACTCGGGGCAACCACGAAGACTGCACGCAGCCAGGGGGCGCCGGCGACGCGTGGTTCCGCTACCTCGCCGACGAACTCCGTAACGGATCGTGCAGCCGTTTCCCGCCGCCCGCGACGATCCGCGCCGGCACCCTGAACCTCGTCTCCGTGGACTCGTCGTCCGCCGACGACAGCGGCACGGCGCAGGTGAACACCTACGCCCGGCAGTTCGACATCGTGAACCAGGCTGCGCAGCAGCGTTCTTCCGAGGACTTCTTCGTGGTCACGCACAAGCCGGTCTGGATGGTGAAAGCCGCCGGTCAAGCTCAGGGCGCGGTGGAATGGGCGACTCATGTCCTCGACGACGCCGTGGCCCACACCTCTCTGGGTCGGCTGGCGAACAATGTGCGCCTGGCGCTGTCGGGGCACATCCATCTCTACCAGATGCTCGATTTCAACACCCGCCGCCCGCCCCAGCTGACCGTGGGCTCCTCGGGCGGACCGCTGGACGACGGCCCGATCGACAGCAACGCCATGAGACAGCAAATCGGCACGCCAGGGCAGACCGTCCACAATGCGCGCACCCAGGAAGAGGCTCCCACGGCCACTCCGCCACGCCTCGGGGGAGTCTTCGGCTACGGGCAACTCCACCACAACAACGGGACCTGGGACCTGACCTTCCACCGGACGGACGGTTCGGTGCGCGGTCAGACCTGCACATTGAGCACGAGTCTCACCAACAAGTCGTTCAGCTGCCACTGAGCGACCCCGGTGCCGACGCTTTTCGCAGCTCAGGATGCTCAGGGGCGCCCAGGAGGGTCAGGACGCGGCCGGGGCCGGCTCGCGGAGCATGAACACGTCGACCGAGTCCTCGGTCTCGAGGGTGAAGCCGTGCCGCTCGTACAGCCGCCGGGCCGGGCTGCCCTGCAGCACCTGCAGCCGGACCAGGGTGCGGTCACGGTCGCACCGCTCCAGCAGCTCACGGAGTACGGCCCCGCCGATGCCGCTGCCCTGCAGGTGCGGGGCCAGGTAGAAGTGTTCCAGCCAGTGGGCGTCCTCGGCCGGGCGCAGCGCGACGCAGCCGGCGAACACGCCGCCCGCCTCGATCACCCAGGTGTGCGCCGGCGTGAATCTGTCCCGCAGCCGTTGCCGCACCCGCCGCTCGTCGTAGCGCCCGAGCCGCTCCAGATCCGCCCGCATCACCACGGCCCGCAGCTCGGCCAGCGGCTCGAGGTCCGCCATCGACGCCGGCCGTATCTCCCAATCCGCCATGATCGCCAGGCTATCGGGCCGTGGCCGCGACCCATGCCGAGCTGCGGCAGGTGCTGAGCGCGGTGCCCGTGGCGCACCGGGGCCGCGGCCCGACCCGGAGGTCGAGGCGCGGCTGCTGCCGGCCGTCACCGACGGCCTCGTGTGCGACGCGGTGAGCGCCCCGGGGACGTCTCGAATACGGCTGGGCCTCCACTCAGGCCGCCAGTTCCGTGTCCCCCTCGTCCCCTTCCGTGCGTTCCGCCGCCGCCAGCGCCGCCAGTGCGTTCGCCGCCGCGTTGAAGCGCTCCATGGAGGTTGGGTGGTCCGGGCCGAGGACGTATTCCTTGAGGGTGCGGCGGTCGAGAGTCATCGGGTCGGTGTACGGCGCCCGTACCGCGTTCAGGATCTCCGGGAGGCGGGTGCACTCGCGGTCGAGGAGGTAGGCGCCGCCCGCGGTGGTGTAGGCGGCCCGGAACTCGTTGTCGGGCAGGTCGTGGGCATTGGTGAGGACGTACGGCTTGAGGCTGGCCACGAAGTCGGCGACGACCGAGGAGACGTCGCTGATGAGGATGTCCGCCTGGTTGAAGCACTCGTAGAGGGCGGGCAGTTGCTTGAGGATCACGTTGTGGCGGACCGGGCCCCGGCTCTCCCAGAAGATCCGGTGCCACTCGGCGCGCAGCTCCTGCCACTCGGCCGCCCCCGCGCGGTCGGGCACCCGGGCCTCGCGCAGCTGCTCGGCGTCGTCGCCGCCGATCCGGCCGGCCAGTTCGTCGAGGCGGGCCTGTATCTCCTGCAGCCGGGGCTTCGCGGCGGCGACCGCGGCCTCCGCCTCCGCGGCGCCGCGCTGCTCGTTGTCGGCCCGCAGCAGCTCGCGGATCGCCTTGTCGGCCGCGGCCGCCTCGGCGGAGCGCTTGCCGGTGAGCGGGTGCGGCTTGTAGATGACCCGGACGTCCTGCGAGAGGAGCTGTTCGATCAGGGGCACGCCCATCGGGATCAGCGAGGTGTGGCAGTCGTCGTCGCTCCAGCCCTCCCAGGTGGGCGCGTAGAGGACGACGGGGAGCGGGCCGGGCGTGTGCTCGGCGTGCAGGCGGATCGGGGAGAGCTGCGGGCGGCCCACCTCGACGATGGCGCTGTCGCTGATGGCGTGCCGGACGCGCTGGTAGCGGTCGCGGCCCGCGCGGCCGGCCACCCAGATCTCGTCGTACACCTTGCTGACCCGGTTGCTGCTGGCGAGCTTGTCGCTGTCGCCGTGGCCGATGAAGACGTGCTTGGCCTCGGCCACCCGCAGCATGTGCACGTTCTTGCCCGCGTTGCCCGGGTAGAGGACGACCCGGACGCCGGACAGCTCCAGTTCGGCCAGGTCGTCGGCCTTGGGGACGCAGACCACCGGGATCCAGGTGCGGCTGAGATAGCGGAACGAGGCACGCTCCCGAAGGATGATGACCGGGCGCAGGTCGAGCTGCTCCAGCGTCTCGATCCACATGTTGACCTGGTACATGAAGTCCCGGGAGACGGAGGCGAAGCTGAAGTACAGCGCCACCTCGGGGCGGTATCCGGCGAGTTGGCGGTTGACCTCGGCGAACACCTCGTCCCGGGCGGGCATCCGGCGGACCCTGCGGTACTGGCCCAGCAGCGCGAGGACGCCCGCCACGGTGACACCGACGGTGAGCGCGAAGCCTATGTACGCAGGTCCCCAGGTCCCGGCGGCCAGCGCGGCGAGGAGGCCGGCGTGGGCCGGCAGGTCCAGGTGGAGGAGCTTGCGCAGGAAGCGCCGGTAGAGGACGGCGGGCGGCTGCTTCGGGACGGGCAGCCCGCTCATGTCGAGGTTGCGCACGACCAGTGGCAGCACCCGGCGCCGGCGGATCGCGTGATGCACCGCCGTGTACAGCATCATCATCGCGAAGTGGGCGCTGAAGACGGCGAGCGCGGCGACCAGCACCTCGTCCGGCGCGTCCATCCGGCTGGCCAGCGCGAGCAGCATCACCGTGCGGACGGCGAACCGCAGCGGGCGGGTGAGCTGCAGTGTCGCCAGCCTGCGCACGAAGCCCGGAGCCCTGGAATGCAGCACCTCGTCCGCGAGATACGTCACCGCCGACGCCGCGGCGAAGCCCCACAGGGACGGCAGCAGCGCGAAGACGGGCAGCGCGGCGAAGCCGGCACCGAGCAGGAGTACGAGGAGCAGGTCGGCCGCCCCGCGCACGCGCAGGACACCACACAACCGACGGATCATCATGAGCAGGATTCCTCTTCCCGGATGGCAGGCGCGTGGTGGGGCAAACGCCGCTGTTCACCAGTTCGACGTAAGAAGAGGGTGAAGAGTTGTACACCAGGCGGAAAGAAACAGTTCACGTTCCGTTTGGCTGGTGTAGGGCGCCCGGCTCCGGCTCCGGACCTGCCGGTACAGTCGCCGCGGGGAAGGGAGGGACGACGTGCGACTTCGCTGCGCGGTCCTGGACGACTTTCAGGGTGTGGCCACCGAGTCGGCCGACTGGTCGGTGATCGAGGGTCAGGTGGAGGTCGTCGCACTGCATGAGCACCTCGACGGCGAGGACGCCCTTGCCACGGCACTCGCCGACTACGACATCGTCGTCACCCTGCGCGAACGCGTCCCGTTCCCCGGCTCGCTGATCGCCCGTCTGCCGCGGCTGCGGCTGCTCGTCGCCTCGGGGATGCGCAACAGCGTCATCGACTACGCCGCCGCCGAGGCGCACGGCGTCACCGTGTGCGGTACGGCGAGTGCGTCGACGCCTCCCGTGGAGCTGACCTGGGCCCTGCTGCTGGGCCTGGCCCGCGGGATCGTCGAGGAGAGCGGGACGCTGCGCTCCGGCGGGCCCTGGCAGTCCACCGTCGGCGCCGACCTGCACGGCCGCCGGCTCGGTCTGCTCGGACTGGGGAAGATCGGCGGCCGGGTGGCGCAGGTCGGGCTCGCCTTCGGCATGCGGGTCGCTGCCTGGAGCCAGAACCTGACCGAGGAACGGGCCGCGGAGGTGGGCGTGGAACTCGCCGCCTCCAAGGAGGACCTGCTGGCCACCGCCGACTTCGTCTCCGTCCACCTGGCCCTCGGCGACCGCACCCGGGGCCTCGTCGGCGCCGCCGAACTGGCCCTGATGAAGCCGACCGCCTACTTGGTCAACACCTCCCGCGCGGCGATCGTGGACCAGGACGCCCTGCTGGCCGCGCTCCACGAGGGACGGATCGCGGGCGCCGGTGTCGACGTCTTCGACGTCGAGCCACTGCCCGCGGACCACCCGATGCGCACCGCACCCCGCCTCCTCGCCACGCCCCACCTCGGCTATGTGTCCCGGGCCAACTACGCGACGTACTACGGTCAGGCGGTGGAGGACATCCAGGCCTACCTCACGGGTTCCCCGGTACGACGGCTGCCCTGAGGCCGCGCCACACGGCGGCCGGACCGATGCGGGCAACGGGCAACTCCGCTTGACGTTCCGTCAATCGGCCTCCGGACGCCGGTAGATCCCTTCGCTCCGGTGCAGATGGTGGAGGTCCACCAGATGACGCCGGAGCGTCACATGGTCGATCTCGTCGGAGTCCTCGCACCAGGCCCGCAGGCGCTCGTTCACGACCTGCTCCGGGTACTCGACGCCCGGCTCGAAGGTCCGCTCGGCGATGTGCCGCAATACCAGCTTCTTCCGGGTCCACTGGGCGGGCAGCCGCACCAGGCGCCCGTCCCGTACGAAGGTGTCCAGGACGGCGTCCGTCCCGTCCCCGGCCCGTGGCGTCGGCCGCTCCTGCCGGGCCAGCTCGCGGAACAGGCCGTAGGAGACGGCCTGTCCGCCCTGCGCGCCGTCCGTCACCACGCCCTGTTCGCGCAGCCGCAGCAGTGCCAGCGCCGTGTCCTTCGCCGACAGTCCGGCCACCTCGGCGATCCGCTCGGGGCTGTCCGCGCCCAGTGCCACGGCGGCGAGGGCGCGGAGCCGGCTCTTCTCGGCCAGCAGCCCGATCAGCTGCCGGGCCCGCTCGGTCGTGTCGGTGCCGACGTCGGCACCGGTGTCGGTGGTCATGACCGGAGGTTAGGGGGACGGCCGCACCCGGCGCCCCTCATTAACACCGGCCCGCGTCAACGCCCTGTGGAAAGAGTGATCCCCCACTGATCGCCGTGACCAGCCCCGGGCCGCGCCGTTGAAGGGGCTGCGCGGTGGCTGGTCCTGCCACCGCACTCACCGAGCAATAAAAGGAGAACGTGATGTCTCGCATCGCGAAGGCAGCCGCCGTCGCTCTCGGCACCGGTGCCGTGGTGATCAGCGGGGCCGGTCTGGCCCTGGCCGACGCAGGTGCCCAGGGCGCGGCCGCCGACTCGCCCGGTGTCCTGTCCGGCAACGTGGTCCAGGTTCCCGTCCACGTGCCCGTGAACCTGTGCGGGAACACGGTCGACGTCATCGCCCTGCTGAACCCCGCCTTCGGCAACAACTGCGCCAACCCGGGCACCACCCCGACCACCCCCACCACCCCGACCACCCCCACCACGCCGACCACGCCGACCACCCCCACCACCCCCACCACCCCCGGCACCCCCGGCACCCCCAGCGGCTACGGCAACTGAGCCGGCACACAGGGAAGAGCCCCGGCACCTCGAGCGCCAGGGCTCTTTCCATGCCGTCGCACGGCTCACGCGTACCGGTAGATCCGGCTCATGTCCTCCAGCCCGTCCGGCGTCACGTTCCAGGGCGGCAGCTTCTGGTGCCGGGAGGCGATCCGCCGGTGCTGCGGGTCGGCGGGTCCGGGCGGGTCCGCGGGCAGATAGCGGGGGCTGCGGTGGGCGCGCTGCCACCGGTACCACTGCAGGTCCAGGAAGGAGTGGTGCAGCCAGAACACCGGGTCGTTGACGGAGGCACCGCCGAGCATCGCGCCGCCGACCCAGCGGTGCACCCGGTTGTGGTTGCGCCAGGAGACGCTGCCGCTGCCGGTCCCCCAGCCCTCCAGCTTGTTGCGGAAGCCCCGGGTGACCGTCGAGTCCCAGGGCCGGACGTCGTAGACGGGGTCGTCGAGGGCCCACTTCAGCTCGCTCTTGGTGGGCAGCGCGATGGGGGCGGCGGAACGGCCCAGGTCCCGGGTGAGGAACCTGCCGTCCGTGACCCCCTCCTTGATGGGCCAGTGGCCCGCCGAGTAGGCGAACGGTCCGGTCATCACCTGCCGGTCGGAGCGCCGCCCGTTGCCGCCGAGCAGGTCCTTCGTCCAGGGCACGGACGTCGTCGTACGGTCCCGGGTCCAGTCCCAGTACGGCACCGTCACCGCGGAGTCCACGCGGCGCAGCGCCCGTTCCAGCTCCAGCACGAACCTGCGGTGCCAGGGCAGGAAGGAGGGGGCCATGTGGGCGGTGCGCAGGCCGTCCTCGCCGTCGGCGGTGTAGTACTCGATGTGCTGGCGGACGAACTCGTCGTACTCACCGCGCCGTTTGAGCTCCAGCAGGGCGTTCACGAACCGCCGGCGCTCGGTGCCGGTGAGCGTGCTGACGTCCTTACGCACGTACGCCATGCGCACTCCCCATGTGCAGGTGGTCCGTCCCCGGCACCCCGCCGACCGGGCCCGGGGCGAGGTCGCGCAGCCGCTGGCCGGGGCCCATCTCGTCGACGGCGGCGCGGGTCGCCTCCAGCGGGGTGCGGTACGAGCTGTAGTGGTCGACCATGCTCAGCCAGGTGCCGTCGGCCCGGCGCATCAGGTGCAGCGGGCGGCCGTCGACGGTGACCTGCCATTCGCTCTGGGGCGTGGCGCGGCCGGCGAGCGGCACCAGGACGCCCAGGATGCGGCGGCCCCGGTAGGTCTCGTCGAAGGAGCTGCCCTCGGGGCCCTCCGCCGAGGGGACCGGGCGGGAGGCTGCGACGACCGGCGCCAGCGCCAGGGCAGCGGCCGAGGCCAGCAGCCCGCGCGTCATCTCCCTCCGCGTCACTCTCCCCGCACCCACTCTGACCTGCTGCTCCGCCCCCACCGCTACGCCATCGGCACCCACGACCATCGCTCTCTCCTCGTCCGGGATCAGATGTCCGTACGGATAACCGTCGGGACGCGGACGGGGTCACCGGCACAGAGCCATCCGGTGGGTACGACAGCCTTCGTGTCGCCGGCTACAGGCCCGGGCCCGCGCCCAGGGCGGCGCCGGGGACGGTCCGCAGAGCCGGGGCGACGACGCCGGCCTGGGGAAGCTTGAGGTCCGGGAGGCCGAAGTTGTCCGGGTCGGGCTGGGTCAGGGGGGCGTCCAGTGCCAGGCCGGGGCCGAGGGTGTGCAGGTCGGAGGCGGGAGTGCCCACGCCGACGTGGTCGAAGCCGTCACCGAGGACGTGCGGCACGGGTGTCCTGAGGTCCGCGCCGGGCAGGGCACCGGTCACCGGCAGCTGGGGCAGCGCCCGCTCGGGCAGGAGCCGGCCGGTGACGTACCGCGGCGCCTCGGGGGCGCCCGGCGTCAGCAGCGGTACCTCCAGACCGGCCTTGGGCACCTCCATGTTCAGGGAGTCGGAGACGCCTTCCAGCGGCACGGGGACGGGGACCGCACCGACCGCGGCGGCGGGGCCGGCGGCTCCTACGACGGCCGCGACGCCCGTGACGACTGCGGCAAGGGTTCCTCGGGTGGTCGACTTCATGGCAGGTACGGGCCCTTTCAGGATGCGGAGGGTTCGACGTCCGTACCGCGTAACGAGCCGGAAACGCCGTCAGCGCACATTTCGCCTGGGTGCAGCAATTGTCGGCTCGTCACTCATCAGCTGGTCACTCGTCAGCTGTTCATTCATCAGCTCGTTCATTCATCAGCTGGTCCAGAAGTCCCACCATCGCGTCAGTACGAGCATTCCGACGACACCGACGTGCAGGAGCGGAAGCAGCCAGGTGAACTCCGCGAAGAAGGTCCTGAGCCATCCGGGGGCGGGCAGGAAGCCGTTTCCGACGACGAGCGAGGTGGCGTACCAGAACATGACGATCGTGGCGACCCACGCCAGACAGCACCACAGGCACAGCGCGTTGATCCGGTACAGCGACTGGAACTGCAGCCAGGTGCAGAACCCCACGCCGAACAGGCACCCGGCCTCGAACGACAGCCAGTACCAGCCGGGGAACCGGGCGTCTGCCAGCAGGCTCACGCCGACGCAGACGACGATGCCGTAGGCCACCAGGCCCAGCATCGGGTTGGGGAACCCGAAGGCCGAGGCCTGGACGCTCTTCATCACGCTGCCGCAGGACACCACCGGGTTCAGACTGCACCCGGGGACGAAGTTCGGGTTCTCCAGCAGCTTGAACTTGTCGAGGGTGATGACCCAGGAGGCGAGCAGTCCGGCCGCCCCGGTGATCACCAGCAGCAGCCCGAACCCCCTGCCGCCGGCCAGGGTCCGGGGCATCAGCGGCGCAGGCTGCGGGCCGGCAGGACGATGTGCGCGGCGGCCTTCAGGGTCTCGTCCGCACCGGCGAAGGCGGCCAGCGCGGCGGGCTCGACGGGCTTGCCGGGCTCGCCCTCGGGCCAGGCACGGGTGGTGAAGACGAGGTAGGCGTGACCGCGATGGGCGACGGCGGCGAGCCACTCCGGCGGCGCGTCGGCCTGGGCGACCAGCTGCGGCATGTTGAGGACGGCCTGGCCGGCCTCGACGAGCAGGGTGACGGGCAGGCTCGGCTTGGTGGTGCCGTCGACCAGGTCGCCGCCGACCGGCAGGCCGTTGCCCTCCAGCAGCTGCTCGACCGCGGCGGCGGTGGCCTCCGGACCGCCCTCGGCGTCCCCGAGGGAGTAGGCCAGCAGGTAGGGCATGTCGCTGCCGTCGGGTGCCTCGCCGCTCCAGGGAAGGACGACGAGCGTGCCGAGGGCGGCGGCGCGGAAGGGGCGGGCTTCGCCTGAGGTTGAGGTCACCGCGCGACCTTATCGACGGGGTGTGGCGCGGCCCGGCGGCTTCTCACTCTTACGGACCAGCGCCCGGGGCCGCTCCACACGATCGAGGGAAGGGGCCTCGAACCTCAGCTCTGCAGGGGCAGGCCGCCGAGCAGGGGGTTGCGCTGGTTCAGGGCACCGGTGGCGCCCTTGACGGTGCTGAGCACGGAGTCCTTGTTCTCGGTGTTGAGCGCGTCCGACTGGTGCTGCAGCGGCATGACGTCGTTCAGGGTGAGGCCGCCCTTGGAGAGCGTGTTCACGGCGCCGTTGAGGCTGGTGGGCGTGAGGTCGGCGGTGCTGTGGGCGGCGAACGCGGGCGCGGCGACGCCGGCGAGGGCCACGGAACCGGCAACGACAGCGGCAGCCTTCAGGGACTTCATCCTGATCCTTTCTTCGGCAACTCAGGTCACCCCAGGGAGTTCTGACGCCGTGCCTAACGAGAGCCCTACGGGCCGGAAACTCCGCACCGAGAAGACATATGAGATCCCCTTCCCGCCGGTGAACAGCGCTCGGCCGTCGTGCCCGACGGATACGGCGGACACGACGGCCGAGGCAGCGGGAGTCGCGCGGATCACCCGGTGGGCAGCGCCGGCTCCGCCGGCAGGCTGGGCAGCGGCACGGGCAGGGGCAGGGGCAGGGGCAGGGGCAGGCCGTCGAGGGTCGAGGTGATCAGGTCGATCAGGTCGCTCACGGCTCCGGTGACGGTGGCGAGCACCGCGTCGACGTTGGAGGTGACGGCCTGGAGCAGCGCGTCGATCGCGTTCTGCAGGTCGCCGGTGAGGTCGCGGGCCTGGGGGACCTTGACGTCACTCTTGGCGAACGTGGTCAGCAGGGGCGCGGCCGCGGCGGCGGGCGTGCTCGGTGCGGCGGGCACGGTCGGCGCACCCACGCTCGGGCTGGCCGGCAGCGACGGGGCGGCGGGCTGGCTCGGAGAGGCCGACACACTCGGGGAGGCGGCCGTATTCGGTGTGGCCGGGGCCGCGGGAGTCGCCGGAGTGGTGGGCGTGGCCGGGGCCGTGGGAGTCGCCGGGGTGGTGGGCGTCGCCGGCGTCGTCGGGGCTGCCGCGGCGGCCTCGGCGATGGCCTTCTTGGCCGCGTCGCCGAGCTTCCGGGCCTGGTCGGGGGTCAGCCGGCCCTTCTGGAGGGACTGGTCGAGCAGGTCGACGACCGGGTTGAGCACGGGGTCGACATTGCGCAGGGACCTGACCTGGGCGAGCAGTGCATCGGCGCCGGGGACCGCCGAGTGGGAGCCGGCGTGGGTGCGCTCCCGGGCCGAGTCCGCGGCGACGGCGACGGGGCCGGCGACGCCGACCAGGAGGGCGGCGCAGAGGGTGGTGGACGCGAGACGCCGCGGGGGCAGCACACGCATGGGGGTTCCTTTCGGTGGGGCAGGGGCCTGAGCCCACCGTTGAACCTGCCATGACGTTCCGCAACCGCTCGACCACCCGGAGTGAACCATCCGGGGGAGACCTGAACCGGCCGTCCACCCGCGGACGAAACGCGGGCGGACGGCCGGCCGAAGGGCTGCGTCCCGACGTCAGTCGTTGGTGCAGTGGTTGCCGAACGCCGGGTTCAGCAGACCGATGACGTCCACGGTGTCGCCGCAGACGTTCACCGGCACGTGGACCGGAACCTCGACGACGTTGCCCGACGCCACACCCGGCGAGTCGGCGGCGGTGCCGAGCGCGCCGGAGTCGGCGGCAGCCACACCGGCACCGCCGGCGACGGCCGCGATGGCGGCGGAGGTCAGGACCAGACCCTTCGCGATACGCGACATGGAGAGGTGCTCCTTGAAATCGACACGAACATCCGGGCGGAATGCCCAGCGCTGTGTCAACGCACGGCACCCCTTGGGGTTGTGCCGCCAATGGAGTGATCCCGCAAGAAAGAAACCTTCACGATTCCAGCACATATGTCCGGGTTTCTCCATGACCGTCGCGCGCAGCGGCCGCGACGCGGCGGTGACCAGCCGGGCTTCCGGCTCGTTTCCCAGCCGGGACGCGTCGTGGGCCGGCGCGCTCTTCCGTCGCCGTGGATGCGCGGGCATGACACGCGTACCCACCCGTATGCCCCGAGCGCCCCCCGTGAGCGAGGTAACCCGCGAAATGCACCAGTCAGCACCCGACTTCCGGCCGCGGGTCCTGCATCTCGCGCAACCCGTCGACGGCGGGGTCGCCCGGGTCGTACGGGACCTGGTGCGGGCCCAGCTCGCGGCCGGTCTGCAGGTCACGGCCGGCTGTCCCGGCGGCGAACTCGCCGCGGGCCTGCGGGACCTGGGCGCCGACGTGCGCGAGTGGCGGGCCGGGCGGTCGCCGGGTCCGGGGCTGGCCGGTGAGGTGCGGCGGCTCGCACGGCTGATCGACGAGGTACGGCCCGAACTGGTGCACGCCCACAGCGCCAAGGCGGGACTCGCCGCCCGGCTCGTCGTGCGCGGGCGCATACCCACCGTGTTCCAGCCGCACGCCTGGTCGTTCGAGGCCGTCGGCGGGGCCGCCGCCGCCCTCGCGCTGCGCTGGGAGCGGTGGGGGACGCGGTGGGCGGATCGGGTGGTGTGCGTCAGCGAGGCTGAGCGCACGACCGGAGCGAGCGCCGGGGTGCGCGCCGCGTACGCCGTGATCCCCAACGGCATCGACCTCGACCGCTTCTCCCCCGCCCCCGCCACACCCGGCTTTCCCCCCGCCCCCGCCGCACCCGGCTTCTCCGCAGCCCCCGCCGCACCCGGCTCCTCCCCCGTGCCCACGGCACCCGACCGCGACCGCGCCGCCCTGCTGCCCGGCCTCGACCCGGCGGTGCCGCTCGTCGTCTGCGTCGGCCGGCTGTGCCGGCAGAAGGGCCAGGACGTGCTGCTGCGGGCCTGGGAGCACATCCTGCGCGCGGTGCCGGACGCCCGGCTGGTGCTGGTCGGCGACGGCCCCGACCGCGCCGCGCTGGTCCGACAGGCCCACCCCTCCGTGCACTTCACCGGTGCCGTGACCGACCCCGTGCCCTGGTACCGGGCCGCCGACCTGGTGGTCCTGCCCTCGCGCTGGGAAGGCATGGCCCTCGCCCCGCTGGAGGCGCTGGCCTGCGGGCGGCCCGTCGTGGTCACCGACGTGGACGGCGCCCGCGAGAGCCTGCCGCCCACGCTCGCGGCCCGCTGTCTGGTCCCGCCGCAGGACGCCGAGGCACTGGCGGAGGCCGTCGCCGCGCTGCTGTCCGACGCTCCGCTGCGCGCGTCGCTCGGCGACCAGGGGCGCCGTCACGTCCGGTCCACGCACGACGTACGGCAGACCGCAGAGCAGGTCGCGGACCTCTACCGCGCGCTTCTCGGCGCCCCGACGGCGAACAAGGAAGCACGCCCGTCCGTGCCCTCCGAGTGCAGGGAGTCCATCCACTCGTGACTGCGGAAAGCACCGTCCCCTCCCCCGGCGCGCAGCCACGGGGCCACGGATTCTCGCCCGTCTCGGTCAGGCCGGCCCGCCCCACCGGCGGCTTCCGGTTCCCCGCACGGCGGAGGCCCGCGCGACCCGACTCGCCCCTGCCGCTGCTCGCCGCCGACCTGCTCGCCGCGCTGGCGGGCGCGGTCACACTGGACGAGGCGGGCCGCCGCCTGCTGCCGGTCGTCGTGCTCGTGTCGGGGGCGATGCTGCTGCGCCCGCCCGCGCCCCGGCCGCTGCCCGGCGTGCTCGACGAACTGCCCGTCCTCTGCGGCCGGATCGCGGTCGCCTGGCTCTCCCTCGCCGCCCTGCTCGCCGCCCACGGCCCCGGCCGCGCGCTGACCGCCCGCGCCCTGCTGCTCGGCTGGGCGGTGCACGCGGCGGCGGCCTGCGCGGCGCGCGGCTGCGTGTACTGGCGGCGCCGCGTGGTGCTGGCGCGCCACCCGCGTACGGCCCTGGTCGTCGGCCCCGCCGAAACCGCCCAGCGGGTCGCCGCCGCGCTGCTGCGGCACCCGCGCTGCGGGGTCCGGCCGGTGGGTGTCGTGACCGAGCATCCCGACGGCAGGGGCGGGCTGCCCGTGCTCACCAACGGCGAGGCGGTGGAGCGGGCGCTCATCCAGAACGGGGTGCGGGTCGTGCTCACCGTCGACCCGGCCGTGCACACCCGGCAGGGTCCGCTGCTGCGGGCGCTGGCCGAGTCGGGCTGCACGGTGTGGGAGGTGGACGCGGACTGCCCGTCGTACGAGATGCGCGACCAGCTCGCCGGGTTCTCCGTGCGCCGTCTGGACCTGGGCGGCCGGCGGCGTGGCAGCCTCGGCAAGCGGCTGCTGGACGCGATGCTGTCCGGGATCCTGCTGGTCCTGGTCAGCCCGGTGCTGCTGGTGTGCGCGGTCGTGCTCAGGCTCACCGTCGGGCCCGGGGTGGTCTTCCGGCAGGAGCGCATCGGCAAGGACGGGCGCCCCTTCACCCTGCTGAAGTTCCGCACCCACCGCCCGGTCGACGAGCACGAGGCGGCGACCCGGTGGAGTGTGGCGGGCGAGCGCGAGATGACACGCTTCTGCCGCTTCCTGCGGGTGACCTCGCTGGACGAGCTGCTCCAGCTGTGGAACGTCTTCCGGGGCGACATGAGCCTGGTCGGCCCGCGCCCCGAACGGCCGTACTTCGTCAGCCAGTTCAGCCGGGTCCATCCCGGCTACGCGGCCCGTCACCGCATGCGCACCGGCATCACCGGTCTCGCCCAGATCAACGGCCTGCGCGGCGACACCTCCATCGAGGACCGGGCCCGCTTCGACAACGCCTACATCGACGACTGGTCGCTGTGGCAGGACATCTGCATCCTGCTGCGCACCGCGGCCGCGCTCGTGCGTTCCACGGGGAGCTGACCGATGAGCCTCGCCCTGCCGCTCGGCCGCCGGCGCGGTCCGTCCCCGGTGCTGCCGGTGGTGGCCGTGGTCGCGCTGCTCGCGCTGCCCCTCTCCCCCGGCGGCGAGGGCGGCGCGGGCCCGGCCGACGCGCTGTCCGCCCTGGTCGTCGGCCACTGCGTCGTACGACTCCTGCGCGAGCGGCGGCGCCCGCTGTCCCGTACGGCCGCCGTGGTGCTCGGTCTGCCGGTGCCCGGCCTCGCGCTCGCCGCGATGGGTGCGGTGTCGCCGGGCGCCGGGATCAGCGGCCTCGGCCGTTACCTCCAGATCTTCGTCCTGGTGCCCGCCGCCGTCCTGCTGCTGATCCGCGACCGGCGGGATTTCCGGCTGCTGGCCTGGTCGTTCATGGGGCTCGCGCTGTGGCAGGGGGCGGTCGGCGTCGAGCAGTACGCCACCGGGACCGGCGCCTCCTACCAGGGCGAGGACATCCGCGCGGTCGGCACGTTCGGGGCGCAGGACGTGATGGGCATGGCGACCGTGGTGTCCTTCGGGCTGGTGTGCGCGGTGGGACTGGCGCTCGGCCGAACCCGGGTGCGCGAGCGGGGGATCGCGGCCGCCTGCGCCCTCGCCCTCCTGGTGCCGCTGGCGCTGTCCTTCAGCCGGGGCGCCTGGATCGCCACCGCCGTGACACTCACCGTCCAGCTGGTGCTGGCCGGGGCGCGCCGGGCGCTGCGGGTCGGCGCGGCCGTGATGGCCGCGGGCGTGGTCCTGGTGGGCGGTCTCGGGGTGGGTACCGCGATGCTGCAGGAGCGGATCGACAGCATCACGCAGGTCACCGACGCGCCCGACCAGTCGGTCACCGACCGGTACACCATGTGGGCGGCGGCCACCGACATGTGGCGGCAGCACCCGCTCACCGGCGTCGGGTTGAAGGGCTTCCCCGAGTACCGCGACGGGCACGCCTCGCTCGCGCTGTCCTGGGGCAGCGACACGGAGGGCGCGGGCGCCGCCTACCGCAGGCAGCCGCTCCTGTCCCCGCACAACATGTACCTGCTGGTGCTCGGTGAGCAGGGCCTGATCGGGCTGCTCGGCCTGGTCGGCGGCTGGCTCGCCCTGCTGGTGTGCGCGCTGCGGGGCCTGGGGCGGGCCCGTCGTGCGGGCCGGGTCGGGGAGTGTGCCCTGGCTGCCTGTGGGCTGCTGGTCTGGCAGTTGGTGGACTTCGCCTACGCCGACATCGGCGGCCCGTCGACCGTCCTGACCGCGGTGTGCTTCGGGCTCGTGGCGTGGTGGGCTCTGGTGGGCGCTGACGCCGCCGGCGCCGACGAGCGCGCCGCGGGCACCGGTGCCCGGGAAGCCGTAGCCGGGGAGGCCGCGCTCCGATGACGGCGATCCCCTCCCCGGGGTCCGGCCCGGGGACCGGCCCAGGGACCGGTACGGTGCCCGGTCCGGACGGCGGCGACAGCGCGGTGGTGCTGCCGTCGGCCCGGTCCGCCGCGCGCACCGTCCCGTCCGAGGAGACCGGCCCCGAACACGCCCCGCCCACGCGGAGGTTCCTCGCCAGGGCCACCCTGGTCACGGCCTCCCTCTCGGTCGCGGGGGCGCTGCTCGGGCTGGTCCGGGACCAGTCGCTGGCGCGGCTGTTCGGGGCCGGGCGGGACACCGACGCCTTCCTGGTCGCCTGGACCGTGCCGGAGTTCGCGGCCACGCTGCTCATCGAGGACGGGCTGGCGTTCGCGCTGATCCCGGCGTTCAGCATGGCCCTGGCCCGGCGCGCCCAGGGTGCCCCCGGCGACCCCGTCCGTTCGCTGGTTGCCGGCACCCTGCCCCGGCTGGCGCTGGCCTTCGCCGCGGTGGGCGCGCTGCTGGCCGCGGCCGCCCCGCAGCTGGTCGGAGTCCTCGCACCCGGCCTGCGCGACCCCGCGCTCGCCGTGGACTGCACCCGGCTCACCGCGACCTGTGTGCTCAGCTTCGGGCTGGCCGGGTACTGCAGCGCGGCGCTGCGGGCCCACCGGCGCTTCCTGATCCCGGCGGCGATCTACGTCGTCTACAACATCGGCATCGTCACCACCATGTTCACCCTCGGCGGCCGCTGGGGAGTGCGCTCGGCCGCGCTCGGGGTCGCGGCGGGCGGCTGCCTGATGGTGGCGATCCAAGTACCTTCTCTGGTAAGGCAGTTGCGCAACCGCCGTACGGCCGGATCCGGGGACGTCGCCGACGCGCAGCCCCTGGACATCGTGCTGATAGGCACCGTGCTGCTGTTCGCGCTGTGCCGGCAGTCGCAGGTGCTCGTCGAGCGGTTCCTCGCCTCGAACCTGCCCGCCGGGGCCATCTCGCACCTGAACTACGCGCAGAAGATCGCGCAGATTCCCATGACGCTGTCGATGATGCTGTGCACGGTCACCTTCCCGCTGGTGGCGCGGGCGCTAGCCGACGGCGACACCGAGCGGGCCCGGACCCGGGTGGAGCGCGATCTGGCGGTGGCCTGCTGCCTGGTGCTGCTCGGCACCGCGGCCGTCGTCGCCTGCGCCCCGCAGCTCGTCCGCCTCCTGTTCCAGCGGGGCGCGTTCACCGCCGAGGACACCGCGGCGACCGCGGGCGTGATGCGGGTGTACGCGCTCGGGCTGCTCGGCCAGACGCTGACCGGGGTGCTGGTCCGCTCCTACTTCTCGGCGGGCCGCGCCACCTGGTACCCGGTCGCCGCCATGACCGCCGGCATCGCCGTGACCTCCTGGCTCGGCGCCTGGACGGTCGGCTCCTGGGGCGTCACCGGGATCGCCGCGGCCAACGCCGTCGGCATCACGCTCACCGCCGCCCTGCTGCTGTCCGGCACGGGCCCGCGCAGCGTGCCGATCCGTGTCCGGCGTGTGCTGCGCGAGGTGGGCCGGCCGCTGCCCGCCGCCGTGGTGGCCGCGCCGGCGGGGGCGCTGGTCGCGAGCCGGCCCGCCGGCCCGTTCGCCGGTCTGCTCGCCGGGGGCGCCACCGTGACGGTGGTGTTCGTCCTGCTCGGCCGGGCCCTGGGCGCCCAGGGATGTGCGCCCGCACTCCAGTTCCTCCGCACCCTCGCCCGAAGGCTCGCCCATGCCGTCCTCCGTTGAGTCCCCGCTCGGCGCCGGTGCCACCGGACCCGGTTCCGTCCCGTGGATCGCCATGTACCACTCGGTCGGCGACTGCGCCGACGACCCGTACCGGGTCACGGTGACGCCCGGCCGACTCGACCGGCAGCTGCGCTGGCTGCGCGGCCGGGGTCTGCGGGGCGTGTCGGTGGCCGAGCTGCTCGCCGCCCGCGCCCGGGGCGAGGGACGCGCTCTGGTGGGGCTCACCTTCGACGACGGGTACGCCGACTTCCTCGACAACGCCCTGCCCGTGCTGGCCCGTTGGGAGTGCACGGCCACCCTGTTCGTGCCGCCCGGCCGGCTCGGCGGCGACAACGCGTGGGACCCGCTGGGCCCGCGCAAGCCGCTGCTCACCGCCGCCGGCGTCCGGCACGCCGCCCTGGCGGGCGTGGAGATCGGCTCGCACGGCCTCACCCACGTCGACCTCACCCGCGCCGACGACACCACCCTCGGCGCCGAGACCGCCGAGAGCCGCGCGCTGCTGGAGAAGGTGACCGGCACCCCGGTCACCGGCTTCTGCTACCCGTACGGCGCGGTCGACCGACGGGCCGTCGACGCCGTGCGGAAGGCCGGTTACGGCTACGCCTGCGCCATCGACCCGGGCGCGCTGAGCGGCCCGTACACCCTGCCGCGGGTGCACGTCGGGCAGAACGACACCGCCGTACGCCTGTTCCTGAAGCACCGGCTGCACCGGCTGCGCCGCCGTCCTGTCGAGGGGCTGCGATGAAGGCGCTGCACATCATCACCGGGCTCGGGGTCGGCGGCGCCGAGCAGCAACTGCGGCTGCTGCTGCGGCAGCTGCCGGTGGAGTGCGACGTGGTGACGCTGACCAACCCCGGGCCGGTCGCCGAGGGGCTGGCCGCCGACGGCGTACGGGTGGTGCACCTCGGCATGAGCGGCAACCGTGACCTCGGCGCGCTGCCGCGCCTGGCCCGGATCATCCGGGACGGCCGCTACGACCTGGTGCACACCCACCTCTACCGGGCCTGTCTGTACGGCCGGATCGCCGCGCGGCTCGCCGGGGTCCGCGCGGTCGTCGCCACCGAACACTCCCTCGGCGACTCGCAGATGGAGGGCCGGCCGCTCACCGCGGGTGTGCGCGCGTTGTATCTGGCCGGTGAGCGGCTGGGCCGGTCCACGGTCGCCGCCTCCCCCACGGTCGCCGAGCGGCTCACCCGCTGGGGCGTGCCCGGGCCGCGCATCGAGGTCGTGCCCAACGGTATCGACCTGGAACGGTTCCGCTTCGACCCCGTACGACGCGAGCGCACCCGTGCCCGGCTCGGGCTGCCCGAGGACGCGTTCGTCATCGGCGGCATCGGCCGGCTCCACCCCGGCAAACGCTTCGACGTCCTGATCCGGGCCCTCGCCGAACTCCCCGGCGACTGCAGGCTGCTGCTGGTCGGCGGGGGCGGTGAGGAGGGCGCCCTGCGGCGGACCGCCGACGAGGCCCGGGTCGCCGACCGGGTGCTGTTCGCCGGCGAGCGGCCGTACGTCTGCGACGACTGGCGGGGTCCGGACCTGCCCGCGCTGGCCTCGGCGATGGACGTGCTCGCCTCGCCGTCCCCGGAGGAGGCCTTCGGGCTGGCCGTCGTCGAGGCGCTGGCGGCCGGGCTGCCCGTGCGCTACGCCTCCTGCCCGGCGCTCGAGGACCTGCCGCCCGAGGCCGCCCCGGACGCCCTGCGGGTCCCCGGCGGCGCGGCTGCCTACGCCCGCGCGCTCGCCGAGGTCCGCGCGGCCGGCCCCGGCCCGCGCACCGCCCCCGAGGCGGCCCGCCACTACTGCATCAGCCGCAGCGCCGACCGGCTCATGGACGTCTACGCGACGGCGCTCTCCCGCCCCCTTCCCCAGCCCCGATCCTCCGAGGGAGTCACCTCGCCATGACCGAGAACCGCACCCGGTACCCCCGCCCGGACCGCTTCGCCCGCGCCCGCAGGCTGCCGCCCTGGTCGCTGGTGGCGGCCGGCGTTCTCGCGGGCGGTCTGCTGGGCGGCGCGTACGGCGTGCTGAAGACGCCGACGTACACGGCCACCAGCTACGTCATCGCCGTACCCACCGAGCACTCCGACACCGCCTCCGCGCTCGGCTTCGCCCAGGCCTACGGCCGGGTCGCCACCCAGCTCGCGGTGCTCGGCGACGCGCAGGTGGCGGCCGGGGTGCCCGTGGACACCCTGCGCGACAGCGTGCGCACCGCCACCTCACCGGACGCCCCGATGGTCGCCGTGTCCGCCACCTCCGCCCGCCCGGCCCAGGCCGCCGGCATGGCCGACGCGGTCGCCCGGGCCCTCACCCGGCACGCCAACGCCGCCAAGGCCGACACGGACGTCGAACTCGTGCAGTTCTCCCTCGCGTTGCCGCCGACCGCGCCGTCCTCGGCGTCGGCCGGGGTGACCGCCGCGGTGGGCGCGAGCGCGGGCGGGCTGCTCGGCGGGCTGGTGCTGCTGGGGCGGCCCGGGCGCCGGCCGGAGCAGGAGCCCCTGCGCCCGGCCTCGGTGCCCGGACCCGCGGTCGCCGCCGATGCGCGCGGCCAGCTGTGACGGCGACGTACACGGCGTCCCCGACGTACACCGCCGGCCTCGTCACCGACGGGGACGCCTTCGCCGAGCTGGCCCCGGACTGGGGGCGGCTGTACGGGCGGTGCGGCACCGCGACCCCGTTCCAGAACCACGCCTGGCTGCACTCGTGGTGGCGGTCGTACGGCAGCACGGGGCGGCTCAGGCTGCTGCTGGTGCGCGCCGGCGGCGAACTGGTCGCCGCAGCACCGCTGATGCTGGTCCGCCGCCCGCTGCCCGCGCTGGTGCCGCTCGGCGGGGCGATCTCCGACTACGGGGACGTGCTGCTGGACGACGCCGGCGGCGGGCGCGCGGCCGACGCCCTCACCGAGGCCCTGTGGGAGGCGGCGCGCACGGCGCTGATCGACTTCCGCGAGGTGCGGCCGGGCGGCGCGGTGGAGCGCGTCTACGACCGCTGGAGCGGGCCGCGCCGCGCGGTCGACGACTCGGTGTGCCTGGAGCTGCCCGCCGTGCCCATGGACGACCTGGTCGGCCGGCTGTCGTCGCACAAGGCCCAGCGGGTGCGCGCCAAGCTGCGCAAGCTGAGGGCGCTGGGCGTGGAGCGGCGGGTGGTCGGTCCGCAGGACGTGGACGCGGCGCTGCACCGGCTGCTGGAGCTGCACCGGCTGCAGTGGCAGGGGCGGAAGGTGACGACGGAGCATCTGCATCCGCGCTTCCGGGAACACCTGGTGCGCGCGGTGGGGTCGATGGTCCGCTCCGGCGACGCCGTCGTGACGGAGTTCCGGATCGGCGCCGACGTGGTGGCGGTCGACCTGACGTTGCTGTCCCGGAGCCTGGCCGGCGGCTATCTGTACGGCGCCCATCCGGGCCTCAGGGAACGCAGGGCGGACGTGGCCGTGATGCTGCTGGACGCGTGCGCCGAGAGCGCCGCACACACCGGCGGCACGCTGAGCCTGCTGCGCGGCGACGAGCCGTACAAACACCACTGGCGTCCCGAACCGGTCGTCAGCCGACGGCTCCTGCTGGCCCGGCGGCGCACCGCCCCGCTGCTGTCGGCCGCGCTGTGCGACGCGGCCGCCCGGCGGCGGGGCAAGGAGGTGCTGCGCCGGTGGAGGAGACGCGATCAGGGATAGCGGCCGTACAGGGCGGAACGGTAGGCCTCGGACGACTTGGGGTTGTCCGAGCACTGCCACACGCCGTGAGGGCAGTAGTCCGTCAGCGTGTTGTACAGCGGCCGGTGGTCGTCGATCCAGGCGAGCATGCGCCGCATGTACTCGGCGTTGTCGCCGTTGCGGAAGAGTCCCCACTCCGGATACGAGACGGGCTTGCCGTGGGATTTCGCGAAATCCACCTGCCGCTGCAGGCCGTAGGGCTCCTTCACCTGTTCGTCGAACGACATTCCGGCCGGCTGGTCGTAGGAGTCCATTCCGATGATGTCGACCTTGTCGTCCCCGGGATAGCACTCGGTCCACGGAACGGCGTCCCGGCCCCGGCTCGGCGTGAAGTCGAAGCGGAACCTCTGGCCCGGCACCGCGCGCATCGTCCTGACGATCCTCTTCCAGTACGCCTTCCAGGCCGCCGGGTCCGGTCCGCAGCGGTGGGTGTAGGTGATGCCGTTCATCTCCCAGCCGAGCACGATGACCGTGTCCGGGACCCTCAGCTCCACCAGCCGCTCGGCCAGCGTGCGGAAGTGCCGGTCGAACTGCCCGTCCGCGCCCTGCCGCAGCAGCGACCGCACCTGGTCGTCGGACAGGTGCTCCTCGTTGCGCTCCTGCATGGGCACGTTGAGGACGAGGGTCCGGTCCGCCTTCCTGCGCCGCCACTGCGCCCACGCGTCCAGGAAGCCGGGCGGGCCTTCGATGTCCGCCCAGCGGCCGCCGGGCAGATAGGTGTGCGCGACCTTCAGCTCGGTGCCGCCGAGCCAGTCGCTCAGCTCGGCCATGCGGGTCACCCCGGCCGGCCCGGAGTCGAGGAAGGCACCGAAGGGCGGGGGCGCCGGGGCGGGCGCGGCAGCGGCCCCGAGGGTGACCGACGCGGTGACGACCGCCGTGAGCACGGTCAGCCGCCGGAACCGGGCCCTCGGCCGCTGTGGAGCCATGCCTGCCCCTCCCTCTCTTTTCTCGCCCATTTCCTGTTATTGACACTCAGTCACATCGACATGACCTCCGCCAGTGCGGCTACGGCGTTCAGGTGGCCCGGACCCCCGCGCGGGCGAACGAACCGAAAGGAAAGAGCCCGTGTCGCTGCTGGACGAACGGGTCCCCGCGGTGCTGCTGCGGATCGACCGGAATCCCTTTCACCACGGCACCCTGGGCGCCGTGCGTTCGCTCGGCCGGGCGGGCGTGGAGGTACATCTCGTCGCCGACTGCGCGGAAAGCCCGGTGCGCAGGTCGCGGTACGTACACCGGATCCATCCCCCGCCGGCACCCGGCACCTCCCCGGGTGAGATCGCGGCCGCGCTGCGCCGGGTGGCGGCCCGGGTCGCCCTGCCCGCGGTGCTGATCCCGATGGACGACGCGAGCGCCGTCGCGGCCGGCCGGCTGCGCGAGGAGCTGGCGCCCGCCTACCTGCTGCCGCAGCAGCCCGGCGCGCTGCCCGGGCGGGTGGCCGACAAGGCGGAGCTGGCCGGGGTGTGCGCGGCCGCCGGCATCCCGCATCCGGTGACGCTGGTCCCGGACAGCGCCGAGGACGCGGCGGCGGCCGCCCGGCGGCTGGGGCTGCCGGTGGTGGCCAAGTGGAGCCGGCCCTGGCTGGTCCCGGCCGGCATCGGGCTGCGCTCCACGGTCGTGGTGAACTCCGCACGGCCGGCCCGGGAGCTGTACCTGCGCTCCACCGAGGCGCGCTGCAGTCTGCTGCTGCAGACCTACCTGCCGCCGGGCCGGGACCGCGACTGGTTCGTCCACGGGTACGCCGACCGCTCGGGAGCCGTGCGGGCCGGCGGGCCCGGCCGCAAGCAGCTGGCCTGGCCGCGCGGGGCGGGCCTGACCGCGGTCGGCCGGTGGACGCCCAACCCGCAGGTGCAGGCGCTGGCCGAGCGGCTCACCGGCGAGCTGGGCTACCGGGGCATCTTCGACCTGGACTTCCGTCGCTGCGGCAGCACCGGCCGCTACCACCTGCTCGACTTCAACCCGCGCCCCGGCGCCCAGTTCCGGCTGTTCGCCGACAGCGCGGGCCTGGACGTCGTACGCGCCCTGCACCTGGACCTGACGCACCGTCCGCTGCCGGACGGGGTGCCGCTGCCCGGGCGGGAGTTCGTGGTGGAGAACTACGCGCCACTGCACGCGCTGCGGCGGGCGTCCGGGGAGCGGGAGCTGGCCTGGCACGCGCCGGACGACCGGGCGCCGGGCCGGGCGCTGTGGACGCTGTGGGGCCGGCATGTGGCGGACCGCCTCGCCGGGCGCCTGCGGCAGCACCGGCCGGCCGCCCGGCACCTCACCGACGACTTCTCCGACGGCTTCTCCGACGACCAGAAAGCGAGCAGTTGCTGATGTACGACCTGCTGGTGGTGGGCGCCGGCCCGTACGGTCTGTCGATCGCCTCGCACGCCGCGGCGGCCGAGCTGAACGTGCGGGTCTTCGGGCGACCCATGGCGTCCTGGCGTGACCACATGCCCCGCGGGATGTTCCTGAAGTCGGAGCCGTGGGCGTCCAACCTCTCCGATCCCGAGGGCCGTTGGCGTTTCGACGTGTTCTGCGCGTTCCGCGGCATGACGGCCCGTCACGCCGAGCCGATCCCGCTGGCCGTATTCGCCGAGTACGGACTGTGGTTCGCACGCAACGCCGTACCCGTGCTCGACGAGCGGACGGTGGCCCGCGTGGCTCCCCGCAACGGGGGGTTCGAGGTGGTCACCGAGGACGGCGAGAGGCTGGCGGCACGGACCGTCGCGGTGGCCGTGGGCGTGCTGCCGTTCACCGAGATCCCGGCGGCGCTGCGCGGCCTCCCGCCGGAGCTGCTCTCCCACAGCAGCCACCACGCCGACCTCGGCCGCTTCCAGGACGGGGACGTCACCGTGATCGGCGGCGGGCAGGCGGCCCTGGAGACGGCCGCGCTGCTGGCCGAACAGGGCACCCGGGTACGGGTGCTGGCCCGCGCGGACCGGCTGCGCTGGAACGACGTGCCGCCGCCCCGGGAGCGCCCCTGGTGGCGCACCGCCCGCGCCCCGCACAGCGGCCTCGGCCCCGGCTGGCGGAACTGGTTCTACGCCGAGCAACCGGGCCTGTACCGGCGGCTCCCGGAGCGGACCCGGACCCGGGTCGCGGCCGGTGCGCTCGGCCCGGCCGGGGCCTGGTGGGTGCGGGAGCGGGTGGAGAGCCGGGTGGAGGTGCTGCTCGGCCAGGAGGTGGCGGCTGCGCGTGCGGTGCCGGGCGGGCTGCGCCTGGAGACGGTGGCCCGGCGGGGCGGGACACGGACGCTGGAGACCGGGCACGTCATCGCTGCGACCGGGTTCCGAGTCGGCCGCGACCGGCTGCGGCTGCTCTCCCCCGAGCTGCGCGCGCTGCTGGCAACGGCGGCCGACGGCGCCCCGGAGGTGGGGACGGACTTCGAGTCGTCGTACCCCGGCCTGTTCCTGGCCGGTCCGGTCACGGCCTCGGGCTTCGGCCCGGCGATGCGCTTCGTGCACGGCGCGACCTTCACGGCGGGCACGCTGGTGCGCGGGGTACGGCGTCGGCTGCGCGCGGGGCCGGCGGGCTGGCGGATCCCGGCCGCACGGCGTGGCGAAGTGCCGGAGACGGTGCGGCACTGAAGGATGCGGTACGGCGCCACTGCGGAGGGCGCCTGCGTGTGGCAGGGACGCGGGGTGCCGGGCACTGGGGTCCGGCACCCCGCGCGCTACCGACCGGAGGACGTCCGGCCGCGTCGGTACAGAACCGTACCGGCCGCGATCAGCGCGGCACTGGCGGCCGAGGTCGCCAGCATGGCCCGCGCGTCACCACCGGTGTGCGCCATGCTGGGCTGCCCCGGGTGGTGGTCGCCACCGCCGTAGGGGGGCGGGGGCGTGTGGTCGCCGCCACCGTAGGGGGGCGGAGGCGTGTGATCGCCGCCACCGTACGGAGGCGGAGTCGAGTGCTCACCCCCGCCGTAGGGGGGCGGAGTCGAGTGACCGCCACCGCCGTAGGGAGGCGGAGTCGAGTGACCGCCACCGCCGTAGGGGGGCCGAGTCGGGTGACCGCCACCGCCGTAGGGAGGCGCGGTCGAGTGCTCACCGCCGCCGTACGAAGGCGGAGTCTTGTGACCGCCGTTGCCGTGCGGAGACGGAGTCTTGTGATCCTCGTCGGCATGGCGAGGCGGAGTGGTGTGGCCACCGCCGCCCTGCGTGGACGGGGCCGTGTGGCTGCCGCCGCCCTGCGTGGACGGAGTCGTGTGGTCACCGCCGCTACGCGAAGACTGGGCGCCGGTGCCGTTGTCGCTCGTCGAACCGTGTGTGTTGGCACAGGAGTTGCCGAACGCCGGGTTCAGCGCGGCGGCCACGTCCACGGAGTTGCCGCAGACATTGATCGGGACGTTCACCGGCGCCTGGACAGTGTTGCCGGACAGCACGCCGGGCGAGCCCTGGGCGGCGCCCTGCGCGCCCGTGTCGGCGAGCGCATAACTGCCGCACAAGGACAGCATGCCTGTCGCGGCGGCGGCCACGACCATGCCCTTGCTGAGGGTCTGTCGCAATCTCGTTGTCTTCCTGCTCGAAGAAGTGGGAAGGCCGGCCTCGGGACGAAGAGATCGAAGGATCGACGGTCCGAGGCCGGCCAGGGCACAGCAGGTGGCTGGTGCGTTGCGTTACGTGCGTCAGCCGTTGACGCAGGCGTTGCCGAACGCCGGGTTCAGCAGGCCGATGACGTCGACCGAGTCCCCGCAGGCGTTGACCGGCACGTGAACCGGGACCTCGATCACGTTCCCGGAGAGGACACCAGGGCTGTTGGACGCCGCACCGGTGGCACCGGCGTCGGCGAACGCGGGAGCCGCCCCGCCCAGGGCCAGGATGGCGCCGGCAACGACGGCAGCGCTCTTCTTCATGGACTTTCCCTTCTCTGCGGTCATGCCCCTATGACGGCCGAAGACCGAGCGAGCACAGCCTGAACGGCTCGCACCATGACCGGCAGGTTGTAAAACGAGGGATAGACAGCGGAAGAAACTGCGGAACGCGAGTCGTCCTGGAATTCACTCGAACGCCTCCAGAGAATTGACATGTTGGCGTATACGTGGAGAAACGCTCCTTCGAGAAGGGCCGCGAAAGACGGCGAAAGCCGCCCGGGCAGCGGCGGGAAACTCCGCGCGCCATCCGAGCGGCCATTCGGACCGGACCGGGTCAGCCGTTGCCGGTGCCGTTGCCCGCCAGAACGGAGACGTCGTCCACGACGTGCGACAGCGGCTCGTCACCCTTGGCCTGGGTGGAGTTCTCCGCGCACTGCTGGTTCTGCGGCGCGGACAGGACCGGGATGTCCTGCGCGCCGACGTTGACGGCAGCGAGGATGGACTGGGCGTTGACCTTCGCCGGCAGGCCGACGCACAGCTTGTTGAGCGAGCTCTGGACCAGCGTGGCCTGCGGGCTCATGTTTCCGCCCGTGGTGGAGTTGCCGAAGGCCTCCTGGGCCTCGTTGCCGCTCAGGGCCGTGGTGCCCGTGTCGTTGCCGATGGCAAGCGCCTGGGGGGCCATCGCCGCCGACATGCCGACCACGGACGCGGCGACCGCCGCCGCGGCCATTGCCTTCTTCAGCATTTCGCTTTCCTTTCCTCACTGCTCGCCAAGACGCACGTTCCTGCCCCGCATCAACCGCGCCCGAACCGATTGGTTGCGGGGCATCACCCGATCGGATCGTTCAGCTCGGTGGATTCGGTGGAATTCCCCTGCCGTTCACCCCTTGCGCATGCTTCACGGTCCGCGTGTAGGCCATCAGAGTGAAGGACAGCAACCCATCGCGTGATGGGCAGTTGACCAGGACGCTCCGATGGACGGGGTTTCTCCAGAAGGGAATTGCAAGTGATCAAGAAGGTTCTGGCCTCCGCCGCGGTCGCCGCCTCCGTCGTCGGCTTCTCCGCCACCGCTGCGTCGCCGGCCCTCGCCACCGGCAACGACACGGGCACCACCGCCCTCAGCGGCAACGACGCCGTTCAGTCGTTCGGCAACTCCAGCACGAGCGGGGACCTGAGCCCCCAGCTGGCGCTCATCCAGGGCTCGTTCAACAAGCCCTGCATCGGACTGCCGGCCAAGGTCAACGCCCAGTCCATCCTGGCGCTGGCCAACGTCGGTGTTCAGGACATCCCGGTCCTCTCCGCGCCGCAGAACCAGCAGTGCACGGAGAACTCCACCCAGGCCAAGGGTGACGAGCCGCTCTCGCACATCCTGGACGACATCTCCGCGCTGTCCGCCAACGGCACCAGCAACAACTGATCCGGAGATCACCCCGGCCCTGCACGGGCCCTCCCCGACGGGCCGCCGACTTCTCGGCGGCCCGTCGGCCTGTTCCGGCCCACCCGGATGCACCAAAGGCAGGGCGTTCATTACCTCATCGGACTGCGCTGCTCCAATCGAGGCAAAGCCCGCAACTCCGGCGCGGCCAGGGCAGTTGACGGTCACGCAACTCCTCCCCGGAGTCCGCCTTTCGAAAGGGAACGAACATGAAGAAGCTGTGGGCAACCGCGGCCGTCGCCGCCTCCGTCGCCGGTCTCGCGGGTGCGGCCGCTCCCCAGGCCCTTGCCACCGGCAACGACCACGGCACCACGGCGCTGAGCGGCAACGAAGCCCAGTCCTCGTTCGGCAACTCCGGCACGCTCGGCGACCAGAGCCCGCAGCTGTCGCTGGTCCAGAGCTCGGTGAACAAGCCCTGCGTCGGCCTGCCGGCGAAGGTCAACGTCCAGTCGGTGGCCGCGCTCATCGCGAACGTCGGCGTCCAGGACATCCCGGTTCTGTCGGCGCCGCAGAACCAGCAGTGCACGGAGAACTCGACCCAGGCCAAGGGCGACGAGCCGGCTTCACACATCCTGGACGACATCTCGGCGCTGTCGGCGAACGGCAACTCCAACAGCTGAGCAGACTTCCCGAGCGGCGGGTCACCGGTTCCTCCGGTGGCCCGCCGCTCGCGTGCGCTACCTCCGGTACAGCTCCTCGATCCGCTCGGCGTAGGCCGCCGTCACGGCGTGCCGCTTCACCTTCAGGGACGGGGTCAGCAGTCCGTTGTCCTCGGTGAACTCCCCCTCGACGAGCGCGAAGGCGCGGATCGACTCGGCGCGCGAGACGGCCTGGTTGGCGTAGTCGACCGCCTTCTGCACCTCGGCCCGCAACCGCTCGTCATGGACCAGCTCGGTCAGCGGGGTGTCCGGGGGCAGCCTGCGCACCGCCAGCCAGTGGGCGACCGCCTCGGGGTCAAGGGTGATCAGGGCCGCCACGAAGGGCCGGTTGTCCCCGACGGCCACGCACTGGCCGACCGGCGAGCGGCTGCGCAGCCGGTCCTCCAGCACGGCCGGGGAGACGTTCTTGCCGCCGGAGGTGACGAGGATGTCCTTCTTGCGGCCGGTGATGGTGAGGTAGCCGTCCTCGTCCAGGGAGCCGAGGTCTCCGGTGGCGAACCAGTCGTCGGCGAGGACGGCGTCGGTGGCCGCCGGGTTGTTCCAGTACGACCCGAAGACCACCCCGTCCCTGATCAGCACCTCCCCGTCGTCGGCGATGCGCACGGACACGCCGGGGATCGGCAGGCCGACCGTACCGGGGCGGGGGCCGAGCGGGGGCACGATGGTGGCGGCCGCACTGGTCTCGGTCAGGCCGTAGCCCTCGTAGACGACGATCCCGGCCGCGTGGAAGAACAGGTTGAGGTCGCGGTCCAGCGGGGAGCCGCCGCTGATGGCGTACCGCATACGGCCGCCCAGCTCCTTGCGGATGCGCCGGTAGACCAGCAGGTCGTACAGGGCCCAGGCGGCGTACAGGCCGGGCCCCGGGCCCTTGCCGGTGCCGAGGAACTTCCTCAGGTACGCCTCGCCGAAGCGCACGGCGATCCGTTCGGCGCGGTCGAAGGAGGCGCCGCGGCCGATCTTCTCGGCGGTGGCGCGCCCCGTGTCGTGGATCTTCTCGAAGAGGTACGGCACCCCGACCAGGAAGGTGGGCCGGAACTCCTTGAGCGCGGGCCGGAGTTCGTCGGGTTTGACGCTCGGGAAGTGGCCGGTCTCGATCCGGCCCATCAGGCAGGCGAGTTGCAGGGTGCGGCCGAGGATGTGGGCGAGCGGCAGGAAGAGCAGGGTGGAGGCGGTCCGGCCGGTGACGGCCTGGAAGACCGGGTGCAGCAGTTCGAGGGTGTTGGCGGCCTCGGCGTGCAGGTTGGTGTGGGTGAGGACGCACCCCTTGGGCTGCCCGGTGGTGCCGGAGGTGTAGCAGAGGGTGGCGATGGTGTCGGGGGTCAGGGCGGCGCGCCGCTTGGCGACCTCGTCGTCGGACAGATCGCGGCCCAGGGCGGTGAGGTCGGCGACCGCGCCCCCCGCCGCGATGGGGGTCCCCCCGCGCGAGCCAGGTTCGAGCGTGGGGGAGGCTGATGTCGGCGTCAGCTGCCAAAGGCGTGGCGGCCGGGGGTGGTTCGCGGTGGCGGTGGTGACCGTTGCGGTGTTCTCGGCGGTCTCGGTGACGACGTACCGGGCGCCGGAGTCGCGGACGATCCACTCCACCTGCTCGGCGGAGGAGGTCGGGTAGACGGGCACGGACTGGCCGCCGGCCGCCCAGATCGCGAGGTCCAGGACGGTCCACTCGTAGCGGGTGCGGGACATCACGGCGACCCGGCCGCCGGGTTCGAGTCCGGCGACGATCAACCCCTTGGCGACGGCGGTGACTTCGGCGGCGAAGGCGGCCGCCGTGACCGGGCGCCAGGCGCCCTCGGTACGGCGGCGCAGCAGCACCGCGTCCGGGGTCTCGGCCGCGTGCGCGAACGGCAGATCGGCCAGGGAGCCGACGGCGAGCGGCGGTGCCAGGGGCGCCGCCCGCACCTCGCGCACGGCGCCCGTCCCGTCCCTGACGATCTCGGCCGAGCCACGGGCCGCCAGGTCGGTGCGCCGCTGTGCCCGCTTCAGATCCCTGCGTACGCCCATGACGGCTCCCGGTGGTGGCTCGAACCTGCCTGCCGGGACGTCAACTTACTCCGAAGTAAGGAAGGGTCAATGGGACGTGCGGTGTCTCAGTCCCCGGTGTCCGTGTCGTGCGCCTCCCGGATCGCGTCGGCGAGGGCCTGGACGTCCTGGTCCTCGGTGACGTCGGCCAGAGTGGCCGCCCGGGCGGCGAGGCGGGTGAGGCCGGGGGCGCCGGGGAGGGCGGGACCGTGGTCGGTGCCGCCGGCGCGCAGGGCGTCGGCGAAGTAGGCGGCGACCGCCGTGACCTGGAAGCGGGGGCTCGCCTCCCAGACGGAGTCCTTGAGGGCGCCGGTCTCCAGGGCGCCGGTCTCCTCGTGCGGGGCCCGGGTGGTGGGGTCGAGCCAGCGGACGGTGGCGGTGGCCAGGTGGCCGTCGGCGCCCGGCTTGGTGCGCACCGCGTACAGGGCGGTCACGGTGTGGCCGGGGCCGACCTCGCCGCCGTCCACGCGGTCGTCACGGAAGTCGTCGTCGGCGACCTTGCGGTCGTCGTAGCCGACGAGGCGGAACTCGGCGACGGTGTCCGGGTCGAAGGCGACCTGGGCCTTGGCGTCGCGGGCGGTCAGCTCGATGTTCTGCGGGAGTTGCTCGCAGAAGACCTCGCGGGCCCCGTCGGTGTCGGAGACGTAGGCGGTGTGACCGTCGCCCTTGTCGGCGAGGCGTTCCATGAGGGCGTCGCCGTAGTTGCTGCCGACGCCGACACCGAAGAGGGTGATGCCGTGCTCGCGGCGAGCGGTGTCGATGCGGCGCAGGATCGCGTCGGGGCTGGTCTCGCCCTCGTTGGCGAGGGCGTCGGAGACGAGGACGACCCGGTTGGTCGCGCCCTTGCGCAGTCCCTCGACGGCGGTGGCGTAGCCGGTCTCGACGCCCGCGCCGAGGTTGGTGGAGGACTGGGCCTCCAGGCCGTCGATGGCGTCGTGGACCTCGCCGCGGTGGCTGCCGAGACGGGTCATCGGCAGGACGGTCTCGGCGTGTTCGCTGAAGGTGACGACGGCCACCGAGTCGTCGTCGCGCAGCCGGTCCGTCATGGTGTCGAGGGACTGCTTGGCGAGGTCGAGGCGGCCGGGTTCGTCCATGGAGCCGGAGACGTCGACGACGAAGGTGAGCGCGGCCGGCGGGCGCTTCTGCGTCGGTTCGGCGGCCCGGGTGGCGAGGCCGACGCGGACCAGGGACCAGTCCGGCCCGGCGGTGCGGGCGCCGTCGACGGTGACGGAGAAGCCGTTGCCGTCGGGGCGGCGGTAGTCCTGGCGGAAGCTGTTGACGAACTCCTCGGGGCGGACCGTCGACGGGTCGGGTGTGCGGCCGTCGGCGAGGGTGCGGCGGGCGTAGGTGTAGGAGGCGGTGTCGACGTCGAGGGCGAAGGTGGAGAGGTGGTCGTCGGACGGGGCCGTCTCGAAGCCCTTGGCGTCGCCCCGGTCGTGCCGGCCGGGGGCGGGGGCGGGCAGGCCGTGTTTGTCGGCGCTGTTGGTGTGGTCCTCGGTGCCGCCCGCCGCGCAGGCCGTCAGCAGCAGGCTGCCCGCCGCCGTGAGGGCGAGCAGCGTGCCGCGTATCCGTCGTGCTCGCTGTGTCCGGTTCCGCTCCATCTCGCGTTCCCCCTGCGTCGGTTGACGTCGGCTTGTGCGACCTCTGCCGACTGTGACGGCGCGGGGTGCCGGAACGTGCGCCCCAGGGTGTTGCGGATGCGTCTCGAACCGGCCACGGCGAGGGCCCGTCGAGACCGGCGGGTGATCCTCCGGTGACCTAGGACACCACGTCCTTGCGGGCGAAACCCCGGAAGGCCAGGGCGAACAGCACCAGGGCGTACGTTATGGAAATCGCGGTGCCCTGGATCATGCCGGACCACTCGGGGTGCGGCTGGACGGCGTCGGCCCAGGCGAACTGCCAGTGCGCGGGCAGGAAGTCGCGCCAGTGGCCGAGGGCGGTGACCGCGTCCAGGACGTTGCCGACGATGGTCAGGCCGACCGCGCCGCCGACCGCGCCGAGCGGGGCGTCCGTCCTGGTCGACAGCCAGAACGCCAGTCCCGCGGTGACCAGTTGGGACACGAAGATGTACGCCACGACCACCACGAGCCGCTGCGCCGCCGTACCGGAGTCCAGCGCGCCGCCGGTGGGGATCTGCAGCGGGCCCCAGCCATAGGCGGCCGTGCCGACCGCGAGGGCCACGACCGGCAGCAGCACCATCGCGGCGAGGCTCAGCCCGAGCCCCACGGCGAGCTTGGACCACAGCAGCCGGGCCCGGGGCACGGGCGCGGCCAGCAGATAGCGCAGCGAGGACCAGCCGGCCTCCGAGGCGACCGTGTCCCCGCAGAACAGGGCGACCGGGATCACCAGCAGGAAGCCCGCGGAGACGAACAGGTTGACCGCGGCGAAGTTGGCGCCGGACGCGGTGGCCGTGTCCATCAGGGTGACCCGGCCGTTGCGTCCTGCCGGGTCGCCGCCGATCGCGAAGGCGATGAGCAGCACGAACGGCAGGACGGCCAGGATCCCGCCCATGATCAGCGTGCGGCGCCGCTTGAGCTGGCGGATCAGCTCCACGCGCAGGGGAAGGGTGCGGCCCGCGCGGTAGCCGGAGGCCGTCTCGGTGCGCTCGGCGAGCGTGCTCATGCGGAACCTCCGATCAGGGTGAGGAAGGCGTCTTCCAGGCGCCGGTGGGGGCCGACCGAGGCGACGGGCACCTCCAGGCGCACCAGCTCCACGACCAGCCGCTCGGCGGTGCCGCCGGGTTCGAGGCGGACCAGCAGCCCGTCCTCGGTGCGCACGGCGGAGGCGACGCCGGGCAGCGCGGCCACCTTCTCCACGACCGGCTCCTCCACGGGTGTGCCGGTGCCGACCAGCAGGGTGTCGCCGGAGCCCACGATCTCGCCCACGGGGCCCGCCTGGACGAGGCGGCCGCGGTCCATCACCACCAGGTGGGTGCAGGACTGCTCGACCTCGGCGAGGAGATGGCTGGAGACGATCACCGTGCGGCCGGCGGCCGCATAGCGGATCATCACCTCGCGCATCTCGCGGATCTGTGGCGGGTCGAGGCCGTTGGTGGGCTCGTCCAGGATGAGCAGGTCGGGCAGGCCGAGCATGGCCTGGGCGATGGCGAGGCGCTGGCGCATGCCCTGGGAGTAGGTGCGCACCGCGCGGGCGAGGGCGTCGCCGAGGCCGGCGATCTCCAGGGCCTCGTCCAGGTGCGCGTCCTCGGGCGGGCGGCCGGTGGCCCGCCAGTACAGCTCCAGGTTCTCCCGGCCGGACAGGTGCGGCAGGAAGCCCGCGCCCTCCACGAAGGCACCGACCCGCGACAGCACCGGCGCGCCGGGCCGGATGGCGTGGCCGAAGACGCGGATCTCGCCGCCGTCCGGCTTGATCAGGCCCATCAGCATGCGCAGGGTGGTGGTCTTGCCCGCGCCGTTGGGCCCGAGCAGGCCGAGGACCTGGCCCTTCTCCACGCGGAAGGACAGCTCGCGCACCGCGTACCTGTCGGCGGACCTGGCGTACCGCTTGCTCAGGTCGGTTATCTGCAGCGGAACTTCGGCGAGTGCCGGGTCGGGCGTCGGGGCGGCCGTACGGCGGCGGCCGGTGAACAGCAGGGCGAGCGCACCCGCGGCTCCGGCCAGAGGCAGCCACCACACCCAGGCGGGCAGGGGTGCCGCCGCGGTGGTGACGGCGGGCGCCGTCGGCACGCTCAGGTCTCCCCGGAGGGCGACGGTGTACGTGGCCGGGGCGGCCGGTGAGGCGTAGCCGAGGTCGGTGGAGGCGAGGACCAGGCGCAGCCGGTGGCCCTTCTGGACCTCGTGGTCGATCGCCGGGAGGGTGATCGTGACGTCCTTGCCGGTGCGGGCGCCGGTGACCCGGAGGGGGGCGACGAGCTGGGCGGGCAGCACCTGCTGGGTGCCGTCGGGGCCGACGTCGTAGACCTTGCCGAACAGGACGGCGTCCTCGCCGGTGGAGGTGACGTGGGCCGTCACGGTCGGCGAGCCGGTGATCCTGAGGTCGGCGGTCACGGGTGCCGAGTCGAACTTCGCGTACTGGCCGGGGAAGTCGAGGGAGATGCCGACGCCGAGCGCGGAGAGCTGGGCGAGGCCGCCGGTCCCGCCGAGGCCGGGCAGGGCGGAGACCCCGGGCGGGCTGGCGCCGGCCGGGTTCGCGAAGCGCTGCTCGCGGCCGGTCAGGGCGATGGTCCGCCGGTGGTCGTGCAGGCCGGGATAGCTCTTGGCGCTCGCGCCGCGCAGTTGGGCGGCGCCGTCGGTGGCGTCGACGCCTCCCGTGCGGGTGATGCGGAAGGCCGGGCCGGTGTCGGCGGACGTGTCGCCCTTGAGGTAGTGGTCGAACCAGGCCCGCACCCGCCCCTGCACCCGGCCGCTCTCCAGATCGCCGCCGTCGTGTCCGCCGGCGATCCAGTCGACGTCGACCGGCGCGCCGTTCGCCCTGACGGCCCTCGCCGCGGCGTCGGACTGGGCGAGGGTGAACAGGGAGTCGGTCTGGCCCTGCACCAGCAGGGTGGGCACCTTGATGCGGTCGGCGACCGCGGACGGCGAGCGCTGCTCCAGCAGCTCGCGGGCGGCCGCGTCCGGCGTGCCGGACTCGGCGACCCGGTCGTACATCCGGCACAGCTCCGGCTCGAACCTGGCGCAGCCGCCCCCGGTGTTGAAGAAGATGCCGGCCCACAGCTTCTTGAACACGCCGTTCGGGAACAGGGCGTCGGCCAGGTTCCAGTAGGTGATGGCCGGTGCGATGGCGTCGACGCGGTGGTCGTGTCCGGCGGCGAGCAGGGAGATCGCGCCGCCGTAGGAGCCGCCGGCCACGCCCACGCGGGGGTCGCCCGGCTTGTCGAGGCGTACCTGGGGCTGCTTCGCCAGCCAGTCGATGAGCCGGGAGACGTCGGCGACCTCGTGCTTCGGGTCGTTCAGCCCGATCTTCCCGGTGGAGTGGCCGAAGCCGCGCGCGGACCAGGTCAGCACCGCGTACCCGTCGCGGGCGAGGTCCTCGGCCTGCTGCCGTACGTCGTCCTTGCTGCCGCCGAAGCCGTGCCCGAGCAGCACGGCGGGGCGGCGGCCGGCGGCGGTGCCCGTGAAGTACGAGGTGTCGATGCGCGTGCCGTCGCCCATGGTCATGACCCGGTCGCTCCGGTGCACCGGCGGCGCGTCGTCGGAGGCGACGGCCGTCCACGTGCCGGCGCCGGCGAGCACCACGACGGCGGCCGCGGCAGCCATTAGCCGCCGCGGCCCCTTCAGCAGCCCGCGCAACGCGGGCCTGCCCTGCCCCATTCGCCCCCGGAGGGGCGCCTCAGCCGGGGTCGAGGGGGCGACCGTGCTCACCCCCTCGACCCCGGCGCGCCCCTCCGGGGGCTGGTGAAGATCCATGCCTCAACGGTACGGTCCGCCTCCGACAACGGATGCGGCCGCCGGGCTGAACCCGGGGCCCTCCTTGGGGAGTACGGGTCCGCCCCGGTGTACTTCAGGCGTGGTACGACGACGTCCTCGCCGCCCGGCACGGTGCGGGCTGCGAGGACGCGGGGATGTCGAGCGGGTTCGTTACGCCTGCGCGTCCTCCGGGATCGACACCAGCCAGCGGGTCTCCCGGCGCGGGCGGAGGTAGAAGACCCAGTAGAGGGTGGCGGCCGCGGTGATGCCACCGGTCCACAGCAGGTAGCTCGCCTCCTGCTGGGTCAGGATGTAGCCGAGGACCGCGATCAGCACGACCGGCATCGCGGGCCACAGCGGCATCCGCCAAGCCGGCGTGTGCTTGTGGGAGCCGCGGCGGGCCAGCAGGGCGGCGACCGCGACCAGCAGGTACATGCCGGTCACCGAGACGCCCGTCACGCCGTACAGGGTGTCCAGGTTGACGAAGCAGAGCAGCGCGCCGGGGACGCCGACCGCGAGCGTGGCGACCCAGGGGGAGCCGAAGCGGCCGAGCTTGGAGAAGACGTTGTTGACCGGCTCGGGCCAGGCCTTGTCGCGGGCGGAGGCGAACAGGACGCGGGAGTTCTGGATGACCATGACGATGCCCGCGTTGATGATCGCGAGGGCCACGCAGAGGCTGACGAAGGTACCGACCGCGGAGTTGGACCAGGCGGTGACCATGGAGCTGATGTCGCCGCCGGTCAGCTCCTTGAGGTCGGAGGCGCCCATGGTGATCGCGGCGACCGGGACCAGGATGATCACGGTGGAGATCGCGAGGGTGGCGAGCACGGTGCGGGCGACGTTGCGGCGCGGGTGCTCCAGCTCCTCGGAGAGGTAGACGGCGGTCGAGAAGCCCTGGGTGACGAAGAGGGCGATGGCGAGCCCGGAGACCACCAGCATGGCCGTCACGGTGTTCGTGTGGCCGTTCTCGCCGGCCACCTGCATGGAGACCAGGCTGCCGGCCCCGCGGTGGCTGTGGGTGAAGCCCAGGAGGGCGACGACACCGGCGGCGATGACCTCCAGAACCAGGAAGATGCCGGTGATCCAGGCGTTGGCGCGCAGGTCGAGCAGGCCCGCGAGGGTGGCGAGCAGCATCACGCCGGCGCCGGTCATCGACGGGTCGAGGTGCGCGATCGGGGCGAGGTAGTCCGCCGTGCCCATCGCGATCACCGGCGGGACGATCATCACGACCAGCAGGGACAGGACGAAGACGAGCCAGCCCGCGAGCCGCCCGGCCATCGTCGACACCATCGCGTACTCGCCGCCCGCGCTGGGGATGAGGGTGCCCAGCTCGGAGTAGCAGAACGCCACGGCGATACAGAGGAGGGAGCCGATGGCGATCGTCAGGGCGGTGGCGGTACCGAGGGAGCCGAAGAGGTCGGGGACGACCACGAACAGCGTGGAGGCGGGCGTGACGCACGAGAGCGTCAGCAGGGTGCCGCCGACGACGCCGATGGAACGCTTGAGCTTCTGGGGACTGCCAGGGGCCCCGGAAGCGTCTATGACGGCTGTCTCGACAGGGCGGAGCGTGTCGGTCATGCGGCGGTTCCGATCGACTCGTGCGACTGAGGGTGGGGTCGGGAGCGCTATCGCCTCCGGCGGCTCGTCTTGCGTTCGTCTCGTCCGCTCCCGGCGCTGCATAGAGAACCCCGACGAAAACCGCCGCGTCAATGGCTGTTTACCTTCGGAATTCGTAGTTCACGCAAGGCTCACGCGGCATCACTTTCGTAGGCTGTGGCGCCCTGTAGATGCATCCATCAAGCTGTAACGGAATCCGACCTTGCTTTCCAAGGTCATTTATCGTCAATCCCTTCGCCATCCGTTTGATCCCGCCAGAACGAGAATCGCAGCTAGGGCGTCAAAAAAATGTCAGGCCGTCCGGTATCCGGACGGCCTGACAAGGGGCTGTGGAGCCCTCAGTGGTTGCGCGGGAAGCCGAGGTCGACGCCGGCGGGAGCCTCGGACGGGTCCGGCCAGCGGGTGGTGACGACCTTGCCGCGGGTGTAGAAGTGCGTGCCGTCGTTGCCGTAGATGTGGTGGTCGCCGAAGAGCGAGTCCTTCCAGCCACCGAAGGAGTGGTAGCCGACGGGGACCGGGATCGGGACGTTCACGCCGACCATGCCGGCCTCGATCTCCAGCTGGAAGCGGCGGGCGGCGCCGCCGTCGCGGGTGAAGATCGCGGTGCCGTTGCCGAACGGCGAGGCGTTGATGAGGGCCACACCCTCCTCGTACGTGTCCACGCGCAGCACGCACAGCACCGGGCCGAAGATCTCGTCCTGGTAGGCCTTCGCGGACGTGGGCACCTTGTCGAGCAGGGAGATGCCGATCCAGTGGCCGTCCTCGTAGCCCTCGACCGTGTAGCCGGTGCCGTCGAGCACGACCTCGGCGCCCTCGGCCGCCGCACCCTCGACGTAGGTCGCCACCTTGTCGCGGTGGACCTTCGTGATGAGCGGGCCCATCTCGGAGGCCGGGTCGCTGCCGGGGCCGATCTTGATCTTCTCGGCGCGCTCGCGGATCTTCTCCACCAGCTCGTCGCCGATGGAGCCGACCGCGACGACGGCGGAGATCGCCATGCAGCGCTCGCCCGCGGAGCCGTAGGCGGCGGACACGGCGGCGTCGGCGGCCGCGTCCAGGTCGGCGTCCGGCAGGACCAGCATGTGGTTCTTGGCGCCGCCCAGGGCCTGGACGCGCTTGCCGTTGGCGGAGGCCGTGGTGTGGATGTAGCGGGCGATCGGGGTCGAGCCGACGAAGGAGACGGCCTTGACGTCCGGGTGCTCCAGCAGGCGGTCGACGGCCACCTTGTCGCCGTGGACGACGTTGAAGACGCCGTCGGGCAGACCGGCCTCGGCCAGCAGCTCGGCGATCTTGATCGACGCCGACGGGTCCTTCTCGGACGGCTTCAGGATGAAGGTGTTGCCCGTCGCGATGGCGATCGGGAACATCCACATCGGGACCATCGCCGGGAAGTTGAACGGCGTGATGCCCGCGACGACACCGAGCGGCTGACGGATGGCCGCCACGTCGACGCGGCTCGCGACCTGCGTGGACAGCTCGCCCTTCAGCTGCACGTTGATACCGCAGGCCAGGTCGACGATCTCCAGACCGCGGGCGACCTCGCCGAGGGCGTCGGAGTGCACCTTGCCGTGCTCGGCGGTGATCAGCTCCGCGATCGCGTCCCGGTTGGCGTCCAGCAGCGCCCGGAACTTGAAGAGGATGGACGTGCGCTGGGCCAGCGAGGACTGGCCCCAGGTCACAAAGGCGTCCTTGGCCGCCGCGACGGCCGCGTCCACCTCGTCGACCGACGCGAACGCGACCTTGGTGGTGACCGCGCCGGTCGCCGGGTCCGTGACCGGCCCGTACGTACCCGACGCGCCTTCGACGGTCTTGCCGCCGATCCAGTGGTTGACGATCTTCGTCATGCCCAGAAACTCCTTTTACAGATGGCGGCGTCGGGTCGAGACGTGCCGTTCGTACAGCTCACGTGCCTTGACCGCGGACGATCGGGTCGCGGTCTCGGCCACAGGAACATCCCACCAGGCCTGCGCCGGAGGCGCGCCCGACACAGTGTCGGACGTTTCGGTCTCCACGTAGACACATGTGGCAGTGTCGGCGGCCCGCGCCTCGGCGAGCGCCGCGCGCAGGTCCCGTACGGTCTTCGCGCGCAGCACGCGCATGCCGAGGCTGGCCGCGTTGGCGGCGAGGTCGACGGGCAGCGGGGCACCGGTGAAGGTGCCGTCGTTCGAGGTGAAGCGGTAGGCGGTGCCGAACCGCTCGCCGCCCACGGACTCCGACAGACCCCCGATCGAGGCGTACCCGTGGTTCTGCACGAGCAGGATCTTGATCGCGATGCCCTCCTGCACGGCGGTCACGATCTCCGTCGGCATCATCAGGTACGTCCCGTCGCCGACCAGCGCCCACACGTTCCGTTCGGGCGCGGCGAGCTTCACGCCGATCGCGGCCGGGATCTCGTAGCCCATGCAGGAGTAGCCGTACTCCAGGTGGTACTGGTCGTACGAGCGCGCCCGCCACAGCTTGTGCAGGTCGCCCGGGAGCGAGCCGGCCGCGTTGATGATGATGTCCGACTCGTCCACCAGGGCGTCCAGGGCGCCGAGGACCTGCGGCTGGGTCGGCCTGATGTCCGGCTCGTCCGCCTCGAAGCAGGCGTCGACGCGCTGCTCCCAGCGCTCCTTGTCCTCGGTGTACTCGGTGACGTACGAGTCGGCGACCCGGTGCTCGTGCATCACCAGCGCCTCGGTCAGCTCGCCCAGGCCGCTGCGGGCATCCGCGACCAGCGGCAGCCCGGCCAGCTTGTGGCCGTCGAAGGGCGCGATGTTGAGGTTGAGGAAACGCACGTCCGGGTTCTCGAAGAGGGTGCCGGAAGCGGTGGTGAAGTCGGTGTAGCGGGTGCCCACGCCGATCACCAGGTCCGCGGTGCGGGCCAGCTCGTCCGCGGTCGCGCTGCCGGTGTGGCCGACGCCGCCGACGTCCTGCGGGTGGTCGTGGCGCAGCGAGCCCTTGCCGGCCTGGGTGGAGGCGACCGGTATCCGGGTGGCCTCCGCGAACTCGGCGAGGGTCTCCTCGGCACGGCTGTGGTGGACTCCGCCGCCCGCGAGGACGAGCGGGCGCTTCGCGGCCCGGACCGCCCGGACGGCCTCGGCGAGTTCGGTGGGGTCCGCGCCCGGGCGCCGCACGGTCCACACGCGCTCGGCGAAGAACTCCTCGGGCCAGTCGTACGCCTCCGCCTGCACGTCCTGCGGCAGGGCGAGGGTGACCGCGCCGGTCTCCACGGGATCGGTGAGGACCCGCATGGCCTGCAGGGCGCTCGGGATCAGGGCCTCGGACCGGGTGATCCGGTCGAAGTACCTGGACACCGGGCGCAGGGTGTCGTTGACCGACACGTCGCCCGCGTACGGCACCTCCAGCTGCTGCAGGACCGGGTCGGCGGGGCGGGTGGCGAAGACGTCGCCGGGCAGCAGCAGCACCGGAAGGTGGTTGATGGTGGCCAGCGCGGCGCCGGTGACCAGGTTGGTCGCGCCCGGGCCGACGGAGGTGGTCACGGCGTGGGTGGACAGGCGGTTCGACTGGCGGGCGTAGCCGACCGCCGCGTGCACCATGGACTGCTCGTTGCGGCCCTGGTGGTACGGCATTACGTCCGCGTACTCGATCAGTGCCTGGCCGAGGCCGGCCACGTTGCCGTGGCCGAAGATGCCCCAGGTGGCGCCGATCAGCCGCTGCCGCCGGCCGTCGCATTCCGTGTACTGGGCGGCGAGGAAGCGGACGAGTGCCTGCGCGACCGTGAGCCTCGTCGTCGAGGTCGTCATCGGTAACCCTCCCTGTGATCCGGGTGGAAGCAGATCCGCCACTCCCGCGTCTCACCCGGACCGGACATGACGTTCAGGTAGTACATGTCGTGCCCGGGCTGGGCGATCGACGGGCCGTGCCAGCCGTCGGGGACGAGGACGGCGTCGCCGGAGCGGACCTCGGCGAGGACGTCGGTCCCGCCCTCGCGCGAGGGGAATACGCGCTGATAGCCGAAGCCGTTCGGGCCGTCGATCTCGAAGTAGTAGATCTCCTCCAGCTCGGACTCCTCGCCCGGCCGGTGCTCGTCGTGCTTGTGCGGCGGGTACGAGGACCAGTTGCCGCCGGGTGTGATCACCTCGACGGCGATCAGCTTGTCGCAGTCGAAGGAGTCGGCAGAGGCGACGTTGCGCACCCGGCGGGCGCAGGTGCCGCTGCCGCGCTCCTCGACGGGGACCTCCGGCGCGGGGCCGTAGCGGGCGGGGAGTCGTCGCTCGCACTTCGCTCCTGCCAGGGCGAAGCGGCCTCCCGCGCCGGAGGCGATCAGGACCTGGGCGTCCCGGGGCACGTACGCGAAGTCGGAGACCCCCGCGAACACGCTTTCCCGGCCCAGGAGTTGGATTTCTTCTTCCGCGATTCGCACGGTACATCCGCCGTGCAGCGGAAGCACGATCCACTCACTGTCCCCGGTGGTGAACGTATGTGTACCGCCCGGTGACAACTCCACGATGCGCAGGCTGCTGTGCGTCCAGCCGGCCCGCTTCGGGTCGATGTCGACGGCGTACTGGGCGTTCGCGGTGGCGCCCCGGGGCAGGTGCAGGTCGATGCTGGTCATACGGCCCTCACAGCAGTCCTACGGCGGTGTCCACGGCGGCGGTCACATCGCCGTCCGCCGGGTACAGCAGCGAGCGGCCGACCACCAGGCCGCGCACGGTGGGCAGTTGCAGTGCGCCGCGCCACTTCTCGTACGCGGCCACCTGCTCCTCGGGCGAGTCGCCGATGTCGCCGCCGAGCAGCACGGCCGGCAGGGTCGAGGCCTCCATGACCCGGGCCATGTCGTCGGGGTTCTCGGTGACCGGCACCTTCAGCCAGGTGTAGGCCGAGGAGCCGCCGAGGCCCGAGGCGATGGCGATGGACTTGGTGACCGCCTCGGCGCTCAGGTCGTTGCGGAGCCGTCCGTCGGGGCCGCGCCGGCTGATGAACGGCTCCACGAAGATCGGGAGCCGGTGCGCGGCCATCGCGTCGACGGCGCGGGCGGTGGACTCCAGGGTGGTCAGGGAGCCCGGGTCGTCGTAGTCGATGCGCAGCAGCAGCTTGCCGGCGTCGAAGCCGAGGCGCTGGATGTCCTCGGGCCGGTGCCCGGTGAAGCGGTCGTCCAGCTCGAAGCTGGCGCCCTGCAGGCCGCCGCGGTTCATGGAGCCCATGACGACCTTGTGGTCGAGGGCGCCGAGCAGCAGCAGATCGTCCAGGATGTCGGCGGTGGCGAGGACGCCGTCGACGCCGGGCCGGGACAGTGCGAGGCACAGACGTTCCAGCAGGTCGGCGCGGTTGGCCATGGCGAGCTTGCGGTCGCCGACGCCGAGTGCGCCGCGGGCCGGGTGGTCGGCGGCCACGATCATCAGCCGGCCGTTCTCGTTCAGCAGCGGGCGGCGGGCCCGGCGCAGCGCGGCCTCGGCGATCGCCTCGGGGTGATGGGTGCGGGTGTGGACCAGCTCGGCGACGTCGACGCGCGGCGCCCGGCTGCCGTCCCCGCCCTCGTGGTGGGTGCCTGCCACCCTGCCCGCCCTCACAGGACCGCTCCGGCCTCGAGCGCGGCGGCCACCTCGTCGGGGGTGGGCATCGCGGAGGAGCACTCCAGGCGGGAGGCCACGATGGCACCGGCCGCGTTGGCGTGTCGCATGATCTTCTCCAGGTCCCAGCCTTCCAGCAGGCCGTTGCAGAGGGAGCCGCCGAAGGCGTCACCGGCGCCGAGTCCGTTGAGGACGTCGACGGGGAGCGGCGGGACCTCGGCGGACTCGCCCTTGCTGTTGACGGCGAGGACGCCCTTGGGCCCCTGCTTGACCACGGCGACCTCGACCCCGGCGTCCAGCAGCGCGCGGGCCGCGGCATGGGGTTCGCGCACGCCGGTGGCGACCTCCACCTCGTCCAGGTTGCCGACGGCGACCGTGGTGTGGCGCAGCGCCTCGGCGTAGAAGGGGCGGGCGGACGCAGGCCCGCGGCGGGAGCCGCTGATGTCACTGCTCCAGAACATGGGCCGCCAGTCGAGGTCGAAGACCGTCGTGCCCGACTTCGCGCGGTGGGCGAGAGCCGCGAGGGTCGCCGTACGGCTGGGCTCCTCGCTCAGGCCGGTGCCGGTGACCCAGAAGATGCCTGCCTCGCGGATCGCGTCCAGGTCCAGGTCGTGGGCGTCGATCTCCAGGTCCGGCGCCTTGGGCTGCCGGTAGAAGTACAGCGGGAAGTCGTCCGGCGGGAAGACCTCGCAGAAGGTGACCGGCGTGGGCAGCCCGGGCACCGGGGTGACCCAGCGGTCGTCGACGCCGAAGCCGCGCAGGGCTTCGTGCAGATAGGCGCCGAACGGGTCGTCGCCCGTGCGGGTGATCACGGCGGTCCGCCGGCCGAGCCTGGCAGCGGCCACCGCGACGTTGGTCGCCGACCCGCCGAGGAACTTGCCGAAGGACGACACCTGGGCGAGCGGGACACCGGTTTGCAGCGGGTAGAGGTCCACTCCGATCCGCCCCATGGTGATCAGGTCGTACGCCATCGGCTTCCCTTCGTCACGGCTCTCCCCGGCTTTCTAGTCCTGTCCGCCGAGCCCTGTCAATGTTTTGTCCAGACATTCGGACCAGACCTTGACACCGCTTTCCGTCGCCCCGCACGCTGACGGCCATGACGTCGTTGTCACCCTCCTCACTTTCCCGTATCCGGATCGGATCGGCGCCCGACTCCTGGGGCGTCTGGTTCCCGGACGACCCGCAGCAGGTCCCCTGGCAGCGCTTCCTCGACGAGGTCGCCGACTCGGGCTACGAGTGGATCGAGCTGGGCCCCTACGGCTATCTGCCGACCGATCCGGCCGTACTCGCCGAGGAGACCGCCCGGCGCGGCCTGAAGGTGTCGGCCGGCACGGTCTTCACCGGCCTGCACCACGGCCCGGCGGTCTGGGACAAGACCTGGTCGCACGTCTCCGGCATCGCCGCCCTCACCCAGGCGATGGGCGCCCGCCACCTGGTCGTCATCCCGTCCTTCTGGCGGGACGACAAGACCGGCGAGGTGCTGGAGCCCGACACGCTGACCCCCGAGCAGTGGCGGAATCTCACCTCGCTGACCGAGCGGCTCGGACACGAGGTGCGGGAGCGCTACGGCCTGTCGATCGTGGTCCACCCGCACGCCGACACCCACATCGACAGCGCGGAGAACGTCACCCGTTTCCTCGACGGCACCGACTCCGACCTGGTGTCGCTGTGCCTGGACACCGGGCACTACGCCTACTGCGGCGGGGACAGCGTCGAGTTGATCGAGACGTACGGCGAGCGGATCGGGTATCTGCACCTGAAGCAGGTCGATCCGGAGATCCTGGCGGACGTGCGCGCCAAGGGGACGCCGTTCGGGCCGGCGGTCGCCCAGGGCGTGATGTGTGAGCCGCCGTCCGGGGTGCCTGCGCTGGGGCCTGTGCTGGAGGCCGCGCAGAAGCTGGGCGTGGATCTGTTCGGGATCGTCGAGCAGGACATGTACCCCTGCGAGCCGGACGCTCCGCTGCCGATCGCTCGGCGGACCCGGGCGTTTCTTCGGTCGTGCGGGGCGTGAGAGCGCCTACGGGGGTGCCGGGTTCTGTGCGTGTGCGTGTGCAGGTCGTATGCGGCTTGTCGCGCCCACGCGGCGGAGCCGCGTATGGAGACGGCCCCGCGCCCCTGGGAGGTTGTCCTTGCTGCTCGTAGTATGAGTGCCCTTCGGCTCAGCGCAGGAGGGCGCATGGCGGACGGGGTCTCGTGGGAGGTCGTTCCCGCACAGCCCCATCCGGCGTTGCGGCCCGGTGTGATCAGTTATCGCGGGATATGCATGGCCCTCGACCGGCCGCGGCGGCGGCTGGAGACGCCGATCGGGGCGGCCACGCTGTTGCTCGGCTTCGAGGAGCCCGTGCGGATCTCGCGGGCCGGGCGGGCCCCGGCGACCCTGGTCTCCGTCGTCAACGGGCTGACCACCACACCGGCCCTCGGCGAACACGCGGGGCGGCTCTCCGGCATCGAGGTTCTGCTCGCACCCTGGGCCGCGTTCACGCTGTTCGGCACGCCCCAGTACGAACTGGCCAACCGGTCCCTGGATCCGGACGAGTTACCGCATCCGCTGGGCACCGGAGTGGGTGAACTGGCCGCCGCCCTCGCCGCTCTGCCCGGCTGGTCCGAGCGGTTCGCCCTGCTGGACGAGGTGTTGCTGCGGTGGTCCCGGGCGGGCGTTCCCGGCTCCGCTCGGGTGGTGCGCGCCTGGTCGCTGCTGCGGCACAGCCGGGGCGCGATCCCAGTTCCCCGGCTGGCCGAGGAAGTCGGCTGGGGCGTAAGACAGTTGGAGAACCGCTTCCGTGAGCAGATCGGCCTCGGGCCGAAGGCCGCGGCCCGGGTGCTCAGGCTGCAGCGGGCGAAGCGGCTGCTGACGGCGGGGCGCGGGCAGGCGGAGACGGCGGCCCTGTGCGGGTTCTACGACCAGGCGCACCTGAGCGGCGAGTTCAAGGCGATGACGGGCTGCACGCCAGGCGAGTTCCTCGCGGCCCGGCGCCTGCCTGCGGCGCGCTCGGTGCCGGACCGGATGGCGGGCGAGGTGACGAGCCTGGCTCTCGTGCCCGGCCGGAATGCGGTTTTTCCCAATACCCGCGGCAGCCGGTAGGGGCACGCTGATCGCCCGGCCGGTCGGTTCCCGGGGGAAGCGGGACCGTCGACGGCTCGGCTGCCGGCCACGGGGGATCCGGCAGCCCGGCCGGGAGCGAGGAGCCGTCGGAGGTGCGGGGAGACCGGCGGACCGGGCTCGGCGATAGGGGTATCCCCGGTTCGGGCGAAGCCGAGAATTGGGGAAGGGTCCCGGTCCACCCTCCCGCAGGCGGGCGTCGGCCCGGCCGGGCGTTCGGGCCGGCGCAGTCCTTTTGCTGCGGGCGTGTCACAAACAACCTCTTCCTGTCACACATGTCGCGCCTATGCGGGTTCTCGGTCACACCAGGTCAACAGCCGCTTTCCTGCAGTCACTCTGCGTCGTTCACCGGGCACAGGCTTGGTGATCGCCAGCGCAGCGCCCGGCTCCCCCGACGGCCGCCCCCCGGCCGCCGCCGCGGCGCGCGCAGGGAGGTGCAACTCATGACCGACCGAGGGCTCTGGTCCTACAAGGAGATCGCGGCGCACATCCGGGTGCAGCCGGACACCGTACGGTCCTACCGCAAGCACGGCCTGCTGCCTCCGCCCGACCACGTGGAGGGCGGCAAGCCCTACTGGTACGCCGACACCGTCCGCGCCTGGGTCGCCTCCCGGCCGGGCAACCGGGGCAGAAGAGCGGACTGACCTCCTGGACCCGGCCTTTCGGACCTCGTCTTTCGACTTGGCCTTTCGGGCCTGGCCTCGGGACCTCGCCCTCCGGAAAATCACCTGTGCCCCACCTTCCGCGTGGGGCACAGTCGCCACATGAGCTTCTCCGTCAAACCGGTCCTGACCGGCCACAAGACCGTCCTGCGCCCCTTCACCGAGGCCGACGCCCAGGTCATGTGGGACATCATCGAAGACCCCGAGGTCGTCCGCTTCACCTACGAGCCGTCCGACCTGACCCCGGAGCGGGTGCGGTCCTGGTACGGCTCCCGGGCCACCGCCTCCGACCGTCTCGACCTGGCCGTCACCGACCCCGCGACCGGCGAAGTCCTCGGCGAGGTCGTCCTGTACGAGTACGACCCGGCCGCTCGCAGCTGCACCTTCCGCACGCTGATCGGCCCCCGGGGCCGCGGCCGCGGCATCGGCACCGAGGCGACCCGGCTGATCGTCGCCCACGGCTTCGGGGAACTCGGCCTGCACCGGATCGAGTTGGGCGCCTACGCCCACAACCGCCGGGCCCTGCACGTCTACGAGAAGGTCGGGTTCGTGGTCGAGGGGGTCCGGCGGGAGACACAGCGGCAGGACGGCGAGTGGACCGACGAGGTGATCATGTCGATCCTGGACCGTGAGTGGGCGGCGCTCAGCTCCACGGCTCGATGACCGTCACGCCCGCGCCCGGCGCCGTCCCCATCGCCGCCAGGGCCTCCGGGACCGCGTCGAGCGCGATCGTGCGCGTGATGAGCAGGTCCGGGCGCAGCACCCCGGAGCCGACCAGCTCCAGCATGCCGGGATAGGCGTGGGCGGCCATGCCGTGGCTGCCGAGGAGTTCGAGCTCCAGGGCGATGGCGCGGGCCAGCGGGACGGGAGTGGTGCCGTCCGGTGAGGGCAGCAGGCCCACCTGGACGTGCCGGCCGCGGCGGCGCAGGGAGTCGACGGAGGCCGCGCAGGTGGCGGGCGAGCCGAGGGCGTCGAGGGAGAGATGGGCACCACCGCCGGTCAGCTCCCGGACGGCGGCCGCGGTGTCGGGCACGCCGGTCGCGTCCACACACTCGGCCGCCCCGAACTTCCGCGCCAGGTCCAGGGCCCGGGGCGACAGGTCGACGGCGACCACTCGCGCTCCCGAGGCCGCGGCGATCATCACCGCCGACAGCCCGACCCCGCCGCAGCCGTGCACCGCGACCCACTCCCCCGCCGCCACCCGGCCCTGCTGCACCACCGCGCGGAAGGCGGTGGCGAAGCGGCAGCCGAGGGCGGCAGCCGTGGCGTACGCCATCCCGTCCGGGACCGCGACCAGATTCACGTCGGCGTGGTCGAGGGCCACGTACTGGGCGAAGGAGCCCCAGTGGTGGAAGCCGGGCTGGGTCTGGCGCTCGCACACCTGCTGGTCGCCGGCCGCGCAGGAGGAGCAGGTGCCGCAGGCGCAGACGAACGGCACGGTGACCCGGTCGCCGGGCCGCCAGCCGGTGACCCGGGCGCCCACCGCCTCGACGACACCGGCGAGTTCGTGCCCCGGCACGTGCGGGAGCCTGATGTCCGGGTCGTGCCCCATCCAGCCGTGCCAGTCGCTCCGGCACAGCCCGGTCGCCTCGACCCGCACCACCACCCCGTGCTCGGCGGGCTCCGGGTCCGGCACCTCCCGTATGTCGGCCGGCTCCCCGTACTGCTCGAACACCACGGCTCTCATACGCGTCACCCTGCCATGGAAGCCACGGGCCTCACACCCCTGCCGGCTCCTTCTCCTCCTCCGCCGCCACGGCCCGCTCGCCCTCGCTGAGTCCGAACCGCTGGTGGAAGCGGCGCAGGGGGGCCGGGGCCCACCAGGTCGCGCGGCCCGTGAGCCGCATGATCGCCGGGACCAGGAGGCTGCGCACGACCATCGCGTCCATCAGCACCGCGAGGGCGATGCCGAGGCCCAGCATCTTGGTGTTGGTCACCCTGGAGGTGCCGATGGCGACCATCACCACCGCGAGGATGACCGCCGCCGCGGTGATCAGCCCGCCGGTGCGCTGCAGCCCGTGGCGGACCGCCTCGTTGTGGTCTCCGGTGCGCTCGTACTCCTCCTTGATGCGGGAGAGCAGGAACACGCCGTAGTCCATGGAGAGGCCGAAGGCCACGCAGAACATCAGGACCGGCAGGGTGGTCTCGATCGAGCCGGGGCTGGTGAAGCCGAGCGCTCCGGAGAGGTGGCCGTCCTGGAACACCCAGACCACCGCGCCGAACATCGCCGTCAGGCTGAGCGCGTTGAGCACCACCGCCTGCAGGGGGATCAGCACGCTGCCGGTGAGCAGGAAGACCAGCAGCAGGGTGACGATCGCGATGAACGCGCCGGCCCAGGGCAGGCGTTCACCTATCGCGTGCTTGGAGTCGACCAGGACGGCCGCCGTGCCGGTCACCTTGGTGTCGAAAGGGGCCTTGAGCGAGCGCAGGTCGCCGACCAGGCTCTGGGCGGCGCTGTCGACGGCCTCGCCCCTCGGCTGCACCGTGAAGTAGGCCGTGTCACCGTTGACCAGCGGGCCGTCGACGCGGACCACCTCGGGCAGGGCGGCCACCCGCTGCTTGTAGTCCGCGTACTGGGTCTGGGTGGCCTTGCCCTCGGCAAAGATCTCCAGGCCGCCGCCGGGGGTGCCCGGGAAGCCGTCACGGATGTGCTGCTGCACCACGTGCGACTCGGCGCCCGAGGGCAGCTGACGGTCGTCGGCGGTGCCGAACTTCACGCCCAGGAAGGGCATTCCGAGGAGCACCAGCAGGGCGGTCGTACCGAGCGCGAAGAGCGGGGCGCGGCGCATCACCAGCGTGGCGGCGCGGGCCCAGGCGGTGCCTTCGGTACCGGCAGCCTTCGGCTCGCGACCGCGGCGCAAGAGGCGGCTCAGGTCGAGGGAGTTGACCCGGTGGCCGAGCAGGAGCAGGGCTGCCGGGAGCAGGATCAGCGCGGCCGCGGCGGCGAGCAGGACCACGGCGATGCCGGCATAGGCGAAGGACCGAAGGAAGTACTGCGGGAAGACCATCATGGCGGCCAGGGAGACCGCGACGGTGAGGGCGGAGAACAGGACCGTGCGGCCGGCCGTGCGCAGGGTCGTGCCCACGGCGGTCAACGGGTCGGCTCCGGTGGAGAGTTCCTCGCGGTAGCGGCGGACGATGAACAGGGCGTAGTCGATGGCGAGGCCGAGGCCGAGGGCCGTGGTGAGGTTCAGCGCGAAGACGGAGACGTCGGTGAAGGAGGTCAGGCCGCGCAGCACCGCGTTCGTGCCGAGGATGGCGACGATGCCGATGCCCAGCGGCAGCAGGGCCGCGATCGCGCTGCCGAAGACCATCACCAGCAGGACCAGGGTGATGGGCAGGGCGATCATCTCGGCGCGGGTGAGGTCCTCCTTGATGATCGTCTGCATCTCGTGCCGCACCGCGACGATGCCGCCGACCTTCACCTGGAGCGGGCCGTGCGTGCCCCGGTAGTGGGGCGCTATGCGGTCCAGAGTCTTGCCCATCGCGTTCTCGTCGCCGGTGATGCGGGCGGCGATCAGCGCCTCGTGCCCGTCCTTGGCGCGCAGGGCGGGCGATTTCGACTGCCAGTAGGAGCCGACGCCGGTCACGCCCTGCTCGGTGGCCAGCCGCTCGGCCAGGTCGCGGGCCTGGGCGGCGACCGCCGGGTCGTCCACGGAGGCGCGGCCGGAGTCCACCAGGAGCAGCAGGTTGGGCTGGGAGCCGGGGAACTCGCGCTCCAGCGCCTTGGTCGCGTACGTCGACTCGGCGGCCGGGTCCTCCCAGCCGCCGCTGCCCAGACGGTCCGCGACGCCGCTGCCGGCCACCACGGCGAGCGCGGTGAGCACCAGGGCCACCAGCAGCGACAGGCGCGGGCGGGCGGTCACGAAACGTGTCCAGCCCCCGACGCGGGGCGGTCCGTCCCCCGGGTGCGGCGCCTTGTTGACTTCGGTCATCGTGCGGTGTCCCCTTCACCCTGACCCATGTCTGTGCAGGCAGGCAGCATGGATCGGTCATTGCCATAAACTGGCAAACACGAGAGATCGCTCGCGTTTCTCAAGAATGCGAGCGACCGCTCGCGTTTGTCAATCGCCTTCGAAGGGCTGGGGATAACGCGTGTCCGACACCTCGGAGAAGGAGCAGCCGCGCCGTCGTCAGGCACGCGGTGAACGCCGTATCGCGCAGCTCCTCCAGGCCGCCGCCCGGGTCTTCTGCACCACCGGCTACACCGCCGCCAGCACCAACGCCATCGCCCGCGAGGCGGGCGTCTCGCCGGGCACGCTCTACCAGTTCTTCCCGAACAAGGAGGCGCTCGCCGTCGAGCTGGGCGACCGGCTCATGCACGAGATGCAGGAGACGTACGGCGAGGTGCTGACCCCGGTCGACCCCGCCACGCCACTGGAGGAGGCCATCGGCGCGGCCGTCGACCGGTTCATGGCCTTCAACACCGAGCACCCGGTCTTCTTCGCGCTGATGCACGGCCCCGACGTACCCGGCAGGATCGCCGAGGCGCACGACCAGCTGCACGCCACCGTGATCGGCCGTATCGAGGGCCTGCTCGGCTCCCTCCTGCCCGAGGCGGATCCGGCCGACGTCACGCGCACGGCCCACGTCTGCCTCGGCGTCTACAAGGCGGGCCTGGAGCTGGTCCTCGCCCACGAGGGTGCCGAGCAGGCGGCCTACGTCCAGGAGATCAAGGACGTCCTGATCCGCTACCTGCAGCCTCTGGTGGGCGACCGGCTCGGCGCCAGGTGACTCCACGGCGGTCCCCGGACTGCACCCCTGGGAACATCTGCCTAGAGTGCGGATAGATCGCCCAGCAGGAGCTCTAGGGGGCCGACGTGACCCACTCGCCGCCGCCCGGCATGCCCCGGGCCCGCATTCCCGGTCCCCAGCAGCCCCCGCCGCCGTACCCGCGCATCGGCGCCGGCCTGTGGAAGCGCTGCCTGGTCGGCGGGCTCACTCTGTGGGCGCTGACCGCGCTGGTGACGTACGCGACGCGGACCACGACACTGCTGCCGACCCTCGTCCTGCTCGGCGGTTTCCTGGTCCCCGTCGCCTTCGTGCTGTGGGCGTACGAGCGGCACGGCCGGGACCTGGGCGTCAGTGCGGTCCTCGGCTGCTTCCTGGCCGGCGGCGCGCTCGGCGTGTTCGGCGCCTCACTGATGGAGTCGTACCTGCTCCGCCCCTCCCTGAGCATGTTCACCGGCGTCGGCCTGATCGAGGAGGCGGCCAAGCTCGGCGCGCTGGTGTTCGTGCTGCGGCGGCAGCCCGGCATCCGTGGGATGCGGGCCGGACTGGTGCTCGGCGCGGCCGTCGGCTTCGGCTTCGCGGCCCTGGAGAGTTGCGGGTACGCGTTCGACGCAGCCGCCTCCGCCGACGGCATCGACCTCAGGACACTGGTGGAGACGGAGTTCCTGCGCGGGGTGCTCGCCCCCTTCGGGCACGGCCTGTGGACGGCGGTCGCGGGTGGCGTCCTGCTGGCCCACCGGCGCCCGAACGGGCACTTCCGCCTCGCCGCGCCGGTCGTCGGCGCCTGGCTGGGCGTCTCCGTGCTGCACGCTCTGTGGGACGCCACCCACGGCATCGCGATCTGGCTGGTGGCCCGGCTGCCGGGCACCGGCCTGGCACCGGAGCTGTTCGCACAGGGGTACATCCCGCGGCCCAGCGCCGCGCAGGAGCACTTGTTCACCCTGTTCTCGGTCGGCGGTCTGCTGCTCGTCGCGGTGCTCGGCATCACGTGGGTGCGGTCACTGGCACGCCGGGGCACCTCTTGGAGAAATACCCCCTAGGGGTATAGTCTGAGAAACGTGGGGCTCCCCCGTGGGCCCCGCCGGCCCCGCACGCCACGACGAGGAGTAACGACATGACCGCCCAGACCGACACTTCGGGCTCCGTCACCGCTGTCTACAAGGTGACCGGCATGAGCTGCGGCCACTGCGAGGGCTCCGTCTCCGGCGAGATCTCCCAGATTCCCGGCGTCAGCTCGGTCAAGGCCGTCGCGTCGACCGGCGAGGTGACCGTCATCTCCGAGGCCCCGCTCGACGACGAGGCCGTCCGCGCCGCCGTGGACGAGGCGGGCTTCGAGCTGGCCGGCAGGGCCTGAGCGCACGACCCGATCGACCGGGCCCGCCCCGCATCCCGGGCGCGAGCCCCGAGAACTTTCACCGACCGGGCCGCGCCGACCAGCTGATACTGGATCCGCACGGTCCGGTCCGATGTCTGGAGTCCGGACATGACCAGCACCACCACAGAGACAGCGAGCGAGATAGGCAGCACGTCCGAGGTCGAGCTGCTCATCGGCGGGATGACCTGCGCCTCCTGCGCCGCACGGGTGGAGAAGAAGCTCAACCGCATGGACGGCGTGAGCGCCACCGTGAACTACGCGACGGAGAAGGCGAAGGTCAGCTACGCCGAGGGCGTCCAGGTCTCCGACCTGATCGCGACCGTCGTGAAGACCGGCTACACCGCCGAGGAGCCCGCACCGCCGGAGCCCGAACCCGAGGTCCGGGAGACCGCCGGGCACGACCCGGAACTCACCGCCCTCAGGCACCGCCTGCTCGTCTCCGTGCTGCTCGCCGCCCCCGTCGTCCTGCTCGCCATGATCCCCGCACTGCAGTTCGACAACTGGCAGTGGCTCTCCCTCACGCTCGCCGCGCCGGTCGTCGTCTGGGGCGGCCTGCCCTTCCACCGGGCCGCCTGGACCAACGCCCGGCACGGCGCCGCCACGATGGACACCCTCGTCTCCGTCGGCACGCTGGCCGCGTTCGGGTGGTCGCTGTGGGCGCTGTTCTTCGGCGACGCGGGCATGACCGGCATGCACGACGAGTTCCGCCTCACCGTCTCGCGGATGGACGGGGCCTCCACCATCTACCTCGAGGTCGCCGCCGGAGTCGTCGCGCTGATCCTCCTCGGCCGCTATCTGGAGGCCCGCTCCAAGCGTCGCGCGGGGGCGGCCCTGAAGGCCCTGATGGAGCTGGGCGCCAAGGACGTCGCCGTCCTGCGGGAAGGGCACGAGGTGCGCGTGCCGGTGGCCTCGCTGGCCGTGGGCGACCGGTTCGTCGTACGGCCCGGGGAGAAGATCGCCACCGACGGCACGGTCGTCCAGGGCCTCTCCGCGGTGGACGCGGCCATGCTGACCGGCGAGTCGGTGCCCGTGGACGTGGGCCCCGGCGACCAGGTCGCCGGCGCCACGGTCAACGCGGGCGGCCGGCTGGTGGTGGAGGCGACCCGGGTCGGCGCGGACACCCAGCTCGCCCGGATGGCGAAGCTGGTCGAGGACGCGCAGAACGGCAAGGCCGAGGTGCAGCGGCTCGCCGACCGGATCTCCGCCGTCTTCGTCCCCGTCGTCATCCTCATCGCGCTCGGCACCTTCGGCGTCTGGCTGGCGGCCGACAGGGACACCTCCGCCGCGTTCACGGCCGCCGTCTCCGTGCTGATCATCGCCTGCCCCTGCGCGCTCGGCCTCGCCACGCCGACCGCGCTGATGGTCGGCACCGGCCGGGGCGCCCAGCTCGGCATCCTCATCAAGGGACCCGAGGTGCTGGAGTCCACGCGCCGCGTCGACACGGTCGTCCTGGACAAGACCGGCACGGTCACCACCGGCCGGATGACGCTCCAGGCGGTGTACGTCGCCGACGGCGAGGACGAGAAGGAGGTGCTGCGGCTCGCCGGAGCCCTGGAGCACGCCTCCGAGCACCCCGTCGCGCGGGCGATCGCCGCAGGCGCCGAGATGGGGAAGGCCGGCGCCCTCCCCGCGGTCGAGCACTTCGAGAACGTCCCCGGGCGGGGTGTACGCGGCCGCGTGGAAGGCCGTGAGGTGGTCGTGGGGCGGCTGTTCGACGCGCTCCCGGAGGAGCTGGCCCGGGCCGGACGCCAGGCCGAGCAGGAGGGCCGTACGGCCGTCGCGGTCGGCTGGGACGGACAGGCCCGCGGAGTCCTCGCCGTGGCCGACGCGGTCAAGGGGACCAGCGCCGCGGCGGTGCGCGAGCTGCGCGCCCTCGGGCTCACGCCGGTGCTGCTCACCGGGGACAACCGGACGGTCGCCGAGGCGGTCGCGCGCACCGTCGGCATCGACGAGGTGATCGCCGAGGTGCTCCCCGAGGAGAAGGTGGACGTCGTACGGCGGCTGCAGCGCGAGGGGCGCGCCGTGGCGATGGTCGGTGACGGCGTCAACGACGCGGCCGCGCTCGCCACCGCCGACCTGGGGCTCGCCATGGGCACCGGGACGGACGCGGCGATCGAGGCCGGCGACCTGACGCTGGTCCGCGGGGACCTCAGGGTCGCCGCGGACGCCATCCGGCTCTCCCGGCGCACCCTCGCCACGATCAAGGGCAACCTGGTGTGGGCCTTCGGCTACAACGTGGCCGCGCTGCCGCTGGCCGCCGCGGGCCTGCTGAACCCGATGATCGCGGGGGCGGCGATGGCCTTCTCCTCGGTCTTCGTGGTGACCAACAGTCTGCGACTGCGCCGATTCCGCTGAAGTACCCCCGTGTTACCGGGGGTTAGGTGGAGCTGAAGTAAGAGTCCCTCTAGAGTCGGGCGCGAGCCTCACATAAGCTCTTCACAAGGCTCGCGCATCATCCTTACGCTTGGGCCTCGATCGCCGTATCGGGGCTCTTGCGCACCTAAGGGACATATGCAAGAGACGCAGATCACAGTGATGCGAACGTAACCATCGAAGGGGTTCGAAGGTCTAAGTTGGCGATGTCAGAACAGCGTCTTGGGGGGCGCTGACTGGCATCTGGGGATGTCTTGGGGGACTTCCTCAGAGATGCGTTGCCGGGGCACGCACACCGGGAAGCTTTGAGCGGCCCTCCCAGCGTGCGTTGTCCCGGCAGATCGCACCGCATCACTGGAGTACGACGAGTTTTGCTCGTTGTGCTCAGACAGCGATTCAGGCGCTGTCCTCTCCGAGCGCCCGGCCGGATCCCGTGGGGGGAATCCGCACCGGGACATGGGAAGGCGCCCTGGTCGTCGGCCCGTGGGGGGACTGACGGCTCAGGGCGCCTTCTGGTTTCCTGCTCGACAGCGGCTCGCCTCGCGACCCGCTCACCACTGGTTCAGGGCCCACCCGACGGGCAGGCCCTCACACTCAGTACGTTCAGCGCGGCAGGCGCGCCCGACATCAACAAGCACGCGGGGCCCACCGGCGGGGCACCAAGACGACGGCGCCCCTCACCGGCAGGTGTCAGCGCTCCTCGACCGGAACGAAGTCGCGCTCGACCACGCCCGTGTAGATCTGGCGCGGGCGGCCGATGCGGGAGCCCGGCTCCTTGATCATCTCGGTCCACTGGGCGATCCAGCCCGGCAGGCGGCCGAGGGCGAACAGGACCGTGAACATCTCGGTCGGGAAGCCCATGGCGCGGTAGATCAGACCGGTGTAGAAGTCCACGTTCGGGTAGAGGCTGCGCGAGACGAAGTAGTCGTCGGAGAGCGCGTGCTCCTCCAGCTTGAGCGCGATGTCCAGCAGCTCGTCGGACTTGCCGAGAGCGGAGAGGACGTCGTGCGCGGCAGCCTTGATGATCTTGGCGCGCGGGTCGAAGTTCTTGTAGACCCGGTGGCCGAAGCCCATCAGGCGGACGCCGTCCTCCTTGTTCTTCACCTTGCGGATGAAGGAGTCGACGTCGCCGCCCGTCTCCTGGATGCCCTCGAGCATCTCCAGGACGGACTGGTTGGCGCCGCCGTGCAGCGGACCCCACAGGGCGGAGATGCCGGCCGAGATCGACGCGAACATGTTGGCCTGCGAGGAGCCGACCAGGCGGACGGTGGAGGTCGAGCAGTTCTGCTCGTGGTCCGCGTGCAGGATCAGCAGCTTGTCGAGCGCCGAGACGACGACCGGGTCCAGGTCGTACTCCTGCGCCGGGACCGAGAAGGTCATGCGCAGGAAGTTCTCGACGTAGCCGAGGTCGTTGCGCGGGTAGACGAACGGGTGACCGATCGACTTCTTGTACGCGTACGCCGCGATCGTCGGGAGCTTGGCGAGCAGGCGGATCGTGGAGAGGTTGCGCTGCTTCTCGTCGAACGGGTTGTGGCTGTCCTGGTAGAAGGTGGACAGCGCCGAGACGACCGACGACAGCATGGCCATCGGGTGGGCGTCGCGCGGGAAGCCCTTGTAGAAGTTCTTGACGTCCTCGTGCAGCAGGGTGTGCCGCGTGATGTCGTTCTTGAACGTGCTCAGCTCGTCGACGGTCGGGAGCTCACCGTTGATGAGCAGGTACGCCACCTCGAGGAAGGTGGAGCGCTCGGCGAGCTGCTCGATGGGGTAGCCGCGGTAGCGGAGGATGCCCGCCTCGCCGTCCAGGTAGGTGACGGCGGATTTATAGGCGGCCGTGTTGCCGTAACCGCTGTCCAAAGTCACCAGACCGGTCTGGGCGCGGAGCTTCCCGATGTCGAAGCCCTTGTCACCGACGGTGCTGTCGACCACCGGGTAGGTGTACTCGCCGTCGCCGTACCGCAGTACTACAGAGTTGTCGCTCACGTCTTCCCTCACCGACGTAGTGCCTCATCTTCGAGGTGCCCTGACTGTCTCTACCATCCCCCATTTGGCTCAGGAGAGTGCACTCGGGGTCGACCATTGGGCCTATTGGCGGCACTCAGTGCCGCCAACCTGCTCATCCTGCCCCCTCCGACCGGCATCTGGAAGTGCTCTGTGACCTTTGCGACTCGTTTGATCGATCATTTTTTGTGATGCGGCTCTCCGCCTCTGCCGCCGCCCCTGCTCAGGGGCCGGTCAGGAGCCCTGAAGCCTGAAGTCCAGTGCCGTGCAGCGCCGTCCGGCCGAGACCGTGCGCACCGCCTGCCCGATCGCCTTGCGTGAACCGACGAGGACGACCAGTCGCTTCGCCCGTGTCACCGCCGTGTACAGGAGGTTCCGCTGAAGCATCATCCAGGCTCCCGTGGTGACGGGGATCACCACGGCGGGATATTCACTCCCCTGTGAACGGTGGATCGTCACCGCGTACGCGTGTGCCAGTTCGTCCAGTTCGTCGAACTCGTACGGAACCTCCTCGTCCTCGTCCGTCAGCACCGTCAGCCGCTGGTCGACCGGATCGAGCGAGGTGACCACGCCCACGGTGCCGTTGAAGACGCCGTTCTTCCCCTTCTCGTAATTGTTGCGGATCTGGGTGACCTTGTCGCCGACGCGGAAGACCCGGCCGCCGAACCGCTTCTCCGGCAGGTCGGGCCGGCCGGGCGTGATGGCCTGCTGGAGCAGGCCGTTGAGGGTGCCGGCGCCGGCCGGGCCGCGGTGCATGGGCGCGAGCACCTGGACGTCCCGGCGCGGGTCGAGCCCGAACCTGGCCGGCACGCGCCGGGCGGCCACGTCCACGGTGAGCCGGCCGGCCTCCTCGGTGTCGTCCTCCACAAAGAGGAAGAAGTCCTTCAGGCCGTCGGTGAGCGGATGCTGCCCGGCGTTGATGCGGTGCGCGTTGGTGACCACCCCTGACTGCTGGGCCTGTCGGAAGACCCGGGTGAGCCGCACGGCCGGGACCGGGCCGCCCTCGGCCAGCAGATCGCGCAGCACCTCCCCCGCGCCGACGCTGGGCAGTTGGTCGACGTCACCGACGAACAGCAGATGGGCCCCCGGCGGGACCGCCTTCACCAGCTTGTTGGCGAGCAGCAGGTCCAGCATCGACGCCTCGTCCACGACGACCAGGTCCGCGTCCAGCGGGCGGTCCCGGTCGTAGGCCGCGTCGCCGCCGGGCTTCAGCTCCAGCAGCCGGTGGACCGTGGAGGCCTCGGCGCCCGTCAGTTCGGCGAGCCGCTTGGCGGCGCGGCCGGTGGGGGCGGCCAGCAGGACCTTGGCCTGCTTGGCGCGGGCCAGTTCCACGATCGAGCGGACCGTGAAGGACTTTCCGCAGCCGGGCCCGCCGGTGAGCACGGCGACCTTCTCGGTCAGCGCGAGCCGGACGGCGGCCTCCTGCTCGGGGGCGAGGTCGGCTCCGGTGCGGGACCCCAACCAGCCCAGCGCCTTGCCCCAGTTCACGTCCCGGAAGGCCGGCATCCGGTCCTCCGGCGTCCGCAGGAGGCGCAACAGCTGGGCGGAGAGGGAGAGTTCGGCGCGGTGGAAGGGCACCAGGTAGACGGCGGTGACGGGCTCCGCGTCCCCTTCGGGTCCGGGCACCTTCTCGCGCACGACCCCGGGATCCGCGCCCTCCTCCGCCGGTTCGGCCAGCTCGGCGAGGCACTCGATGACCAGCCCGGTGTCGACCTGGAGCAGCTTGACCGCGTCCGCGATCAGCCGCTCCTCGGGCAGGAAGCAGTGGCCCTGATCGGCGGACTGGGACAGCGCGTACTGGAGGCCCGCCTTCACCCGCTCCGGGCTGTCGTGCGGGATGCCGACCGACTGGGCGATCTTGTCGGCGGTGAGGAAGCCGATGCCCCAGACGTCGGCGGCCAGCCGGTACGGCTGGTTCTTCACGACCGAGATCGACGCGTCGCCGTACTTCTTGTAGATCCGCACCGCGACGGACGTGGAGACCTCGACGGTCTGGAGGAAGAGCATGACCTCCTTGATCGCCTTCTGTTCCTCCCAGGCGTCGGCGATCTTCTTCGTCCGCTTGGGGCCGAGGCCGGGGACCTCGATCAGCCGCTTCGGCTCCTCCTCGATGATCTGCAGGGTGTCCAGGCCGAAGTGCTGGGTGATGCGGTCGGCAAAGACCGGGCCGATGCCCTTGACCAGGCCGGATCCGAGGTAGCGGCGGATGCCCTGGACGGTGGCCGGCAGGACCGTCGTGTAGTTCTCCACCGTGAACTGCTTGCCGTACTGGGGGTGGGAGCCCCAGCGGCCCTCCATGCGGAGGGATTCGCCGACCTGGGCTCCGAGCAGCGCACCCACCACCGTGAGGAGATCGCCGCCGCCTCGGCCGGTGTCGACCCGGGCGACCGTGTAGCCGTTCTCCTCGTTGGCGTACGTGATCCGCTCGAGCACGCCTTCGAGCACGGCGAGCCGCCGTTCACCCGTGGAGTTCCCCGCCTGGTTGGACATGACCCGACGGTACCGGTGGGGTGCGACAACGACGCGTTGTCGCTGTGCGCACCCGTGATCGCAGCCCTCTCGGCCAGGGTGAAGAATGCCGTGGGCGTCGGAATCGCCGTCCGAGGTCCTCTTCGCCCCGGCCCCCCTGATGGCACTCGGTGCCCTGGACCCGATCCGCGCACGGGCTGCACGTCCCGGACGACATCGCGCCGGCCGTGTTCGACGGCATCCCGTGGTCATCACGACGGACTCGAAGCCCGGCGGAACCACGAGGAGCAGCACTCGGCGCGGGATTCCACCTCCACGCTCATGCTGCCCCGCCCAGGTGGGCAGAACCCGTGTCGGACCCTACGGTTCACATGGGATCGCTCAGCTGATCGGAGACGCTCAGCGGCTGACGAAGACAGCGGCTACGGCGAACGGGCCGGAGGTCGTGCACAGTTGGTGGCGGCCGCCCGCCCCGGGCCGTTGCTCGGGCTCGTAGCGGGTCATCTCTCAGGGGAGTCAATTCCATGTACGACTACGACCTCCTGGTCGTGGGTTCGGCCAACGCCGACCTGGTGATCGGCGTCGAGCGGCGGCCGGCCGCCGGCGAGACGGTGCTCGGCGGCGACCTCGCCGTCCACCCGGGCGGCAAGGGCGCCAACCAGGCGGTCGCGGCCGCCCGGCTCGGGGCACGAACGGCACTGCTGGCCCGGGTCGGCGACGACGCCCACGGCCGGCTGCTGCTCGACTCGCAGCGCGCGGCCGGGGTGGACCCGGTGGGCGTACTGGTGGGCGGGGCGCCGACGGGCGTCGCGCTCATCACCGTCGACCCCGCCGGCGACAACAGCATCGTGGTGTCCCCCGGCGCCAACGCCCGCCTGACCCCGGCCGACGTCCGGGCCGCCGTCAGCCTCCTCCTCACCTCGCGGGTGGTGTCGGCGCAGCTGGAGATCCCGCTGGAGACGGTCGTGGAGGTCGTACGGAACCTCGCCGAGGGCAGCCGGTTCGTGCTGAACCCGTCCCCGCCGCGCCCGCTGCCCACGGAGGTGCTGGCCGCCTGCGACCCGCTGATCGTCAACGAGCACGAGGCACGGGTGCTCCTCGGCGACCTGGGCGTGAGCGAGGACCCCGCGGACTGGGCGCGGCTGCTGCTGGCCAAGGGGCCGCGCTCGGTGGTGGTGACGCTGGGCGCGGAGGGGGCGCTGGTGGCCGACTCCTCCGGTGTGACCCGGGTGCCGTCGGTGAAGGTGGACGCGGTGGACACGACCGGGGCGGGCGACGCGTTCACGGCGGCCCTGGCCTGGAAGCTGGGTTCGGGCTCCGCCCTGGCCGAGGCCGCGGCCTACGCGGCCCGCGTCGGTGCGGCGGCGGTGACGAAGCGGGGCGCCCAGGAGTCGTACCCGACGGCCGCGGAGGTCGGCTCCCGGTGAAGAAGCCTGTCCGGGGCGCTGGCCGAGCTGGTGCTGGAAGGGGCCACGGCAGCGGAGGAGGAGGTACGGGGCGCGAATCCGGCGGCGGCCGCACTGCTGGACGGGCACTTCCCGGGCCCTGACGTCTGCGGCCCTGAAGCCATCGACGCCCGACGTTTCGAGGGGGCGTACCCGGTCCGTCGACCGGGTACGCCCCCTCGGCTTTCCCCTCCGTATCAGAACCCCCCCAGATCCCCCCCGGGATCCCCCCGGAAGTCCTGACGCACGGTACGACACACCTGGTGGGGAAAGGGTTGTACGGCCCCGCGAGATTTTTCCGCCCTGCCGGGCCCTGGAACAGGGCCCTGAAATTCCGTTGCTCCCCGGAACTCGTCCGCCTACGGTCCCGGTCATGCTGCCTCCGGTGGAAACGGACGAGGAGTGGGACGCGGTCGTCCCAGACGAGACGGTGATGCGCCCGGGAGTGGAGGACCTCTGCGCCCGCCTCGGTCTGGCCGGCGCACCGCTGACCCGGTTCCCGGAGGGCTCACAGCCCGTCTACGCCGTGGGTGACGAGCACGTTCTCAAGCTGTTCCCCGGAGCCTCCGCGGGGGACGGCGCCGCCGAAGGGCGCGTCCTCGCCCACCTCCAGGGCCGACTGCCGGTGCCGACACCGCAGGTGCGTGGCTTCGGCGTCTACGAGAACGGCTGGCGGTACGTCCTGATGTCCCGCCTCCGTGGCGAGAACCTGGCCGAAGCGTGGGACCGGGTGCCGCGAAGCCACCGCGAGCGGCTCGTCACCGAGATCGGTGAGACCCTGGCGGTGCTGCACGCCCTCGACCCCGATCCCCTCACGGACGTCCTCGGCCCCGGAGACTGGGGCACCTTCGTGGACCGCCGGAGGGCCGGTGCCGTGGCACAGCAGCGCGCCAAACGGCTGCCGGACGCCTGGCTGGAACAGATCCCGGACTTCCTCGCCTCGGTCTCCCTGCCGCGCACCCCGCACCGCTCCCTGCTGCACACCGAGGTCATGCGGCAGCACTTCCTCGTCGATCCCGACGGCTGGCGCCTGACCGGGCTCTTCGACTTCGAACCGGCCATGATCGGTGACCGTGCGTACGACTTCGTGGGCGTCGGCCTGTTCGTCACCCGCGCCGATCCGGAGCTGCTGGCCCGGCTGACCGGGGCGTACGGCCACGCCTTCGACCCGTCCCACCTGCTCGCGTACACGCTGCTGCACGTGTACAGCGATCTCCCCTGGTACCTGAAGGAACTGCCCGCACCTGCCGAGGAGACGCTGCCCTCGCTCGCGGAGGCGTGGTTCGGCACGGTGTGAGATCCGGTGTCACCCGGCGACGTGCGTCACGAACCGCTCCGCCGTCTGAGCCAGCACCTCCCGCCCGTCCCGGGCCCACAACCGCTCGTTGAACAGCTCGACCTCGATCGGCCCGGTGTAACCGGCCGCCTCCACGTACCCCTTCCACTCCCGCATGTCGATCGAGCCGTCGCCGATCTGACCGCGGCCGTTGAGGACGCCCTCGGGCAGGGGGGTGGTCCAGTCGGCCAGCTGGAAGGTGTGGATGCGGCCGGCCGCGCCCGCGCGGGCGATCTGGGCGGGGGCCCGGTCGTCCCACCAGATGTGGTACGTGTCCACGGCCACGCCGACCTGGTGCGCAGGGAAGCGCTCGGCGAGGTCCAGGGCCTGGGCGAGGGTGGAGACCACGCAGCGGTCGGACACGTACATGGGGTGCAGGGGCTCGATGGCGAGACGTACGCCGTGGGATTCTGCGTAGGGGCCCAGCTCCGCCAGTGCGTCGGCGATGCGTTCGCGGGCGCCGTGCAGGTCGCGCGAGCCGGCGGGCAGGCCGCCCGAGACCAGGACGAGGGTGTCCGTGCCGAGCGTGGCCGCCTCGTCGATCGCCCGGCGGTTGTCGGCCAGGGCCTGCTCCCGCTCGGCCGGGTCGACCGCCGTGAAGAAACCGCCCCGGCACAGGGTCGTCACCGTCAGGTCCGCGTCACGGACCAGCTTGGCGGTCGCCTCCACACCGTACGAATGGACCGGCTCGCGCCACAGCCCGACTCCCGGCACGCCCAACCGCAAGCAAGCGTGCACCAGTTCGGGGAGGGACAGTTGCTTGACCGTCATCTGGTTGATGGAGAAGCGTTCGAGTCCGGTGCTCACTGGTTCACCCCGTACAGCGACAGCAGGTTCTTCATACGTTCCTCGGCCAGTTTCGGATCCGGGAACAGGCCGAGACCGTCGGCGAGTTCGTAGGCGCGGGCGAAGTGGGGCAGGGAGCGGGCCGACTGAAGGCCGCCGACCATCGTGAAGTGGGACTGGTGGCCCGCCAGCCAGGCCAGGAACACGACTCCGGTCTTGTAGAAGCGGGTCGGGGCCTGGAAGAGGTGGCGGGACAGGTCGACCGTGGGATCGAGCAGGGCGCGGAAACCGTCCGTGTCCCCCGTGTCCAGGACCCGTACCGCCTCGGCCGCCAGCGGGCCCAGCGGGTCGAAGATGCCGAGGAGGGCGTGACTGAAGCCCTTCTCGTCGCCCGCGATCAGCTCGGGGTAGTCGAAGTCGTCCCCGGTGTAGCAGCGCACGCCCTGCGGGAGGCGGCGGCGCAGGTCGATCTCCCGCCGGGCGTCCAGCAGCGAGACCTTGATGCCGTCGACCTTGTCCGGGTGCGCGGCGATGACCTCCAGGAAGGTGCCGGTGGCCGCGTCGAGGTCCGGTGAACCCCAGTAGCCCTCCAGGGCGGGGTCGAACATCGGGCCCAGCCAGTGCAGGATCACCGGCTCGGCGGCCTGGCGGAGCAGATGGCCGTAGATCTCCAGGTAGTCCTCGGGGCCACGGGCGGCGGCCGCGAGTGCCCTGGACGCCATCAGGATGGCCTGCGCGCCCGCCTCCTCCACGACCGCCAGCTGCTCCTCGTAGGCGGCGCGGATCTCGGCCGGGGTGCCGCCGGCGATCTGGTCGGTGCCGACGCCGCAGGCGATCCGGCCGCCCACGCCGTGCGCCTCTGCCGCGGACCGGCGGATCAACTCGGCCGCACCCGCCCAGTCAAGGCCCATCCCGCGCTGGGCGGTGTCCATCGCCTCGGCGACCCCGAGCCCGTGGGACCACAGGTGTCGGCGGAAGGCGAGGGTGGCGTCCCAGTCGACGGCGGCGGGCGAGTCGGGGGACACGTCGGCGTACGGGTCGGCGACGACGTGGGCGGCCGAGAAGACCGTGCGGGAGGTGAAGGGGATGCCAGGTGTCGGCGCGAGCGGTTCGGTCCGGGACTCGTACGTCCGCAGGACGCCGGCGGGGCCGGGGAGTCGGATGGTCACAGCGCGATCTCCGGTACGTCGATGCGGCGGCCCTCGGCCGAGGACTTCAGGCCCAGCTCGGCGAGCTGGACGCCGCGGGCGCCGGCCAGCAGGTCCCAGTGGTACGGGGCGTCGGCGTAGACGTGCTTCAGGAACAGCTCCCACTGGGCCTTGAAGCCGTTGTCGAACTCGGCGTTGTCCGGCACCTCCTGCCACTGGTCGCGGAAGACCTCGGTGGCGGGGATGTCCGGGTTCCAGACCGGCTTGGGGGTCGCGCCGCGGTGCTGGGCACGGCAGTTGCGCAGGCCGGCGACCGCCGAGCCCTCGGTGCCGTCCACCTGGAACTCCACCAGTTCGTCGCGGTTGACGCGGACCGCCCAGGAGGAGTTGATCTGGGCGATCGCGCCGTTCTCCAGCTCGAAGATGCCGTAGGCGGCGTCGTCGGCGGTCGCGTCGTAGGGCTTGCCGTGTTCGTCCCAGCGCTGGGGGATGTGGGTGGTGGCGAGGGCCTGGACGGAGGTCACCCGGCCGAACAGCTCGTGGAGCACGTATTCCCAGTGCGGGAACATGTCGACGACGATGCCGCCGCCGTCCTCGGCGCGGTAGTTCCACGAGGGGCGCTGGGCGGGCTGCCAGTCGCCCTCGAAGACCCAGTAGCCGAACTCGCCCCGGACGGACAGGATCCGCCCGAAGAAGCCGCCGTCGATCAGGCGCTTCAGCTTGCGGAGGCCGGGGAGGAAGATCTTGTCCTGGACGACGCCGTGCCTGATGCCCTTCCCGTCGGCCAGGCGGGCCAGTTCCAGGGCGCCCTCCAGTCCGGTGGCGGTGGGCTTCTCGGTGTAGATGTGCTTGCCGGCCGCGATCGCCTTCCCGATCGACTCCTCGCGGGCCGAGGTGACCTGGGAGTCGAAGTAGACGTCGACGGTCGGGTCGGCGAGGACGGCGTCCACGTCGGTGGAGACGTGCTCCAGGCCGTGCCGGTCGGCGATCTCCCTGAGGGCGTGCTCGCGGCGGCCGAGCAGGATCGGCTCGGGCCACAGCACGGTGCCGTCGCCGAGGTCGAGGCCGCCCTGTTCGCGCAGGGCGAGGATCGACCGGACGAGGTGCTGGCGGTAGCCCATGCGCCCGGTCACGCCGTTCATGGCGATACGCACCGTCTTGCGTGTCACGTCAGTCCCCTTCGTGGGCGCCGGGCGCCCGGGTCGGCATCAGCAGCGTCGTCAGCGTCCAGCGCAGCGCAGCAAGCGCTTTCTATCCAGAGAAGCTAGCCTCTGAACTGTGGTCTGTACAAGACCGTGTCCTCTTCGAGTTGTTCGAGGGGGCGAACAACTCGGCGCCTTGGCCTTATGGTCTGCTCGACACCGCACGGAACCGTGGCCGGGCGCGGCCTGTCTACGTGGACGTATGAGCACCAATGCGCGATCAGATGCGCGACCGGAGGACGACAGATGACGGTGACCTTGGCGGATGTGGCGGCCCGCGCGCAGGTCTCCCCCGCGACGGTGTCGCGCGTGCTGAACGGGAACTACCCGGTGGCCGCCTCCACGCGGGAGCGGGTGCTGCGGGCCGTGGACGAGCTGGACTACGTCCTCAACGGCCCCGCCAGCGCACTCGCCGCGGCCACCTCCGACCTCGTCGGCATCCTCGTGAACGACATCGCCGACCCCTTCTTCGGGATCATGGCGAGTGCGATCCAGGGGGAGATCGGGGGCCCGGGCGGCCGGGCGGGCGGCGAACGCCTCGCGGTCGTCTGCAACACGGGCGGTTCGCCGGAGCGCGAGCTGACCTACCTGACCCTGCTGCAGCGGCAGCGGGCCGCGGCGGTGGTGCTGACCGGCGGGGCCGTGGAGAACGCGCCGCACGCGGCGGCGGTGGCGGCGAAGCTGCGGAAGCTGGCGGAGGCCGGGACGCGGGTGGTGCTGTGCGGGCGGCCGCCGGCGCCGGACACCGAGGCCATAGCGCTGACCTTCGACAACCGCGGGGGCGCCCGCGCACTCACCGACCACCTCATCGGCCTCGGCCACCGCCGGCTCGGCTACATCGCCGGCCCCGAGGAACGGACCACCACCCGGCACCGCCTGGAGGGCCACCGGGCCGCGCTGGCGGCGGCGGGCATAGAAGACGACCCTCGCTGGACGGTCCACGGCCGCTACGACCGCAGGTCCGGTCACGAGGCCACACTGGAGCTGCTGCGCCGGGACCCCTCCCTGACGGCGATCGTGGCCGCGAACGACTCCGTCGCACTGGGCGCGTGTGCCGCGCTGCGCGAATCGGGGCTGCGGATCCCCGAGGACGTGTCCGTGGCCGGCTTCGACGACCTGCCGTTCAGCATCGACGCGGTGCCTTCCCTCACGACGGTGCGGTTGCCGCTGTCGGAGGCGGGGGCTCGGGCTGGTCGTATCGCGATGGGGCGGGAGGAGCCGCCGCCGGGCGGGATCGCCTCGGTGCGGGGGGAGTTGATGGTACGGGGGTCCACCGGGGTGCCGCGGGGCTGAGCGAAAAGGGTGCCGGTGATCGTCGAATCCGTCGAGGGCCCGGTGCCCTGCCCGTCCTGCCGTGCCACCGCGCGGTGGCACGGCGTTCAGGTGCTGCTGGACGACGACTCGCTGCGGTGGGACACCGAGACGGCGTGCCCGGCCTGCGGGAGCGGGACGGCCGGGTGCGGGAGGGACCTGCCGACCGGGATGCGGGAGCGGATGCTCACGGAGCACGGGCGGACCGTTCTGCGGCTGGGCGCCTCGGCGCACGGGCCGGCCGTCATGCGCGTGCTTCGGGAGCGACTCGGCGTCGGGCTGACGGAGATCCGCGCCCTGGTGGAGCAGGTGGCGGCCGGGGAGTACGGCGGGACGCTCCCGGAGACGGAGTTGCTCGCGCGGAAGCTGCGGGCGGCCGGGGTCGACGCCGTCGCGGTACGGGAGGCACATTTCTGAGTCCGGCATGTGCACGCCGATGAGTTTCCGCGGCGGGGATGGTCTTTACAGCCTTAAGCCACCAGGACGCCGGCCAAGGAGTATCGACATGCGTCTCGTCGTCACCGAATTCATCAGCCTCGACGGTGTCGTCCAGGCCCCCGGCGGGGCCGAGGAGGACACCGACGGCGGGTTCGCGCACGGGGGTTGGTCGCACCCCTTCTTCGATCCCGAGGTGGTCGGCGGGGCCTTTGCCGCGGGGCTGGAGCAGGCGGAGGCGCTGCTGTACGGGCGTCGTACCTATCAGAACATGGCGGCCGCCTGGCCCGAGCGGGCCGGGGATCCGTTTGCCGACCGGCTCAACTCGCTGCGGAAGTACGTCGTTTCCGACACGCTCGGGGACGACGAGCTGACCTGGGAGAACTCCGTGCGGGTGCCGGTCGCGGAGGCGGTCGGGAAGGTGCGCGAGCTGCGGGCCGCCGAGGGCGGGGATCTGGCGATGATGGGCAGCCCCACGCTGGTGCGGGCGCTGCTGGCCGAGGGACTGGTGGACGAGCTGCAGCTGGTGGTGATGCCGGTGATGCTGGGCGGCGGCAAGTCGATCTTCCCGGCGGACGGGGGCAGGCGGAGCTGGGAGCTGGTGTCGTCGGCGACCGGGAAGACCGGGGTGCAGGTCAACGTGTTCCGGCCCGCCGCCCGGTCGTAGACGGTGGACGGCGCGGTGCTGCGGGCTTAGCCTCGGAGGAACGGCATCTCTGACTGAGTCAAGTATTCGGGGGCGATCATGACCGTCCAGGACGTCCGTGCCTTCAACCGGTTCTACACCGGCGTCATCGGCGCCCTCGACTACGGCCGTCACCTGTACGCGCCGTACACCCTCACCGAGTCCCGGGTCCTGTACGAACTCGCGCACGACCGGCATCTGGACGCGGCCGACCTGCGCACCCGGCTCGCGCTGGACGCCGGCTATCTGAGCCGCATCCTCAACAAGTTCGAGGAGGCGGGGCTGATCGAGCGCGGGCCGAGCGCCGCGGATCCGCGCCGCAGGAGCGTCACGCTCACCGCGGCCGGGCGCGAGGCCGCCGCGCTGCTGGACGAGCGGGCGCGGGAGACGGTGGGGACGCTGCTGGACACCGTGGCCCAGGAGGACCGGCCCCGGCTGGCGGAGGCGATGCGGACCATCCGGGGCATCCTCGGGGGCGGGAAGGCGACGCCGGGTGAGGTCGTCCTACGGGAGCCGCAACCCGGTGACCTCGGCTGGATCGTGCAGCGCAACGCCGCCCTCTACGCGGCCGAGTACGGCTGGAACGCCGACTACGAGGGGCTGGTGGCGAAGATCGTCGCCGACTTCGCCCAGGACCACGACCCGCATCTGGAGCGGGTGTGGATCGCCGAGCTGGAGGGGCGTCCGGTGGGGTGCGTGATGTGCGTGCGGGACGACGTTCCGGCCACCGCGCGGCTGCGGCTGCTCCTGGTGGAGCCCGACGCGCGCGGGCACGGCATCGGCGACCGGCTGGTGCGGGCCGTGGTCGGCTTCGCGCGCGGGGTCGGCTACCGCGACCTGGTGCTGTGGACCAACGACGTGCTCAGCAGCGCCCGGCACCTCTATCAGCGGCACGGCTTCGTGCTCGTCGCCGAGCGGCCGCACCGCTCCTTCGGCAAGGATCTGGTGGGGCAGGACTGGCGGTTGGATCTGCACGGATCGGGCGTGTGACGAGTAGGGTCCGAGCATGAAGCTGGCGTTCTCCACTCTCGGTGTCCCCGGCCTGCCCGTCCCTGAGGTCCTGGCGCTCGCGACCGCGCACGGGTATCACGGCGTCGAACTGCGCACCCATCCGGAGGAGCCGGTGCACCCCGGCCTCGCCGCCGCCGAGCGGGCCGAGACGGCCGCGCTGTTCAAGGGGGCCGGGGTCGAGGTGCTGGGCCTCGCCGGGTACGCGCGTGTCGCCGCGCCCGGCGACGACGCCCCCGTCCTGGACGAGATCCGTCAACTCCTGCAGTTGGCGTACGACCTGGGCGCCCCGTTCGTCCGGGTCTTCCCCGGCGCCGACCCGGACCGGCCCCGCGAGGAGTCCGACGCCGTCGCGGCCCGGCGGCTGGGCTCCGCCGCCGAGGACGCCTCCGCGCTCGGTGTGCGGATCCTGCTGGAGACCCACGACTCGCACCGCACCGGCGCCGACGCGATCCGTGTCCTCGGCCCGGTCGGCCACCGGCAGGTGGGCGCGCTGTGGGACGTGATGCACACCTGGCTGGGCGGCGAGCAGCCCTCGGACAGCTACGCGGCCCTCGCCCCGCATCTTGGATACGTGCAGGTCAAGGACATCGCCTCGGCCGAGGACACCACCCCGCTCCCGCTCGGCGCGGGCGTCCTCCCGCTCACCGAGTGCGTGGACGTCCTCTCCCGCCACGGCTGGGACGGCTGGCTGTGCTGGGAGTACGAGAAGCGGTGGTACGAGTCGGCGGCCCCGCTTCCGGGCCTGCTGAGCGCGGGCCGGGATCACCTCGTACGGCTGCTGGGAGAGGCTGCCTAGCCCGTTCGGCGGAGCGGGGCGGACCGGCTCCGGGCAACGGTGTCCGGCCGGCCCCGGCCCCGGATAATTCGCTGGCCGGGCCGTAGCGGCCCCGCATACCCTCCCCCGGTGATTCCGCAGCCCGCACTCCGTGCCCTCCCCTGCCCCCGTTCCCTCTCATGAGCCTCGCCCGCTCGCTCATCGACGTGCGGCCGCTGCGTACCTCGCCCGTCTTCCGGCGGCTGCTGGCCGGGCGGACCGTGTCACTGCTCGGTGGGTCCATGACCCTGGTGACGGTCATGTACCAGGTGTGGGACATGACCCGCAGCACGGCGTGGACCGGTGCGGTCGGGCTGGCACAGGCATTGCCGCTGGTGGTGTTCGGGCTGTTCGCGGGGGCCCGGGTGGACCGCGCCGACCGGCGCCGGATCTTCCTGACGGCCACCGTGGGCCAGTCCGTCTGCTCGCTGCTGCTGGCGGTGCAGGGCTTCACCGGGCATGTCCCGGTGGCGGCGGTGCTCGCGCTGGTCGCCGTCCAGTCGGGCTTCGGTGCGCTCGGCGCCCCGGCGGCCGGTGTCTTCGTGCCGCGGCTGCTGCCCAAGGACCAGGTGGCCGCCGGTCTCGCCCTGAACCAGATCTCCGGCCAGGCGATGTTCCTGCTCGGCCCGGCCCTGGCCGGTGTGCTGCTGGGCTGGCTGGGCGTCGGCGCCTGCTATCTGCTGGACGCGCTCAGCTTCGGTGTCGCCTTCTACGGCGCCTTCGGGCTGCCCGCGCTGCCGCCGGAGGGCGAGCCGTCGCGGGCCGGGCTGCACGGGGTGCTGGACGGGCTGCGGTTCCTGGCCGGGCACCGGGTGGTGCGGGGCGCGCTGATCACCGACCTCGCCGCCACTGTGCTGTCCTTCCCGGTCAGCCTGTTCCCGCTGGTCAACGCCGAGCGGTTCGGGAACAGTCCGCGCACCCTCGGCCTGCTCCTGTCGGCCCTCGCCGTGGGCGGCGTCGCGGCCACGGCACTGTCCGGCTCGCTGACCCGGCTCGGCCGGCCGGGCACGGTGATGCTGTGCGCCTCCGGCACCTGGGGTGCGGCCCTGGTGGCCTTCGGTCTGTCGACCGACCCCTGGATCGGCCTCACCCTGCTCGTCGTGGCCGGGGCGGCGGACGCCACGTCGGTCGTCTCCCGGTCCACGATCGTGCAGACCCTCACCCCGGACGCGCTGCTCGGCCGGGTCACGGCGGCCGAGGCGATCGTCGGCCAGGCGGGCCCCAGCCTGGGCAACGTCCGGGGTGGCCTGGTCGCCGGCTGGAGCTCGGGGGCGACCTCCCTGGTCACCGGCGGCCTGATGTGCGTCCTGGCGGTGGGGGCGGTCGCGGCGTCGACTCCCGAACTGCGCTCCGGGGGAGCCGAGCTGACGGACGGTACTACTGCTCCGGACGTGCCGTGAGCGGTGCCGAGCCGGCCAGGCACCAGTCGAGCACGGCCGGCCAGGAGCCGTAACCGGCGTCCAGGTCGAGGTGAGCGGCGCCCGGGACGACGTCGCTGGGGATGCCGAGCGGCGCGCCGAAGAGGCGGTCGGCGCCCTCGGGGCAGTACGGGTCGTCGTCACCCGCGACGAGCCGGGTCCGGCCGGGCAGGACGAAGTCGAGGGCGGGAGGCGCGAAGCCCGCCACCTCCGGGTACCGGACGAGAACGGATCCGGACGGCGGCGCGACGAGCAGTACCCGGTCCGCGTGCCGCTGTTCCTTCATGCCCCGGGCCGCGGCGTGCAGCCACAGCACGGCGGAAAGGCTGTGCGCCACGACGACCCGGTCCCCCGAGTCGTCCAACTCCTCCAGGTGCCGGGCCAGTTCACCGAGCCACACCTCGAGGTCCGGGTCGTCCGGGTCGGGCAGCTGCGGGTAGGTGACCCGGTGCCCGAGGGCGGTGAGCCGGTCGGCGAGCCAGTGCTGCCAGTGGTCCTCGGGCCGGCGGTTCTGCCAGCCGTGCAGGACGAGATACGAGCGCGTGGTCATGCGCCCGATGATTTCCGAGCCCTTCCCTCCGGTCCAGCAGGAACGGCCACCGTCCCGTCAGGTGGTCGCGCCCAGTGCCGCGAACGCCTCGTGGAAGCCCGGGAACGTCTTCCGCACGCAGCCGGGATCGTCGTACGACAGCCCGGGCGTGCGCAGTCCGGTCACCGCGAAGGACATCACGATGCGGTGGTCGCCGTACGACTTGATCCCGACGTCCGGCAGGGGCGTGCCGGGCCGGATCTCGATCCAGTCGGGGCCGGTCGCCACGTCCACGCCGAGCCGGCGCAGGTTCTCCGCGCAGGCCTCCAGCCGGTCGCACTCCTTGACCCGCGTGTTGGCCACGTCCTCGATGCGGACCGGGCCGGAGGCGAAGGGTGCGATCGCGGCAAGGGTCGGCATGGTGTCGGAGATGTCGCGCATGTTGACGGTCAGGCCGTGCAGAACTCCCGTGCCGCGTACGGTCGTCCGGTCCGCGGCCACGTCCACCTCCGCGCCCATCCGCCGCAGCACCTCGACGAACCGCAGGTCGCCCTGGAGGGCGGCAGAGCCGAGGCCCGGGACAGACACCTCCTGGCCCGGGGTGACGGCGGCCGCGGCGAAGAAGTAGCTCGCGGTGGAGGCGTCCGGCTCGATGGCGTAGGTGGTGGCCCGGTAGCCACCGGCCGGGACCTCGAAGACCTGGCCGTCCCGGACCACCTCGACGCCGAACGCCCGCATCATCGCCAGCGTGATCTCGACGTACGGCACCGAGACCAGGTCGGTCACCCGGATCCGCAGGCCGCCCCGGGTCAGCGGGCCGAGCAGGAGCAGCGCGGTGAGGTACTGGGAGGACTGGCCGGCGTCCAGCACGACCTCGCCGCCCTCGACCCCGGCCGCCCGGACGGTCAGCGGGTGGTGGCCCTCGGCCTCCTCGTGCCGCAGGTCGACGCCGAGGTCGCGCAGGGCCCGGGTGAGCGGGCCGAGGGGGCGCCGGCGCATCTGCGGGGAGGCGTCGAAGCGGTAGGTGCCGTGGCCCGCGGCCGCCAGAGTGGGCAGGAAGCGGGCGGTGGTGGCGCCGTCGCGGCAGTACACATCGGCCTCGGCGAGCGCCGGGCCCTGCGGTCGGCCGTCCACCTGCCAGGCGTCCGGGGTGCGGCCCACCCGGTAGCCGAGCCGGACCAGGCCCTCCGCGAAGCCCTCGGTGTCGTCGGAGCGCAGGGGGCGTACGAGGGTGCTGACGCCGTCGGCGGCGGCCGCGAGGAAGAGCGCGCGGGCGGTGATGGACTTGGAACCGGGGATGTCGACTGCGGGCATGGCCGTCATGATGGTCCGTCGCACGGACGGAGGGGCGGAATGTCCAGGGGCTGGACCGCGTGCGGCGTGGGCGATCCGGCCAGATAGTAGCCATGGACATAATATCTATGTACAGTATCGGCATGCCCACGACTCCAGTCCTCGACTCGGCCATCCATCACGAGGAGTCCGGAAGCGGTACTCCCTTCGTCTTCCTGCACGGCAACCCCGCCTCCTCCCACACCTGGCGCAAGGTGCTGCCCGGCATCGGCGCCGGCCGTCTGCTCGCCCCCGACCTGATCGGCATGGGCCGCTCGGGCAAGCCGGACCTCGCCTACCGGTTCGACGACCACGCCCGCCACCTGGACGCCTGGTTCGACGCGCTCGGCCTGGACGACGTGGTCCTGGTGGGCCACGACTGGGGCGGCGCGCTCGCCTTCGACTGGGGCGCGCGGCACCCGGAGCGGGTGCGCGGCATCGCCTCCTTCGAGACCATCGTCAAGCCGATGGCCTGGCAGGAGCTGAGCCCGCAGGCCCGCAAGCGCTCCGAGACGATCCGCTCGGCGGAGGGCGAGCGGATGCTGGACGAGAACCTCTTCGTCCGGCAGGCCTACACCGGCGGTGTCCTCACTCCCCTGCCCGACGCCGAGGTGGAGGTCTACCTCGCGCCCTACCCCACCCGCGACAGCCGCCGCCCTCTGCTCTCCTGGGCGCGCCAGCTGCCGCTGGGCGGCGAACCCGCCGACCTCGTGGCCCGTATCGAGGCCTACGGCGCCTGGCTGGCCAAGAGCCCCGACGTGCCCAAGCTGCTGCTGACCTTCGAGGGCTCGCCGACCCTGCTGATCGGCCCGGAGACGGCCGAGTGGTGCGCCACCCACCTGGCGGGTCTGGAGACGGTCCACTGCGGCCCGGCCGGCCACCACGCCACGGAGGACCGGCCGGCCGAGATCGCGGCGGCCGTCTCCGCCTGGGCCGACCGGCACGGGCTGCGCTGACCCCCGGCACGGGAACCCGCCGCCCCCGCCACCCGTCCAACCCGCAAGCTGCCGGACGAGTCCGTGGTGCGGTGTCGGCCCTCGCCGCAGGCCGCGAACGCCGACGCACCCTCTCCGCCGCATCACGCCCGACAGCCCACCGTCATCGGCGCGCCCCCCTCCCAAGCGCCGATGGCGGCCCCATCCTGGCTTACTGTGCAGTCCCTTGACGGAAAGAAACTTCCCGGATATTGGTGACTCCTCGGAAGTTTCCTTCAGCGGTTCTCCTCTGGAAGGAGCGCACGTGCACGACACCAGCACGGGACGCACGGGAAGCACGGGAAACACCGCACGGCCGTCCAGACGGACCGTCCTCGCCGCGACCGCGGGCCTCACCGCCGCGCTGACCGCACCGGCCGGCGCCGCCCACGCCGCCACCTCGAACGACCGCACACTCCGCACCCTCATCTCCCGCATGAGCCTGGAGGAGAAGGTCGGCCAGCTCTTCGTGATGCGGGTTTACGGCCACTCCGCCACCGCCCCCGACCAGGCCGACATCGACGCCAACCTCAAGGAGATCGGGGTCCGCACGGCCGCCGAGCTGATCGAGAAGTACCGGGTCGGCGGGATCATCTACTTCACCTGGGCCCACAACACCCGCGACCCGCACCAGATCGCCGACCTGTCCAACGGCATCCAGCAGGCCTCCCTGGCGCTGCCCCGCGGCCTGCCGCTGCTCATCGCCACCGACCAGGAGCACGGCATAGTGTGCAGGGTGGGCAAACCGGCCACGCTGTTCCCGGGCGCGATGGCGGTCGGCGCGGGCCGCTCCCGTTCCGACGCCCGCACCCTCGGCCGCATCTCGGGTGCGGAACTGCGCGCGATGGGCATCAACCAGGACTACTCCCCCGACGCCGACGTGAACGTCAACCCGGCCAACCCGGTCATCGGCGTACGGTCCTTCGGGGCCGACCCGGACGCGGTGGCGGCCCTGGTGGCGGCCGAGGTGAGGGGCTATCAGACCTCCCGGGTCGCGGCGACCGCCAAGCACTTCCCGGGGCACGGCGACACCGCCGTCGACAGCCACACCGGCTTCCCGGTCATCACGCACAGCCGCGACCTGTGGGAGAAGCTGGACGCCGTCCCCTTCCGGGCGGCGATCGCCGCGGACATCGACTCGATCATGACGGCCCACATCCAGTTCCCGGCCCTCGACGGCTCCGGCGACCCGGCCACCCTGTCCCACCCGATCCTCACCGGCATCCTGCGCGGCGAACTCGGCTACGACGGGGTCGTGGTCACGGACTCCCTCGGCATGGAGGGCGTGCGCACCAAGTACGGCGACGACCGGGTGCCGGTGCTGGCCCTGAAGGCCGGCGTCGACCAACTCCTCAACCCGCCCTCGATCGACGTGGCCTGGCACGCGGTCCTGAACGCGGTCCGGAACGGTGAGCTGACCGAGACCCGCCTGGACGAATCGATCCTCCGCATCCTCCGTCTGAAGGCCCGCCTCGGACTGCTCGACGGCGCGTACGTCCCCCGGTCCGGCGTCGACCGCGCAGTGGGCACGAAATCCCACCTGGCCACAGCGGACCGGATCGCCGAACGAACCACAACCCTGCTGGTCAACGAGGACGACACCCTCCCGCTGAACCCCCGCACCGAGCCCAGGATCCTGGTCGTCGGCGCCGACCCGGCCTCCCCGTCCGGCACCACCGGCCCGCCCACCTCGGTCCTGGCCACCGCCCTCACCGAACTGGGCTTCACCGCCACCGCCCTGTCCACCGGGACCGCACCCTCCGAGACGACCATCGCCAAGGCCGTGGCGGCGGCGCGGGACGCGGACGCGGTGGTCGTCGGGACGTACAACGTGACGGCGGGCAGCACCCAGCAGACCCTGGCCGAGCAGCTGGTGGCCACCGGCACCCCGGTGGTGGCCGTCGCCATCCGCAACCCCTACGACGTGGCCCAGCTCCGCTCCGCCAAGGCCTACTTGGCGACCTACTCCTGGACCGACGTCGAACTGCGGGCCGCCGCACGGGTGATCGCCGGACGGGTGAACCCACGGGGCAGGCTCCCGGTGCCGGTGCAGCGGGCGGACGATCCGACGCAGGTGCTGTATCCCCTCGGTCACGGACTGACGTACTAGCCGTACATCACACACCGGGCACAACACACCCAATGGGCTGAAACCCTACGGTTCGCCTGACGTGGCCCCAGCACCGGGGCCACGCTGGGCGGGGGTGTCCGGGGATCGGCAGTACCCGGACAGATGGGTCTGGGATGTCGGCGATACCTGGACAGGGGGGTGTCTGGGGGGTTGGCGATGCGCGGGAAGGGTGCCGCGAGGGTGGCGTACCGCCTCCTGCCGCCCACCCCTGCCCTCGCCGCCCTGGCGGCCACCTTGGCCGCCCTGCTCAGCGGCTGCCAGAGCCACGCGGACGCCCCGGTGGGCAACGCCCGGCCCGCCACCGCCCTCCCCTCCGGCTACGGCGCCCAGTTCCTCGCGGTCGGCGAGTGCAGCTCCTTCGGCACCACCAGCTTCACCGAGGTCCCCTGCACCAGCGAGCGGGCCGCCGCCCGCGTCGCCGCCCGCTACGACGGCACGACCACCGACGGCCCCCTGTGCCCGCCGACCGCCGACTTCGTCCTGCACATCAGCGAACAGCGACCGCAGGACGACGAGGACGGCGACGGCGCGATCCCCCGGGGCTACGCCTGCATGCGCAACCTGGAGCCACCGCACCCCGGCGACCCGGGCGCCGGCGGCGGCCCCCGCACGATCCCCGGCGACTGCGTCTACGACTCGGGCGACGGTCAGGTGCGGGAGACGGCGTGCGACGGGTCGGGGCACCGGAAACCGCAGTACGAGATCACACATGCGGTCGCTGTGCGGTCCGAGTGCCCCGGGTCGACCGTGCTGTACGTGGAGTTGGGCGGGGGGCGGCCGGTGGGGTGCGCCCGGAGGATGTGACGTCTTCCCGGTGCGGCCTCCCAGACCGATCAGCAGGCCTCGCCTGCCCACCCCCCTGGCCACGACGGCGGAGTCGGCCACGCCGACCCCGCCGTCATCAGCTGTCGGACCGGCGCGTCACGGACGCAGCGCCGGCTCCCTGTCCACGCCCCGCGCATCCAGCTTCGCGTCAAACCGAGCCAGCGGCTTCGCCGCAGACGGGTTCTTCTCGACCGCGGGCGAGGCGACGCCCGCCCACTCCAGGATCCGGGCCGTCGCCAGTGCCTTCTCGTCGGACACCAGGCCCGCCACGTTCGCCCCGTGGTTCAGCCCGGGCGCCGTGAAGACGTACGAGTCACGGGCGCCCTTGCCGAGGCGGAAGCGTTCCGAGCCCCAGGGGTCGTTCTGGCCGTAGACGAACAGCATGTGCTGCGCGTGGTGGCGGACCCACCTGTCGACGTTCCGCATCGCCCCGGGCTGGAAGCGCATCGGGATGGAGCGGGGCACGAAGTTGCGCGGGGGCTGGTAGCCGTAGCGGATCAACTTCCGTTCGATGTACGGGAAGTGGATCGTCGGAGCGCCCAGCTGGGTGCCCGCCTGGTAGTAGTACGGGGTGTACTGCTCCAGGCCCTGGTCGGTGTAGGCCGAGAAGCCCGAGATGGTGTCGACCGAGTCCCAGATCGCCTCGTCGGAAGCAGCCGCCGCGTTCGCCGGGATGGAGTCGCAGTCCTTCAGCAGGCTGTACTGCCAGAAGCCCCAGACGTAGTCGAGGACGACCGCCTCGTAGGCCTTGTCCAGGCCGCCGATGGTGTCGAAGGTGTAGTGGTTGTCGGCGGCGTACTGGGCGTACTTCGCCTCCAGCGGCTCCCGGCGGACCAGCGCCTCACGCTGGACCGCGTTCAGGCGGTCCCGGCATTCCTTGGTGCCGACGGTGGTGAAGAAGCGGTCGTAGGCCGAGTCCTCGTCGTTGACGACATCGTTGGGGGCGACGTAGGCCACCACGCCGTCCATGTCGCGGGGGTAGAAGCGCTCGTAGTAGGTGGCCGTCATGCCGCCCTTGGAGCCGCCGGTGGCCAGCCAGTTGGCGGAGTAGATCGGCTTCAACGCCTCGTAGACGCGGTGCTGGTCGCTCGCCGCCTGCCAGATGTCCAGCTTGGACCAGTCGGCCGGATCGGGGCGGGAGGGCGTGAAGAAGCGGTACTCCAGGGAGACCTGGTTGCCGTCCACGATCTGGGTGGGCTCGCGGCGGGACGGGTTCGTGGAGACGTTGTAGCCGCTGGTGTAGAAGACCGTGGGGCGGCTCACGTCCTTGTGCAGCACGGTGATGCGCTGCTGGAAGGTGCCGCGGTCCGGGTGCCGGTGGTCGACCGGCTGCGTGTAGTTCAGTACGAAGTAGCGGTAGCCGGGGTACGGCTTCTCCTGGATCAGGCTCATGCCGGGTATCGACAGGAGCCGGTCCTTGATGTCGGTGGGCTCGGACTGTGCGGCGGTCGCCGCGCCCGCTGTGCTCAGCGTGCCTATGAACACCGCGAGCGCCAGCAGCCATCTGAGCGCCTTGCGCATGCGCACTCTCCCCTGTGAGACAGATGTGCGCCGGAAACTATCGGAGCAACTGCCGTCACACCAGGGGGAATTGAGTGGTGTTCGCGATCAGCACAGAATTCGGGGCATGGGTCAGCAGAGGATCCAGCCAGAGCTGACCGAATCCCGCCCCACCGTGCCCTTCACCCACACGCAGCGCTGGCCCGCGTGGACCGTCACCGGGCCCGCGCGGTGCTTGAACCGGCCCTTGTCCACGACCGGGCGGTTGCCGCGGGCCTGCAGGCTCACCGACATCACACGCTGGACGCCGGGGTTCCGGGCGATGGTGACGGCGCAGACGTAGCCGTTGCGCTTGAAGACGTGCACGGTACCGGTGCTGAAGGGCATGGTTCTCACCTCGCGCCCGGCGCAGGAGCGGTCCACCGCCGCGAGGGCGGTGCCGGGCACCGCCAGTGCGAGCCCGATGGACCCGGCCAGAACGGCCGCGCCCATCGCCAGGCGTCGGCGTATCGCACCACTGTCCACTGTCGTCCTCCCCGTACCGCCGTCATGCATGGCCGATGACCGTACTGATGTACGGACGCACGACATGTGTCGGATGGTTGCACGGCCGTCAGGAGGACGGGCGACCGGAGGCCTGCCTCAGCGGGTCACTCCCACCGGCTCCTCCGGTTCGGACGCGCCCACGAACGTCCGCCACAGGTCGGCGTACCGGCCGCCCAGAGCGAGGAGTTCGTCGTGGGTGCCGTCCTCCGCCACCCGGCCGCGGTCCATGACCACCACCCGGTCCGCGCGGGCGGCCGTGGTCAGCCGGTGGGCGACCACCAGCGTCGTACGGCGGCCCGCCAGGCGGTCGGTGGCCAGGTTGACCTGGGCCTCGGTGGCCAGGTCCAGGGCTGCTGTGGCCTCGTCGAGGAGGAGGACGTCGGGGTCGACCAGTTCGGCGCGGGCGAGCGCGATCAGCTGGCGCTGGCCGGCCGAGAGGTTACGGCCGCGCTCGGCGACCTCGTGGAGGTAGCCGCCGTCGAGCGTGGCGATCATCTCGTGCGCGCCGACCGCCCGTGCCGCCGCCTCGACCTCGGCGTCGGTGGCGTCGGGGCGGCCGTAGGCGATGGCGTCGCGGAGGGTGCCCGGGAAGAGGTACGCCTCCTGCGGGACGACGCCGAGGCGGTGCCGGTACGAGGTCATGTCCAGGGTGCGCAGGTCGGTGCCGTCGGCCGTGACCCGGCCGGAGGTGGGGTCGTAGAACCGGGCCACCAGCTTGACCAGCGTCGACTTGCCGGCGCCCGTCTCGCCGACGAAGGCGACGGTCTGGCCGGCCGGGATCGTCAGGTCGATGCCGGTCAGGGCCTCCTCGGCCTCGTCGGCGGCGCCGTACGCGAAGTGCACGTCCTCGAAGGCGATGTCGCCGCGCAGGGCGAGGACTTCGAGGGGTTCGTCGGCCGACTTCGTGGAGGTCGGCTCGCGCAGCAGCTCCTGGATGCGGCCCAGCGAGACCGTGGCCTGCTGGTAGCCGTCGAAGACCTGGGAGAGCTGCTGGACCGGGGCGAAGAACAGGTCGATGTAGAGGAGGTAGGCGACCAGGGCGCCGGTGGTGAGCGTGGCCGCCTCGATGCGGCCCGCGCCCGCGATCAGGACGCTCGCCGCGGCCACCGACGACAGCAGCTGCACGAACGGGAAGTAGATGGATATCAGCCACTGGCCCCGGATACGGGCCTGGCGATAGCTGTCGCTGCGCTCGGCGAACCGCCGCCCGCCGTCCCGCTCGCGCCGGAACGCCTGCACGATCCTGAGCCCCGCCACCGACTCCTGGAGGTCGGCGTTGACCAACGACACCCGCTCACGGGCGAGTTCGTACGCCTTCACGCTCGCCCGGCGGAAGAAGAAGGTGGCGACGATCAGCGGGGGCAGGGTGGCGAAGACGACCAGGGCGAGCTGGACGTCGAGCACCAGCAGGACGCCCATGATGCCGAAGAAGGTGACGACGGAGACGAACGCCGTGACCAGGCCGGTCTGCAGGAAGGTCGAGAGGGCGTCGACGTCCGTCGTCATCCGGGTCATGATCCGGCCGGTCAGCTCGCGCTCGTAGTAGTCGAGGCCGAGCCGCTGGAGCTGGGCGAAGATCTTCAGGCGCAGCGAGTACAGGACGCGTTCGCCGGTACGGCCGGTCATCCGGGTCTCGCCGATCTGCGCGGCCCACTGCACCAGCACGGTGCACAGACCCAGCAGGGAGGCCGCCCACACGGCGCCGAGGGCCGCCTTCGTGACGCCCTGGTCGATGCCGTGCCGGATCAGCACCGGCAGCAGCAGGCCGGCGCCCGCGTCCACGGCGACCAGCAGCAGGCTGACGAGCAGGGGCCCGCCGAAGCCGCGGAGCAGACGGCGCAGGCCGTACGAATCCTCGGGGCGTACCGCGCGGGCCTCGTCGATGTCGGGGGTGTCGGTGGCCGCGGGCAGCGCCTCGACCTGGGCGAGGAGCTCGGGGGTGGCCGGGGTGCCGGAGAGCGCCAGATCCTTGGGCTCACGGTCGCCGGTCCACAGTCGCGGGGTGACCCCGCGCTCGGCGTCGAACTCCGCGTCCAGCTCCTCGCGGACGGACATGTCCTCCTGCTGCTGGGCCGGGCGGGCGTGGCCCGGGGAGACCCCGCCCAGCTCGTCCGGGTCGGTCAGCAGACGGCGGTAGAGGGCGGAGCGCTCCTGGAGTTCCTCGTGCGTGCCGAGGTCGGCGAGCCGGCCGCCGTCCAGGACGGCGATGCGGTCGGCGAGGCCCAGGGTGGAGCGGCGGTGTGCGATGAGGAGGGTGGTGCGGCCCTCCATGACGTGCTTGAGCGCCTCGTGGATCTCGTGTTCCACGCGGGCGTCCACGGCGGAGGTCGCGTCGTCCAGGACCAGCAGGCGCGGGTCGGTGAGCAGGGCGCGGGCGAGCGCGACGCGCTGGCGCTGGCCGCCGGAGAGGGTCAGGCCCTGCTCGCCGACCTTGGTGTCGTAGCCCTCGGGCAGCTCGGCGATGAAACGGTCCGCCTGGGCGGCGCGGGCGGCGGCCTCGATCTCCTCCTGCGTGGCGTCCGGGCGGCCGTAGGCGATGTTGTTGCGGACGGTGTCGGAGAAGAGGAACGAATCTTCGGGCACCAGTCCGATCGCCGCGCGGAGCGAGTCCATGGTCAGCTCGCGCACGTCGTGCCCGCCGATCAGGACGGCACCGTGGGTGACGTCGTAGAAGCGCGGCAGGAGCAGGGAGAGGGTGGACTTGCCGGAGCCGGAGGAACCGACGACGGCCAGGGTCTCCCCCGGCCGGATCTCGAAGCTGAGCCCGTCGAGCACCGGCCGCTCGTGCGCATACCCGAAGGACACGTCGTCGAACTCGACGGTGGCGGGCGCGTCGGCCGGGAGGTTCTTCGTGCCGTCCTTCAGGGTCGGCTCGGTGTCGATCAGCTCCAGGACGCGCTCGGTGCCGGCGCGGGCCTGCTGGCCGACGGTGAGCACCATGGCGAGCATGCGGACCGGGCCGACCAGCTGGGCGAGGTAGGTGGAGAAGGCGACGAAGGTGCCGAGGGTGATGTGCCCGCGGACCGCGAGCCAGCCGCCGAGGGCCAGCATGGCGACCTGGCCGAGGGCCGGGACGGCCTGGAGCGCGGGCGTGAACTTGCTGTTCAGGCGTATGGTCCGCAGGCGTCCGGCGAAGAGGCGGCGTCCGACCTCGCGCAGCTTCCCGGTCTCCTGCTCCTCCTGCCCGAAGCCCTTCACCACCCGTACGCCGCTCACGGCGCCGTCGACCACACCGGCCACGGCGGCGGCCTGGGCCTGGGCGTACCAGGTGGCGGGGTGGAGCCTGCTGCGGCTGCGCCGGGCGATCCAGCCGAGGGCCGGGGCCACGGCCAGGGCGACCAGGGTCAGCGGCAGCGACAGCCAGGCCATGATCGCCAGGGAGATCAGGAAGAGCAGGACGTTCCCGATGGTCATCGGGAGCATGAAGAGCAGGCCCTGGATCAGCTGGAGGTCGCTGGTGGCCCGGCCGACCACCTGTCCGGTGGACAGCTCGTCCTGGCGGCGGCCGTCGAGGCGGGTGATGGTGTCGTACATCTCGGTCCGCAGGTCGTGCTGTACGTCGAGGGCGAGCCGGCCGCCGTAGTAGCGACGTATGTAGGTGAGGACGTAGACGAGGACGGCGGCGCCGAGCAGCGCGCCGGCCCACGGAGCCATGGACCGGCTGTGGTCGCCGATGACGTCATCGATGATCACCTTGGTGATCAGCGGGACCACGGCCAGCACGGCCATGCCGGCCAGGGAGGATCCGAGGGCGAGGAGGACGTCCTTCGGATACCGCCAGGCGTAGGCCGCCAGCCGTCGTGCCCATCCCCGTTGCGCTGCCACGCCGGTGCCTCCCGTTGAGATCTGGTCTTCCGGAAGGCTCCAACGTCAACAGGGGCGGATTTCATCCCTCTGCAACAAACGAACGCGGACGTCAGACACGTACCCGCAGGTAGTAGAACCGGGTCGTCTGAGGGTCGGGCAGGTGGCGATGTCCGCGAGGAGGGTCTTCCTCATCAGTTGTACGTCCGGCCGGCCGGTAAGGATCTCGACGGTGCTGGTGTCCGTGGCGTGGCGCAGGTCGGCCTCGTAGAGGCGGACGGTGTTGCCGACGCCCGGGGTGAAGCCGCGCTCCAGGACGAGGAGGCGGCCGTCGGGGGTGGCCTGGACCTCCGGGACGCCGAGGCCGGCGTCGGTGCGGTAGGCGTACTGGGCGGCGAGCCGGAAGCCGCCGTGGTGGCGGGTTCAGGTCTGGAAGCGGACGATGCCGGTGGTGTCGCCCGAGATCGAGTACTCCATGGAGGCCGGCAGGGTGCGGCCGCCGGGCAGCATCGTCAGGCCCTCGAAGGTCTGGTTGGCGGTGGCGCGGCCGGCCGGGGCGACCAGGAGGGAGGACGGGACCGGGAGGCGGTCGAGGATCTTCCCGTCCGGGGAGTAGCGGCGGACGGACGGCTCGGTCTCGGAGGAGATCAGCCGGGTGCCGTCGCCATCGATGACGAGCCCCTCGGAGTCGAGGTCGGCGCCCTTCTCGTCGGCGAGGTGGACGGCCGAGGCCGGCTGCAGGGTCTTCGGGTCCAGGCCGAAGAGGGAGGAGCGGTCCTCCAGCGCGACGAGGGAGCCGTCCCGGTCCACCGCGAGCGCGGAGAAGTTGCCGACGAACGTCCCCTGGTACGTCGTCTTGTCGAGCCCGTCGGAGAAGCGGTCGATGGAGACGGTCGGCGAACAGGCGTTTCCGTCCGCGGAGTTGGCGGCACCGGCGGGCCCGGCGGCGGTCAGGCAAGTGACCGCCGCCAGGCCGGCGGTGAGGGTCGCGCGTACGGTTCTCAGGCGCATGCGCGCCACCGCAGGACGGTCCGGTGACCGGCGGGAGACCGTCTTGTGAAGCGTCAGCCCCGCGGGGGCACCGCCACGAACGCCTCGCTCGGCGTGCTGGTCGGGGTGTAGCGGGCGGTGCTGGACGTCGTCGGCACCAGGTCCTTGTGGATGGCCTTGGCGACGTTCTGGATGGTGGTGACGCCGTAGTCCATGGTGCTGTTGTCCTGCGTCAGCACGCTGATCATGTAGTCGTGTCCGGCGCCGTTGAAGGTGCCCAGGCTGTGGACCCGCCAGCCGTGCGTGGAGCGCTGCAGCCAGCCGTTCTTGACGTGCACGGACACGGTGGACGGCGCACCGGCGGGCGTGCCCCAGCGCTGATCGGAGATGACCTGGCCCATCAACTTCAGGATGTAGGCACGGGAGTTGTCGCTCAGCACGGTGTTCTTGGCCGTGACGAGCTTGAGCAGCTTCTGCTCGTCGGTGACGTTCTCCTGGGTCAGACCCCAGTAGCCGTCCGCGCCGGGCGTGGTCTTCGTCATGCCGGCGGCGGACAGGAAGCCCTTGATCTTCGTCAGGCCCAGCTGCTTCCACAGCGTGCTGGTCGCGGCGTTGTCCGACTGGGTGATCATGGCCGTGGCGAGCGACTGCTCGGTCTTCGTCAGGTACCGGTTGTGCTTCTTCGCGTCCCACAGCAGCGTGGCGAGGACGGTGACCTTGACCGTGCTGGCCGAGTCGTAGGCGCTGGTCGCACGCAGGGTGCAGGTCGTCTTGGTGGAGCGGTCGTACAGGCCGACCGCGACGGTGCCCTTGCGGTTCGCGAGCGCCGTCGTGATGTCCTTCTGCAGCTTGGTGGCGAGGCCCGCCTTGCTGGACGTGCAGCTGACGGCGGGAGGCGCCGCCGCGGCCGGAGTGGCGGCGGTGACGGTCGGTATGAGCACCACGGCGCCGAGAGCGGCTGCGAGCGCACCGGCGCGACTGAATGTGCGGGGATTCATACCCGTGTTGACACGCAGAGGCGACCGAAAGTTGCACACGCGTTCGGGGTTGACCCGCCCTTTGCCTATTCACAGGGAAGAGCAAGGCGGGGCACAGCGCTCACCCACCCCCGCTCGACACGATGCGGCCGTGACCTCAGCCACCGATCCCCTCGCCCACCCGACGACCGCGACCGCCGAACCGCCGCCCGCGGCGGCGGCTCCGGCCGCCGCGCCGCGCTGGTCGCTGCCCGCCCTGATCGCGATCATGATCCTGGCGGCGGTGCTCTACTCCTGGAACCTCTCCGGCTCCAGCCTCAACAGCTTCTACAGCGCGGCCGTGCTCAGCGGTACGCAGAGCTGGAAGGCGTGGTTCTTCGGCTCGCTGGACGCGGGCAACTTCCTCACCGTCGACAAACCACCGCTCGCCCTCATGGTCATGGGTCTGTCCTGCCGCGTCTTCGGCTTCGGCACCTGGCAGATGATGGCGCCGATGATCGTGGCCGCGCTGGCGACGATCTGGATCCTGCACACGTCCGTGAAGCGGGTGTGGGGGCACGGGGCGGCCGCACTGGCCGCGCTGGTCCTGGCGCTGACGCCCATCACCGTCGCCATCAACCGGGACAACAACCCCGACACGCTGCTGGTCCTGCTGATGGTCGGCGGCGCGGCCCTGGCCCTGCGCGCGGTGACGGGCGGCCGCCTGCTGCCGCTGCTCGGCTCGGCGGTCTGCTTCGGGCTCGCCTTCAACACCAAGATGCTGCAGGGCTACATCGCGCTGCCGGCGGTCTTCGCGGTGTACCTGTACGCGACCCGGCTGCCGCTGGTGAAGCGGATCGTCAACCTGCTGCTCGCGAGCGTGGCCCTGGCGGTGTCCAGCTTCTGGTGGGCGGCGGCGGTCTCCCTCGTCCCGGCCTCCGAGCGCCCCTACATCGGCGGCTCGACGGACGGCACGGCCTGGAACCTGATCATGGGCTACAACGGCCTCGGCCGGGTCCTCGGCGGCGAGGGCAACGGCGGGGGCGGGGGCGGCGGAGGCGGCGGTTTCTCCGGCTCCGCGGGCCTGGGCCGGATGTTCAACGACATCCTCGGCGGGCAGATCTCCTGGCTGCTGCCCTTCTCCGCGGTCGCGCTCGTCGCCGGCCTGATCCTGTGCGGCCGCGCCCCGCGCACCGACCTCACCCGCGCCGCGCTGGTGCTGTGGGGCGGCTGGACCGTGCTGCACTTCCTGACCTTCAGCATGGCCGAGGGCACCATGCACCCGTACTACACGACCGCGCTCGCGCCCGGCATCGCGGCGCTGTGCGGGGGCGGCGGCGTCATGCTGCTGCGCGCGTTCCGGGACGACAGGCGGTGGGCATGGGTGCTCCCGGTCGCGCTCGGCGTCACCGCCCTCTGGGCGATCGTGCTGCTGCGCCGTGCCTCCGGCTGGAACACCTGGCTGTGGCCGGTGATCGGTGTGGTCATGGCGGCGGCGATCGTGGGCCTGCTCCTCTTCCGGAGCGGCAACCGGGCGCGGCTCCTCGCGGCTTCCGTCGTCGCTGCGGTCGTCGCGGCGGTGGCCGGTCCGGCGGCGTACGCCTGGTCGGTGCCGGCCGGGTCGGGCAGTGGCGGCATGGGCGGTGGCGGCATGGGCGGTACGAACCCGACGGCGGGGCCGTCGACGAGGAGCGGCTTCGGCGGTGGGCCGGGCGGGGGCGGCAACGGCGGCCCCGGCAACGGCGAGCTGCCGGGCGGCGCTCAGCAGGGCGGCCGGAACGGCCGGGCGAGCGGCGGCTTCCCGGGCGGCGGCGAGATGATGCCCGGCGGCGGGAACGGCGAGCTGCCCGGCACCCCGAGCGGGCAGAACGGCCAGAGCGGCCAGGCTCCCGGGGGCAACGGCCAGATGGGCGGCACCCCGCCGGGCGGCACCGGTACGAGCGGCGGCACGGCCGAGGGCGGCACCGGGCAGGGCGAACTGCCCGGCGGCAGCGGTGGCTTCGGCGGTGGCGGCATGGGCGGCGGGCCCGGCGGCGGCATGGGTGGGGCCGACAGCGAGCTGATCTCGTACCTGAAGAAGCACCAGGACGGCGCCGAGTGGCTGCTCGCGGTGTCCAACTCGCAGAGTGCCGCGCAGATCGAGCTGAGCAGCAACGTGCCGGTCATCTCCATGTGGGGCTTCACCGGCAGCGACAACGCGATGACCGTCGCCAAGCTCAAGGAGCTGGTGAAGAAGGGCGAGCTGCACTACGTCCAGGTCGGCGGCGGTGGCATGGGCGGCGGGCCCGGCGGGGGCAGCAACCTCAGCTCCGAGGTGACGTCGTGGGTGAAGAAGCACGGTACGGCGGTGAAGGAGAGCGCGTACAGCAAGAGCACGACATCGAAGTCGTCGTCCGCCGGCTCCGCGTCCTCCGGCTCCGCCTCCTCGAAGTCCTCCTCTCAGAGCAACCAGTCGACGCTCTACCGACTGGACCCCTCGGGCGTCAGCTGACACGAGCGGCACGGCTCCACAGTCGAACGGCCCCTGACCGTCCCCCGGTCAGGGGCCGTTCGGCCGAGCGGGAAAACGTACAGCGCCAATAGTCCTATTTATTCGCCCACACCAGTGATGTCGATCTTGGGTCCGGGCGTGTCCCCGTTGCGGGACAGGAGCATGGCGGCAGCTCGGCACGACCGCCGAGGTGTCCCAACTCCCCTTTTTGGAGAGGCTCGTGAAGTTTCGCTCCTGGTCCCTGGCCGCCGCTCTCGCCCTGACCGCCCTCCTCCTGCCCACCCAGACCGCCGCGGCCCAGGCCGCCGCTCCCTCCTGTCCCGACGGCTCGGTGTGCTTCTGGAGCGGGGAGGGCTTCGGCGGGGACTACTGGGAGTGGACGGCCCGCAGCGGCTACCGCGACATGCCGCCCAACCTCCATGACAACGTGGGCTCCTTCGTCGCCTCCACCCGCGCCTGCTTCATCAACTGGGACCCGACCGAGAAGCGGGACGTCTTCAACGGCGACTGGCGCTCCCAGTACTACGGAGACTTCGGCGGCCGCATCGACGGGGTGGGCCCCGGCGCCTGCTGATCCCGGGCAGCCGCGGGCCGGCATCTTTTCATCGCCCACGACCGCCGCGCGTGCCCGGAGTGCCGTCGGCACGTGGCGGCGGCCCGGCCACAGCCGTCCGCGCAGGAAGGTCTGCACGACCGGGTTCTGGCCGCCGCCCCGGGAAGCATCCGTGACGACCTGCTCTCCGCGTTGCGCACCGGCGCGGAGGTCGTGCTGTGGATCAACGGTCCGGCCGCGAGCCTGGCGCGGCACTACGTGGAGATCGACGCGCTGTGCGACGGCGCGGAGGCCGCAGCCCGGGCGCTCGACGCAGCCGAGCCGGTCGGCCTGGCCCAGGTCGACGACGGCCCCTGGCGGTTCACCGTCGTCCTGCCGCACGACGGTGGCCGCCCGGTCGTCGCCCGAGGAACCCGGCCGTAGCCCCCCGGCCGCTCACCCCGCCCCTCCGCCCAGGCGGGTCGGGGTCAACTTCCGCAGGGTAGGGTCGATTTCGAAGGTTTGGTCAATTTGACGCCCGAGACCCTGACCAGGTCGTCGGAGCGCGCGCCGCCGGCGAGACCGGAGGCGCTTCACGGGGGAAAGAGCAAGTTGTTCGAAGCTGTCTTCGGCGACGACATGGGGTTCCTGGCCGGGCTCACCGTCGTCGCCGCTGTCGTAGGGTCGGCCGCGTGGGCCGTGGCCCGTCGCCGCGAAGTGGATCACGCGGTGTGGTGGCTGCCACTGGCGTTCTGTCTGACCGGTGTCCTCGGCGTCACCCTCGCGCTGCGTGGTGGCGAGGCGGGACGGGCCGAGTGTGTGATCAACCATGAGATCACCGAGCCGCTGTACACCACGCAGGGTCTGTGGAACCTGGCCATGTTCGTCCCGCTCGGCCTGTTCGGTGTCCTGGCGCTGCGGCGTCCGCTTCCCGTGCTCGTCGGTGTCCTCGCACTGCCCTGTCTCATCGAACTCGCCCAGGCCCTCGCCCCGTTCGTGAGCGGTATCTGTGACAGTGCCGACGTGGAGATGAACGCCGGTGGCGGTGTCCTGGGCGTGGCTGCCGGGCTGGTGCTGGTGCGAGGCCGGGTCGCGTGGCGTGCGTGGGCCAAGCCCACGCTGATCGTGGCGCTGGTGTGCGCCGTGGCCGGGCCGGTCGTCTTCCAGACCGCGATCACCGCGAACCACGTGGACGGTTCCAGCGTGCGTGACGCGCACGGCGACGAGCGGGAGACCGCCGAGCGCGTCGTCCGTCAGGCCTTCGGCGATCGGTACCACGTGGGCGAGGTACGCGTGAGCCCTGGCGTCGACGGCTACAACGGCTGGATGTCCATACAGATCGCCGACGCGTTCCCCGCGGACCTGATGTGGCCCGGCGGACGCCGACTGAGCGTGAGTTTCGAGGACTCCGAGCCCCCGACACCGGCGAGCTTCCCGGTCCCCGGCGCCGCCACGCCCCACGACGCCGAGGACGCGTACGGCATCGCCCGCTCCTACATGAAGGCCCATTACCCCTGGGCCGATGCGGCTTCCTTCCACGAGACGCAATCGGTCGGCAGGAAAGCCGAGTTCGGGTGGCGCACGTCATGGCGGTTCAAGGAGCGCGGGGTGGCGATGCCGCGCAGCCTCGACGTGCAGATCAACCGCTCCGGCCGCGTCTCCCAGATGCTGGTCGACTTCGGCCCCGAGCACGTGGACCTTCCGGCCCGGCTGCTGTCGGCGAAGCAGGCCGAGGAGATCGCCGCCAAGGAGTGGAAGAAGAACGGTGCCGATCTCCACACTCTGAGGATCCACGCCGACGAGCTGAGGACCGAACGCGCCAAGGGCTGGCAGGGCCCCTGGCACGTGGTGTGGTCCGTGAGTGTCGTGGACACACACTGCAAGCCCGACAAGGACAGCGGCAGCTGCGACCCGATGAACACGGTCCTCGACGCGGGTACCGGAGAGATCTACGACGAGTGAGGCGCCCTGTGGCTGCAGTGGGCGTTCCTCATAGTGGCGGCGGAGAGGCGTCCGGTACGCGCAGGAGGGCTACCTGATCCCCCTCTTCGGACGCGGCCTCGACGAGGAGCTGACCCGCCTCGCCGAGGTCGACGAGGCGTGGGTTCCGGTCGTGACGCCCGACGGCCCCGGGGTGCTGGTCCGGGAGAACTCCGACTAGTCCGTCGGCGCCCTAACCCAGGTGGGTCGGTGCGAACATCCGCAGGACGGCGGGGAGTACGACGACCGAGGGGCCGGGGGACGCGAGTGCCTTCGCCAGGTCCTCCTCCAGGGTCTCCGGGGTCGTCCGGACCCCGGGGACACCGAAGGACTCGGCCAGCGCCACGTAGTCGGGGCGGGTCAGTTCCGTGGCCGTTGCCTCGCCGAAGGCGTCCGTCATGTACTCGCGGAGGATGCCGTAGCCGCCGTCGTCGACGATCAGCCAGGTCACGGGGAGGCCGTACTGCCTCGCCGTGGCCAGCTCGGCGATCGAGTAGAGGGCTCCGCCGTCGCCCGAGACCGCCAGGACCGGGCGGCCGGGGTCCGCGGCGGCCGCGCCGAGCGCCGCCGGGAAGCCGTAGCCGAGGCCGCCGGCGCCCTGTGCGGAGTGCATGGTGTTCGGGCCCTGCGCGTCGAAGGCCGACCATGCCCAGTAGGCCAGGATCGTCATGTCCCAGAAGGACGGGGAGTCGGCGGGGAGGGCGCGCCGGACCGAGGCCAGCACGTCCTGTTCCAGGGTCAGTTCCTGGGCGGCGATGCGGGCCGTGACCCGGGAGAGCACCTCGCGTACGCGCTCCGGCACCGACTCGTCCGTGCGCTCCTCCACCGTCTCCAGCAGGGCCTGGAGGGCCAGGCGGGCGTCCGCGTGGATGCCGAGGGCCGGGTGGTTGGACTCCAGCTTGCCGAGGTCCGCCTCGATCTGGATCACTCGACCGCGAGGCTTGAACGTGTAGTAGTTCGAGGAGAGTTCACCGAGGCCCGAGCCGACCACCAGGAGGACGTCCGCGTCCTCGAGGAAGTCCGTCGTGTGGCGGTCCTCCAGCCAGGACTGGAGGGAGAGGGGGTGGTTCCAGGGGAAGGCGCCCTTGCCGCCGAAGGTGGTGACCACGGGGGCGTCCAGCTTCTCCGCCAGCGCCTTCAGCTTCCCCGAGGCGTCCGAGCGTACGACTCCGCCGCCCGCGATGATCGCCGGGCGGGCGGCACGGGACAGCAGGTCCGCGGCCACCGCCGTCAGTTCGGGGCGCGGGACCAGGTCCTGCGGGGTCGCGTCCATCGCCGTCACCACCGGCAGGGCGGTCTCGGCGAGGAGCACGTCCTGCGGGATCTCCACCCACACCGGGCCGTGCGGGGCCGTCAGCGCCGACTGCCAGGCCGCCGCGATGGCCGAGGGGATCTGGGACTGGGTGCGGACCGTGTGGACCGACTTCACCACACCCCGGAACGAGGCCGCCTGGTCCGGGAGTTCGTGCAGATAGCCGTGGCGGCCGCCGCCCAGTCCCGGTGTCGGGATCTGGCTGCTGATCGCCAGGACGGGGGCGGAGGCGGCGGCGGCTTCCTGCAGCGCGGCCAGTGAGGTCAGCGCACCGGGGCCGGTCGAGAGCAGCAGCGGGGCCGCCTCGCCGGTGATGCGGCCGTACGCGTCCGCCGCGAAACCCGCGTTGTTCTCCACCCGCAGGCCCACATAGCGCAGGGACGAGCGGCGCAGGGCGTCGAACATGCCCAGCGCGTGCTGGCCGGGCAGCCCGAAGACCGTCGTCGCGCCGAGACCGGCCAGCGTTTCCACGACCAGGTCTCCGCCGTTGCGCCCGGGGGGCGGGTTCAGAGCGGTCGAGATCTGTGCCGCCGTCGGGCGGAGTACCAGGTCGTGGTCGTGAGTCACTGCGCTTACGCGTCCTTCCGCGCCGCCGCGATCTGGCGGCTCATGATGGTGGTGAGTTCGTACGCCGTGTGGGAGGCCGCCACCGACGTGATCTCCGCGTGGTCGTACGCGGGGGCCACCTCGACGACGTCCGCCGACACCAGGTTGCACGACGCCAGCCCGCGCAGGATCTCCAGCAGCTCGCGGGAGGTCATGCCGCCCGCCTCCGGGGTGCCGGTGCCGGGCGCGTGGGCCGGGTCCAGGCAGTCGATGTCGATGGAGATGTACAGCGGACGGTCGCCGATGCGCTGGCGCAGCTGGTCGGCGACCTCGTCGGCGCCGCGGCGGTAGATGTCCGCCGAGGTGACGATGCCGAAGCCCATCTTCTCGTCGTCGGTGAGGTCCTGCTTGCCGTACAGCGGGCCGCGAGTGCCGACGTGGGAGAGGGCGGAGGTGTCGAGGATGCCCTCCTCGACGGCGCGGCGGAACGGGGTGCCGTGGGTGTACTCGGCGCCGAAGTAGGTGTCCCAGGTGTCCAGGTGCGCGTCGAAGTGGAGCAGGGCGACCGGGCCGTGCTTCTTCGCGACCGAGCGGAGCAGGGGCAGGGCGATGGTGTGGTCGCCGCCCAGGGTCATCAGACGGGCGCCGGTGCCGAGCAGCTCGTCGGCGGCGGCCTCGATGGTGTCCACGGCCTCGTTGATGTTGAACGGGTTCACGGCGATGTCGCCGCCGTCCGCGACCTGGGCGAGGGCGAAGGGGGAGGCGTCCTGCGCCGGGTTGTACGGGCGCAGCAGCCGGGACGCCTCGCGGATGGCGTTGCCGCCGAAGCGGGCGCCCGGCCGGTACGAGACGCCGGAGTCGAACGGCACGCCCACGACGGCGACGTCGGCGGTGCCGACCTCGTCGAGGCGGGGCAGCCGGGCGAAGGTCGCGGGTCCGGCGTACCGCGGGATGCGGGAGGAGTCGACGGGGCCGCGGGGCGTCTCGTTGCTGCTCATGGTGAAATGCCTTCTTTCTTGCGCTTCGTCGCGCTTGTACTGCTTTCCATATGACTCTACTGGTGAGCCGGGACCGGTTCGGACACGAGTTCGGGGGACCGTCCCGCGAGGCGCTCGCGCCAGGTGGTGAGGACGGCCTCGTCGGTGGGCCTGGTCGCCAGGGAGACGGCGACGTAGGCGGCGAGGGAGGCGAGCAGGCCGTAGTAGACGGGCTCGTTGGCGAGGATGCCGTAGCCCGCCATCAGGCCGATCACGGCGAGGCCGCCGACGATCACCGAGGCCAGCGCCCCCTGCACGGTGCCGCGCTTCCACAGCAGACCGCCGAGGATCGGGACGAGCAGGCCGCCGACCAGGAGGTTGTAGGCGACCGTCAGGGCCTCGACGACGTTGTTGAGCGCGATCGCGGTGCCGATCACCGCGACGCCCATGATCAGGATGAAGGCGCGGTTGCCCTTGACCTCGTCGTGCTCGTCGCCGTCACGGCGCACCGCGCCGCGCAGCCGGGACCAGATGTCGTTGTTGGCGACCGTCGCGCAGGCGATCAGGGCGCCGGAGGACGTGGACATCACGGCGGCGAGGGCGGCGGCCAGCACCAGGCCGCGGACGCCCACGGGCAGCTCGTCCTTGACGATGGTCGCGAAGGCGTCGTCGGGGCTGCCGAGCTTGGGGTAGAGGACCTTGGCGGCCGTACCGATGACGGCGCCGGCGAGGGCGTAGGCCAGACAGTAGGTTCCGGCCACCGTGCCGCCCCACTTCGCCGTTCTGTCGCTGCGGGCGGTGAACACGCGCTGCCAGATGTCCTGGCCGATCAGCATGCCGAAGGTGTAGATCAGCACGTACGTGAAGATCGTCTCGCCGCCGATGCCCAGCGGGTCGAAGTACGACGTGGGCAGCTTGGCCTTCATCTCGGAGAAGCCGCCGGCCTTGACCACCGCGATGGGCAGGAGCAGGAGCAGCACACCGATGGTCTTGACGACGAACTGCACCATGTCGGTCAGCGTGATGGACCACATGCCGCCGAGCGTGGAGTACGCGACGACGATCGAGCCACCGAGGATGATCGCGACCGTGCGGTTCATGTCGAAGAGCACGTCGAAGATCGTGGCGTAGGCGATGGTCGAGGTGACGGCGAGCATCAGGGTGTACGCCCACATGACCACACCGGAGATGACACCGGCCCGGCCGCCGTAGCGCAGGTCCAGCATCTCGGAGACGGTGTAGACCTTCAGGCGGGCGATGCGGGCGGAGAAGAAGACCGACAGGGCCAGCAGGCCGAGGCCGATGGTGAAGACCATCCAGGCGCCGGACAGGCCGTACTGGTAGCCGAGGCCGACGCCGCCGATGGTGGACGCGCCGCCGAGGACGATCGCGGCCATGGTGCCGGAGTACATGGCGGGCCCGAGGCGACGCCCCGCCACCAGAAACTCGCTCTTGGACTTGGCGCGGCGCATGCCCCACCAGCCCATGGCCAGCATGCCGGCCAAGTAGAGGACGATCACTGTGTAGTCAACGGCCATGTGGGGCCCTCCTTCGCGCACTGTCAGTGGCGTGTCGTGCAGATACATGGGGGGTGGAGGTGCCGGCAGCGGATCGCGGGGACATCCGCCCGTACCCGCGGCTGCCGTGCTGACTTGACACTAGGTGGCCGCAAGGCGACTGCGAAGTGTACGTTTCATCCATACGAACGGGGCGGGATGGAGGGAATGCACACCATGCCGGAGGCGATCACCCCAGCCGTCCCACCGACCCCACCGGTACCGCTCTCGGCCCTGCTGGCCCGCGAGGATCTCGCGCTGCGCCAGATCGCCGGGCCCTCGGATCCGGACATCGTGATCCACTGGGCGCACACCTCGGAGATGGCCGACCCGTACCCGTACCTGCTGGGCGGCGAGCTGCTGCTCACGGCCGGGGTGCACATCCCGGAGGCGGCGGGCGCAGGGACCTACTTCGACGACTACGTCTCGCGGATCGTGGCCGCCGGCGGGGCGGCCCTCGGCTTCGGCCTGGCGCCCGTGCACGACACGGTCCCGCGGGCCCTGGTCGCCGCCTGCGACGCGTACGACCTCCCGCTCCTGGAGGTACCGCCGCAGACGACCTTCTCCGGTGTCGCCCGCGCGGTCTGGCAGCTGATGGCGCAGGCCCGCCTGGCCGAGCTGCGCCGGGTCACCGAGGCCCAGCAGAGCCTCGCGGCCGCCGCCTCCCGCCCCGACCCGGTCCCCTCGGTCCTGCGCCAACTGGCCGGCCGCCTGAGCGGCCACGCGATCCTCTACGGCCCCGACGGCACCGAGATCGCGACGGCGGGCCGGGAGCCGACGCAGGGGGCCCGCGAGGCACTGGCGGCACTGGCCGGGGTCGTCCGCCCGCCCGGTGCCCGCGAGCCGGTGCAGCCCGCTGGGGCGGCCGCGGGTTCGGCCGGCACCGGCGCCGGTGGCCCCACCGCCGAAGGCACGACCGGCCCGGCGGGCAGCGGCGCCGGCAGGTCGGCCGGACGCCGTACGGCCGGCGGGGCGGAGGCCGACGCACCCACGGGCTCCCGCCCCTCGGCGAGCCGGCACCCCGTCGACCACCCCACCGCCTCGCCCTCCCCCACCGACCCGGCAGCGGCCCGACCGGCCACGGCCACCACCCGCCCGATCCCCACCTCCGCCACCGACACCCACGGCGACACCCATCTCGCCGCCTACGCGCTGGGTGCCGGGGAAGGGTTCGTGCTCGGTGTGGCCGGTTCGCGCCGGGAACCCGGGGACCACACCATCGCCTCCGTCGCCTCCGTGCTGCTCTCCCTGCTCACCGGCGAGCACCACAGCGGTGCCGGTGCCGCCCGGTCCTCCGCGCTCGTACGGCTGTTGCTCGGCGCGGGGCCGGAGGAGGTGGCGCCGCTCGTGGGCGAAGGGCGATGGGTCGTCGTGCACGCCCGGCCGGAGGCCCAGGCGCCGGATGCCGTGGCCGCCTCCGCACTGGGGGCCGCGCTGGGGTCGCCGCTGGTCGACCTCGCCCGGGACGTCGTACGCGTGCTGGTGCCCGCCGAGCGCGAGCCGGCCCCGCAGCCGGGCTGGGCCCTCGGGGTCAGCGCGGCCGTCGGCCCTCGGGAGTGGCCGGCCGCCGACACCCAGGCGGCCCGCGCCCTGGCCCGCGCCCGCGCCACTCGCAGCCCATTGGTCCGGCACGGCGCCCGGCCGGGCCTGGAGGACCTGGTGCCCCGGGCGGACGCCGAGGCCCACGCCCGGGCGCTGCTCGCCCCGCTCGCCGCACAGCCCGCGCTCGCCGAGACCCTGCGCTCCTGGTTGTCCCTGCACGGCAGCTGGGACCGTACGGCGGTGGCGCTCGACGTGCACCGCAACACCGTGCGGCAGCGGATCGCCCGGTGCGCGGCCCTGCTCGATGCCGACCTGGACGACCCGGACGTACGGATGGAGCTGTGGTTCGCGCTGCGCCAGGCGTGAGTGAGCCACGTCCCAGGCTGCGATATGACGAGGACGCGCCAGGTCCGCTGCCCTCACAATGGGAGGCATGCCGATATCCGGGACACCCAGCCGCGCCCAGCTCGTCGACCACCTGGTGAGGACCCGTATCGCGGGGGACGTCGCCACACCCCGCGAGAACAACCTCTCCCACTACCGCAAGCTGGCCAACGGCGACCGCCACTACTGGTTCGGTCTGGAGCTGGGCGACCGCTGGTCGGACGAGCAGGACGTGCTCGCGGTCATGGCCGAACGGGTGGGTGTCAACGACGATCCCGAGTACCGGTACGGGCAGGACACCATCGACCCCGAGCTGACCCTGGACGCCCTGGAGCGCCTCGCACTCCGGCTGCGCAAGGCGGCCGACGGGCAGCAGCGGGTGCTGTTCGCGACCGGCCACCCGGGCGGCCTGCTGGACGTGCACCGGGCCACGGCCGCCGCGCTGCGTGCCGCCGGCTGCGAGATCGTGGTGATCCCGGACGGGCTGCAGACGGATGAGGGGTACGTCATGCAGTTCGCGGACGTGGCCGTCCTGGAGCACGGCGCGACGCTGTGGCACACGCACTCCGGTGAGCCGATGCGGGCCGTCCTGACCGGACTTGAGCGCGAGGGGCGTCCGCTGCCGGACCTGGTGGTCGCCGACCACGGCTGGGCCGGGTACGCCGGACAGCACGGCGTCGACTCCGTGGGGTACGCCGACTGCAACGACCCCGCGCTGTTCCTCGCCGAGTCCGAGGGCACCGTCCAGGTGGCGGTGCCGCTCGACGACCATGTGGTGAGCCCGCGCCACTACGACCCGATGACGGCTTATCTGCTGGCGGAGGCGGGCCTGGCATAAGGCGCCCACGGGGGCCCCGCGCATGATGTGCGGCCCTGCCGGCAGGGCCGCACATCACCCTCAGTTCGTCGGGTCAGTAACCTCCGTGGCCTCCTCCACCGTGGTCTCCGCCGCCGTGGTCGCCGCCACCGTGGTCACCACCGCCGTGGTCGCCGCCGTAGCCGCCGTGGTCACCGTTGTCGCCGTAGCCGCCGTGGTCACCGCCATAGCCGCCGTGGTCGCCGTTGTCGCCGTAGCCGCCGTGGTCACCGTTGTCGCCGTAGCCGCCGTGGTCACCGCCATAGCCGCCGTGGTCGCCGTTGTCGCAGTTGTCGTTGTTCCACCAGCCGTCGTCACAGTTGCTGCTGTAGGAACCGTGGTCGTCGTGGGACGAGCCCGCGAAGGCGGTGCCCGCCGTGCCGACGGCGGCTCCGCCGGCCAGCAGCACCCCGGCTGCGGACATCGCGACAAGACGCCTCGTGCGCTGTGATCGCATGGGATATACCTTCCATCTCCATCGTCTCTCGCGGCTCCCGGAGAAGGGGGCGCGAGGTGATGGCCGACGCCGCGACAAGGGGGAAGATGCGGCGCGGTCTTCAGATGCCACCGCAGTGTGTTGAGCGGCACGGTGTATGCCAACGATGTCGACACCTGCGGCCACCCTGGCGTGGTCGCGCCATCGGGCTCCGCGGCTGAGGTCCGTGGGGCACGGGGCCTCGTCGGCCGGGCAAACCGCGCGCTGCGGCTTTCACTCGAAAAGCCTAGTACCCCATGCGTCACTCGTCACTTCGAGCGACCATTCGCTGCCCGGGCCTCGGGGCGGACCCTGGCCGCACCCGCCTTTGGGCCGGGAGCACGGCCCACAACCGGTTCGTCAACTCGGTTACGCACCGCATGTGTTCACCCGTTCAACAGCTGCGCGGGTCACCGCGGTACGCGGACCACGCCCTCCTGGATGACGGAGATGGCGAGCTGCCCGTCCTGGGTGTAGATGCGGGCCTGGCCGAGGCCCCGGCCGCCGTGCGCGGACGGCGATTCCTGGTCGTACAGCAACCATTCGTCGGCGCGGAAGGGCCGATGGAACCACATCGCGTGGTCCAGGGACGCCCCGACGACGTCCCCGACGGCCCAGCCGCCGCGCCCGTGCGCGAGCAGCACCGCGTCGAGGAGGGTCATGTCGGAGACGTAGGTGGCGAGGACGACATGGAGCAGGGGGTCGTCGTCGAGCTTGCCGTTGGCCCGGAACCACACCTGGCTGCGCGGCTCGCGCGGCTCGCCGAACTTCCCGTACGGCGGCTCGTCCACGTAGCGCAGGTCGATCGCCTCGCGGGCCTCTATGAACCTCTCCACGACCGCCGGGTCCAGGTGGTCGTAGCCGCGCAGCCGCTCCTGGGAGGTGGGCAGGGCCTCCGGGTCCGGGGCGGGCGGCATGGGGGCCTGGTGGTCGAGCCCTTCCTCGTACGTCTGGAAGGACGCCGAGAGATGGAAGATCGGCTTGCCGTGCTGGACGGCCACCACGCGGCGGGTCGTGAACGACCGGCCGTCGCGGATGCGGTCGACGTTGTAGACGATCGGCGCGCCGGGGTCTCCCGGGCGCAGGAAGTACGCGTGCAGGGAGTGGGCGAGCCGGTCCGCGGGGACCGTCCGCCCGGCGGCGACCAGCGCCTGCGCCGCGACCTGCCCGCCGAAGACGCGCGGGACGACGGCGGAGCGGGACTGGCCGCGGAAGATGTCCTCCTCGAGCTGCTCGAGGTCGAGCAGCTCGAGGAGGTTCTGGAGTGCCTGGCTCATGACGTCAGTTGTACCGGCCAGTGATTGCGGTGACCTACAGACCCATGTCCTTGGCGATGATCGTCTTCATGATCTCGCTGGTGCCGCCGTAGATGCGGTTGACGCGGTTGTCCGCGTACAGACGGGCGATCGGGTACTCGTTCATGAAGCCGTAGCCGCCGTGCAGCTGGAGGCAGCGGTCGATGACGCGGTGGGCGACCTCGGTGCAGAAGAGCTTCGCGGAGGCGGCCTCGGCCGGGGTCAGCTCACCGGCGTCCAGGGCCTCGGTGGCGCGGTCGGCGACGGCCTCGGCGGCGTCCACCTCGGCCTGGCAGGCGGCCAGCTCGAACTTGGTGTTCTGGAAGGCGGCGACGGGCTGGCCGAAGACGACGCGGTCCTGGACGTACTGCTTGGCGAACCGGACGGCGGCCTTGGCCTGCGCGTAGGCGCCGAAGGCGATGCCCCAGCGCTCGGAGGCGAGGTTGTGTCCGAGGTAGTAGAAGCCCTTGTTCTCCTCGCCGAGGAGGTCCTCGACGGGGATCTTGACGTCGACGAACGCCAGCTCGGCGGTGTCCGAGGTCTTCAGGCCCAGCTTGTCGAGCTTGCGGCCGACCGAGTAGCCCTCGGCCTTGGTGTCCACGACGAAGAGGGAGATGCCGTGACGGCGGTCCTCGGCGGTGGGCGCGGCGGTGCGGGCGCAGACGATCATGCGGTCGGCGTGCACGCCACCGGTGATGAAGGTCTTGGCGCCGTTGAGGACGTAGTGAGTGCCGTCCTCGGAGAGCTTGGCGGTGGTCTTCATGCCCGCGAGGTCGGAGCCGGTGCCCGGCTCGGTCATCGCGATGGCCCACATCTCCTCGCCGGAGACGAACTTGGGCAGGTAGCGCTTCTTCTGCTCGTCGGTGGCGAGCAGCTTGATGTAGGGCAGGCCGAGCAGCACGTGCACGCCGGAGCCGCCGAAGGAGATGCCCGCGCGGGCGGTCTCCTCGTAGAGGACGGCCTCGAACTTGTACGAGTCGATGCCCGCGCCGCCGAACTCCTCGTCGACCCGGATACCGAAGACGCCCAGCTCGGCGAGCTTGTAGTAGAACTCGCGCGGGGCCTGGCCGGCGGCGAACCACTCGTCGTAGACGGGCACGACCTCGGCCTCGATGAAGGCGCGGATGGTCTCCCGGAACGCCTCGTGATCCTCGTTGAACACCGTACGGCGCACGCCGCCACCTCCACGTACCTCGGCATGTCTAAGCGCTTGCTCAGATATAACCGTACCGGTGAGTAGGCAGAGCGGTCCAGGGTTGAACGGGGGTAACGCTCGTCACGTACGTGGGGCCGGCGGGGCGTCGACTCAGTCGGACCCGGCCGCCGCGAACGCGCCCCGCGCCATCCGGTGCAGCAGCTCCGCCGTGACCCCGCGGCTGGGCAGGGTGCCGGCGCGGCCGAGGTGGGGGGTCGAGTTCAGCAGGCCGAAGACCGAGTGGACCGCCGAGCGGGCCGTGGGTTCGGTCAGGGCGGGGTAGACCTCGCGGACCACCTCGACCCACAGCTCCACGTACTGCCGCTGCAGCTGCCGCACCAGCTTGCGGTCGCTGTCGCGCAGGCGGTCCAGCTCGCGGTCGTGCAGGGTGATCAGCGGACGGTCGTCCAGGGCGAAGTCGATGTGGCCCTCGATCAGCGAGTCCAGGACGGCGGCGGGGCCGGTGTCGCCGTCGGACTCCGCGAGGCGCCGCTTCGCCCCGGTCAGCAGCTGGCCGCTGATGCCCACCAGGAGCTCCGCGAGCATCGCGTCCTTGCCCGGGAAGTGCCGGTACAGACCGGGACCGCTGATGCCGACCGCGGCGCCTATCTCGTCGACGCCGACGCCGTGGAAGCCGCGCTCGGCGAAGAGCCGGGCAGCCTCCTTGAGGATCTGCTCGCGACGGGTGGGGGCGTCGGTTCTGGTGACCATGCAAGCAATTCTAGACAGCGAGGTTAGCGGTCGTTAACCTGGAGGAAATGGTTAACGCTCATTAACCAGTACGACCACTGGGTGAGGGGACCGCAGGATGCAGGAGGCACCGGAGCTGACGAGCGCGGCAGATCCCGCGTCGGAGGCCTGGCGGGCCAATGAACAAGGCCATCTGGCACTCGTCGACGAGCTGCGCGCCAAGCTGGGCGCCGCGGCTCTCGGCGGCGGCGAGAAGGCCCGCGCCCGGCACACCGCGCGCGGCAAGCTGCTGCCGAGGGACCGGGTGGACACACTGCTCGACCCCGGGTCGCCCTTCCTGGAGCTGGCCCCCCTGGCAGCCGACGGGATGTACGACGGGCAGGCACCGGCCGCCGGCGTGATCGCCGGGATCGGGCGGGTCAGCGGGCGCGAGTGCGTGATCGTCGCCAATGACGCCACCGTCAAGGGCGGCACGTACTACCCGATGACGGTGAAGAAGCATCTGCGGGCGCAGGAGGTCGCCCTGGAGAACCGGCTGCCCTGCCTCTACCTGGTCGACTCCGGAGGCGCCTTCCTGCCCATGCAGGACGAGGTCTTCCCCGACCGGGAGCACTTCGGGCGCATCTTCTACAACCAGGCACGTATGTCCGGCGCCGGGATCCCGCAGATCGCGGCGGTCCTCGGGTCGTGCACGGCCGGCGGCGCGTACGTCCCGGCCATGAGCGACGAGGCCGTGATCGTCCGCAACCAGGGCACGATCTTCCTGGGCGGCCCGCCCCTGGTGAAGGCGGCCACCGGCGAGGTCGTCACCGCGGAGGAGCTGGGCGGCGGCGAGGTCCACTCCCGGATCTCCGGCGTCACCGACCACCTCGCCGAGGACGACGCGCACGCCCTGCGCATCGTGCGCAACATCGTCGCCACTCTGCCCGCCCGCCAGCCCCTCCCCTGGGAGGTCACACCGGTCGCGGAGCCCAAGGTGGACCCGTACGGGCTCTACGGCGCGGTCCCGGTGGACTCCCGCACCCCCTACGACGTGCGCGAGATCATCGCGCGCGTGGTGGACGGCTCCCGCTTCGCGGAGTTCAAGGCCGAGTTCGGGCAGACCCTGATCACCGGCTTCGCCCGGATCCACGGCCACCCGGTCGGGATCGTCGCCAACAACGGCATCCTGTTCTCGGAGTCCGCCCAGAAGGGCGCGCACTTCATCGAGCTGTGCGACCAGCGCGGCATCCCGCTGGTGTTCCTGCAGAACATCTCCGGCTTCATGGTCGGCAGGGACTACGAGGCGGGTGGCATCGCCAAGCACGGCGCCAAGATGGTGACGGCCGTGGCGTGCACCAGGGTCCCCAAGCTGACCGTCGTGGTCGGCGGCTCCTACGGCGCGGGCAACTACTCGATGTGCGGCCGGGCCTACTCCCCCCGCTTCCTGTGGATGTGGCCCAACGCCAAGATCTCCGTGATGGGCGGCGAGCAGGCCGCCTCCGTCCTCGCCACCGTCAAGCGCGACCAGCTGGAGGCGCGCGGCGAGGACTGGCCGGCCGAGGACGAAGACGCCTTCAAGGCGCCGATCCGCCAGCAGTACGAGCGCCAGGGCAATGCCTACTACGCCACCGCCCGCCTCTGGGACGACGGCGTGATCGACCCGCTGGAGACCCGTCAGGTGCTGGGACTCGCCCTGACGGCATGTGCCAACGCGCCGCTGGGTGACCCCCAGTTCGGCGTCTTCCGGATGTGAGGAGGGGAACCGTGTTCGACACAGTGCTGGTGGCCAACCGGGGCGAGATCGCCGTACGCGTCATCCGTACGCTCCGCTCGCTGGGCGTGCGCTCTGTGGCGGTCTTCTCCGACGCCGACGCGGACGCGCGGCACGTACGGGAGGCCGACACGGCGGTACGGATCGGTCCGGCGCCCGCGGCCGAGAGCTATCTGTCGGTGGAGCGGCTGCTGGAGGCCGCCGCCCGCACCGGCGCCCAGGCCGTCCACCCCGGGTACGGCTTCCTCGCCGAGAACGCGGGCTTCGCGCGCGCGTGCGAGGAGGCGGGGCTGGTCTTCATCGGCCCGCCCGCGGACGCGATCGCCCTGATGGGCGACAAGATCCGGGCCAAGGAGACGGTGAAGGCGGCCGGGGTGCCGGTCGTGCCGGGCTCCAGCGGCAGCGGGCTCTCCGACGCCCAGCTGGCCGAGGCGGCCCGGGAGATCGGGACCCCCGTGCTGCTCAAGCCCTCGGCGGGCGGCGGCGGCAAGGGCATGCGCCTGGTGCGGGACGTGACCGTGCTGGAGGAGGAGATCGCGGCAGCCCGCCGCGAGGCCCGCGCCTCCTTCGGCGACGACACGCTCCTGGTGGAGCGGTGGGTCGACCGACCCCGGCACATCGAGATCCAGGTGCTGGCGGACGGCCACGGGAACGTGGTCCACCTCGGCGAGCGCGAGTGCTCGCTGCAGCGCCGGCACCAGAAGATCATCGAGGAGGCGCCGAGCGTGCTCCTCGACGAGGAGACCCGGGCCGCGATGGGCGAGGCGGCCGTCCAGGCGGCGCGCTCGTGCGGGTACCGGGGCGCGGGCACGGTGGAGTTCATCGTGCCGGGCGGCGACCCGTCCTCGTACTACTTCATGGAGATGAACACCCGTCTCCAGGTGGAGCACCCGGTCACGGAGCTGATCACGGGGCTCGACCTGGTCGAGTGGCAGCTGCGGGTGGCGGCCGGGGAGCGGCTGCGCTTCGCGCAGGAGGACGTCCGGCTCACCGGCCACGCGGTCGAGGCACGGATCTGCGCCGAGGACCCCGCGCGCGGGTTCCTCCCGTCCGGCGGCACGGTGCTGCTGCTGAACGAGCCGCAGGGCGACGGCCTGCGCACCGACTCCGGGCTCAGCGAGGGCACCGAGGTGGGCAGCCTGTACGACCCGATGCTGTCCAAGGTCATCGCCTACGGTCCCGACCGGGAGACGGCGCTGCGCAAACTCCGAGCCGGCCTCGCCGAGACCGTGACGCTGGGCGTGCAGACCAACGCGGGCTTCCTGCGGCGGCTGCTGGCCCATCCGGCCGTGGTGTCGGGCGAGCTGGACACCGGTCTGGTCGAGCGGGTGGTGGACGAGCTGGTCGCCACGGACGTCCCGGAGGAGGTGTACGAGGCGGCGGCGGCCGTACGGCTGGAGGAGCTGCGGCCTCGCTCCGAAGGCTGGACCGACCCCTTCTCGGTGCCGAGCGGCTGGCGCCTCGGCGGGACGCCGAAACAGCCCGCGTTCGACCTGCGCGTGGCCGACCCGGTCACATACGTCCCGCGCGGCGCCCACACCCTCACCGGCGACCGGGTGTCCGTCACCCTCGACGGCGTCCGGCACTCCTTCCACCGGGCCGGCGACTGGATCGGCCGGGACGGCGACGCCTGGCAGGTGCGCGACCACGACCCGGTGGCCGCCTCCCTCACCGGGGCCGCGCACGCGGGCGCCGACTCGCTGACCGCGCCCATGCCCGGCACGGTGACCGTGGTGAAGGTGGCCGTCGGCGACGAAGTGGCCGCGGGCCAGAGCCTGTTGGTGGTCGAGGCGATGAAGATGGAGCACGTCATCTCCGCCCCGCACGCCGGCACGGTCGCCGAGCTGGACGTGACCCCGGGAGCGACGGTCGCCATGGACCAGGTGCTCGCCGTGATCGCACCGCACGACAAGGAAGGCGCGGTGGCGGAATGAGCGCCGACGGACTGCCCATGGTCGTACCGGCCCAGGACCTGCCCCAGCGGGTGCGGATCCACGAGGTCGGCGCGCGGGACGGGCTGCAGAACGAGAAGATGACCGTGCCGACGGAGATCAAGGCGGAGTTCATCCGCCGGCTCGCCGGCGCGGGACTGACCACCATCGAGGCGACGAGCTTCGTGCACCCCAAGTGGGTGCCCCAACTCGCCGACGCCGAGCAGCTGTACCCGCTGATCGACGGCCTCGGTGCCGAACTTCCCGTGCTGGTGCCCAACCAGCGGGGCCTGGACCGGGCGCTGGCGCTCGGCGCCCGCCGGATCGCGGTGTTCGCCAGCGCCACGGAGTCCTTCGCGAAGGCCAACCTCAACCGGACCGTGGACGAGTCGCTGGCCGTCTTCGACCCGGTGGTGCGGCAGGCGAAGGACGCCGGCGCGCAGGTGCGCGGCTATGTGTCCATGTGCTTCGGCGACCCCTGGGAGGGAGCGGTCCCGCTCCACCAGGTGGCCCGCGTCTGCAAGGCGCTGATGGACATGGGCTGCGACGAGCTGAGCCTCGGGGACACCATCGGGGTCGCGACCCCGGGCCACGTCCTCGAACTCCTCTCCCTGCTCAACGAGGAGGGCGTGCCGACCAACGTCATCGGCGTGCACTTCCACGACACCTACGGCCAGGCACTGGCCAACACCTACGCGGCACTGGAACACGGGGTCACGACGATCGACGCCTCCGCCGGGGGTCTCGGCGGCTGCCCCTACGCCAAGTCCGCGACCGGCAACCTCGCCACCGAAGACCTCGTGTGGATGCTGCAGGGCCTCGGCATCGACACCGGAGTCGACCTCGGCCGTCTCGTCGCCACCAGCGTCTGGATGGCCGCCCACCTGGGCCGACCCAGCCCGTCCCGCACCGTCCGAGCCCTGTCCCACAAGGAGCAGTGATCACTGTGGACCACCGCCTCTCCCCCGAGCTCGAGGAACTCCGCCGTACGGTGGAGGAGTTCGCACACGATGTCGTGGCGCCGAAGATCGGCGACTTCTACGAGCGGCACGAGTTCCCGTACGAGATCGTCCGCGAGATGGGCCGCATGGGCCTGTTCGGGCTGCCGTTCCCCGAGGAGTACGGCGGCATGGGCGGCGACTACCTGGCCCTCGGCATCGCCCTGGAGGAACTGGCCCGGGTCGACTCGTCCGTGGCCATCACCCTGGAGGCCGGTGTCTCGCTGGGTGCCATGCCGCTGCACCTGTTCGGCACCGAGGAGCAGAAGCGCGAGTGGCTCCCCCGCCTGTGCACGGGCGAGATCCTGGGCGCGTTCGGCCTGACGGAGCCGGACGGCGGCTCGGACGCCGGAGCCACCCGCACCACGGCCCGCCTGGACCCGGACACGAACGAATGGGTCATCAACGGCACGAAGTGCTTCATCACCAACTCGGGCACGGACATCACCGGGTTGGTGACGGTCACGGCGGTCACCGGCCGGGGGCCGGACGGCAAGCCGCAGATCTCGGCGATCATCGTCCCGTCGGGCACCCCCGGCTTCACGGTCGCCGCCCCCTACTCGAAGGTCGGCTGGAACGCCTCCGACACCCGTGAACTGTCCTTCCAGGACGTCCGGGTGCCCGCCGCCAACCTGCTCGGCGAGGAGGGCCGGGGCTACGCCCAGTTCCTGCGCATCCTCGACGAGGGCCGGATCGCCATCGCGGCCCTGGGGACGGGTCTGGCCCAGGGCTGTGTCGACGAGTCGGTCAAGTACGCCAAGGAACGCCACGCGTTCGGGCGGCCGATCGGCGCCAACCAGGCCATCCAGTTCAAGATCGCGGACATGGAGATGAAGGCCCACACGGCCCGGCTCGCCTGGCGCGACGCGGCCAGCCGCCTGGTGGCGGGCGAACCCTTCAAGAAGGAGGCGGCCGTGGCCAAGCTGTACTCCTCCACGGTCGCCGTGGACAACGCCCGCGAGGCCACCCAGATCCACGGCGGCTACGGCTTCATGAACGAGTATCCGGTGGCCCGTATGTGGCGCGACTCCAAGATCCTGGAGATCGGCGAGGGCACCAGTGAGGTCCAGCGGATGCTGATCGCACGGGAGTTGGGGCTGGTGGGCTGAGGTAGCCCCGGGCGGCCCACAGGTCGCGCACAGGTTCGGGCGGGAGGCGCCCTGCCCACTGGACAGGTACTGAGGTTAGGCTAACCTATCTTCGACCTTGTCCGGCGGGCGCCTCGCCCCGTTCGAAAGCAGTCATACCCATGCCCCATGCCCGTGCCACCCACCTCACTCGCCGCGGACTGCTCGCCACGGGCGGCGCCCTCGCACTCGGCGCGGCACTCGCCGCCTGCGGGGACGACAAGGGGAAAGACGCGGACTCCGGGAAGGCGGCCAAGAGCGGCAAGTCCGGCCCCTGGAGCTTCAAGGACGACCGCGGCACGACCGTGAAGCTGGACAAGGCCCCCGCGAACATCGTCGCGTTCACCGGTGTCGGCGCCGCGCTGTACGACTACGGCATCCAGGTCAAGGGCGTCTTCGGCCCGACGAAGACCACCGCGGGCAAGGCCGATGTCCAGGCCGGCGACATGGACATCAGCAAGCTGACGGTCCTCGGCAACACCTGGGGCCAGTTCAACATCGAGAAGTACGCGGCCCTCGCGCCGGACGTGCTCATCACGACGATGTTCGACGGCGCCGGCACCCTCTGGTACGTCCCGGACGAGTCCAAGAAGAAGATCGCCCAGCTGGCGCCCGGCGTCGGCATCTCCGTCTACGACCGCCGGCTGACCCAGCCGCTGCAGCGCCTGTGGGAGCTGGCCGAGTCGCTCGGCGCCGACATGAAGGCGGCCGCCGTCACCGACGCGAAGAAGCGGTTCGAGGACGCCGCCGCCCGGCTGCGCGCGGCGGCCAAGGCCAAGCCCGGCATCAAGGTGATGGCCGGTTCCGCGAGCGACCAGCTCTTCTACGTCTCCGGCACCAACCTCTCCATCGACCTGGAGTACTTCAAGGCCCTCGGCGTGAACTTCGTCGAGCCCCCGGAGAGCGCCAAGAAGCAGGGCGGCGGCTGGTACGAGTCGCTGAGCTGGGAGAACGTCGACAAGTACCAGGCCGACATCATCATGATGGACGACCGTTCCTCGGCGATCCAGCCGGCCGACATCACCAAGGCCACCTGGAAGAAGCTGCCCGCGGTGAAGGCGGGTCAGGTCATCGCACGCTCGCCCGAGCCGATCCTGTCGTACGACAAGTGCGTACCGCTGCTGACGAGCCTGGCGCAGGCCCTGGAAAAGGCCAAGAAGGTCAGCTAGACGCTTCGCTGAGAGGGGGCGGGTTACATCGTGGGCAACCGCGGGCCGCATGTGGCTGGTCGCGCAGTTCCCCGCGCCCCTTCAGGTCGGCTGCACCCCCCACACCCGAATACCTGACGTCGACTCAGGAGTCCCCCATGACCACGGCCGTGGCCGCCCCGTTCCGTTTCTTCTCTCTTCAGGTCGCACGGACGAGGCGGCTCGGGCCGTCTCTGGTCCGGGTCACCTTCGCCGGCGCCGATCTGCACGCCTTCCACTCCGACGGGCGTGACCAGTCCCTGTCGCTCTTCCTGCCGCACCCGGGGCAGGCCGAACCCGTCGTACCCCTGGAGCTTGGGGACGGGTGGTGGCAGGGATGGCGTGAACTGCCCGACGACGTACGGGCGGTGATGCGCTCGTACACGCTGAGGGCGCTGCGCCGGGACCCCGACGGGATCGACATCGACTTCGTCCTGCACACGCCCGCCGGGCCCGCCTCCCACTGGGCCTCCCGGGCCGCCGCCGGTGACCGGGTGCTGCTGCTCGGGCCGGCGATCGCGGACAACCGGGCGATCCGGTTCCGGCCGCCGGCCGGCTCCGATCTCGTCGTCCTCTGGGGCGACGAGAGCGCCGTGTCCGCCGCCACCGCCATCCTCGAGTCCCTCCCGGCCGGCACCCGCGCCCGCGCCTGGCTGGAGGTGCCGCACGCCGGTGACATCCAGGACGTGGCGACCGAGGCGGACGCGGAGATCACGTGGCTCGTACGTCACGCCGACTCCCCCATGGCCGTCGATGCCGTACGAGCCGCTCGACTCCCCGCTGCCGAGAGGCCGTACGCCTGGATCGCGGGTGAGTCCGGGCGGGTGAAGGAGCTGCGACGGCACTTCGTCGGTGAGCGCGGGTTCGACCGGCGGCACGTCACCTTCGTCGGCTACTGGCGCCAGGGCATGACGGAGGAACAGCTCCGCGCCGCCGAGTAACTCCCTTTGCAGTGATGGCAGTCACGGCACAGACACGTCTCGATGCATGTTACTTAGGTTAGGCTAACCTAAGTACATCTCCCCGCACGGACAGTCCCCTCGGAGGACCCCCACATGCGCTCGCACCTGCTCAATGGCCTCACCGCGGAGCACTACCGCCGCTCCGTGACCGAAGGAGTCGAGCGGGTGGCGGCCAAACTCGCCACCACCGACCGTCCGTTCACCGGCGTCACCGTGGACGCCCTCGCCCCCCGCATCGAAGCGATCGACCTCGACCGGCCACTGGGCGACTCCGCCGCGGCCCTGGACGAGCTGGAGGACCTGTACCTGCGGGACGCGATCTACTTCCATCACCCCCGCTACCTCGCCCACCTCAACTGCCCGGTCGTCATCCCGGCCGTGCTCGGCGAGGCCGTGCTCTCCGCCGTCAACTCCTCCCTCGACACCTGGGACCAGTCCGTCGGCGGCACCCTCATCGAGCGGAAGCTGATCGACTGGACGGCCGAGCGCATCGGCCTCGGCCCGGCCGCCGACGGCGTGTTCACCTCCGGCGGCACCCAGTCCAACCTCCAGGCGCTGCTGCTGGCGCGGGAGGAGGCGAAGCCAGGGCGGGCAGGGTGGGAAGAGGGGGGCTGCCTCCCCGAACTGCGCATCTTCGCCTCCGAGGTCAGCCACTTCAGCGTGCAGAAGTCGGCGAAACTGCTCGGGCTGAGCCCGGAGGCCGTGGTCTGCGTCCCGGTCGACCACGACAAGCGCATGCAGACCCTCGCCCTCGCCCACGAGCTGGAGCGGTGCAGGAAGGACGGCCTCGTCCCCATGGCCGTCGTCGCCACCGCCGGCACCACCGACTTCGGGTCCATCGACCCGCTGCCGGAGATCGCGGAGCTGTGCGCCCAGTTCGGGGCCTGGATGCACGTGGACGCGGCCTACGGTTGCGGGCTGCTCGCCTCGCTCAGGCACCGGGACCGCATCGACGGCATCGAGCGCGCCGACTCGGTCACCGTCGACTACCACAAGTCCTTCTTCCAGCCGGTGAGTTCCTCCGCCGTGCTGGTCCGGGACGCGGCCACCCTGCGCCACGCCACCTACCACGCGGAGTACCTGAATCCGCGCCGCACGGTGCAGGAGCGCATCCCCAACCAGGTCGACAAGTCCCTGCAGACCACCCGGCGCTTCGACGCCCTCAAGCTGTGGATGACGCTGCGAGTGATGGGCGCCGACGGCATCGGCGAGCTGTTCGACCAGGTGTGCGAGCTGGCCCAGGAGGGCTGGAAGCTGCTCGCCGCCGACCCCCGTTACGACGTCGTCGTGGAGCCCTCGCTCTCCACCCTCGTCTTCCGCTACATCCCGGCGGCCGTCACCGACCCGGCCGAGATCGACCGCGCCAACCTGTACGCCCGCAAGGCCCTGTTCGCCTCCGGCGACGCCGTGGTCGCGGGCACCAAGGTCGGCGGCCGCCACTACCTGAAGTTCACCCTGCTCAACCCCGAGACGACGCCGGCCGACATCGCCGCCGTCCTCGACCTGATCGCCGGCCATGCCGAGCAGTACCTGGGAGAGTCCCTTGACCGCGCGTCCTGAAGCCCACCGCACCTACGATTTCGTGGGGATCGGGCTCGGCCCCTTCAACCTCGGCCTCGCCTGCCTCACCGAGCCCATCGCCGAACTGGACGGAGTCTTCCTGGACTCCAAGCCCGGCTTCGAGTGGCACGCGGGCATGTTCCTCGACGGTGCCCATCTGCAGACCCCGTTCATGTCGGACCTGGTCACACTGGCCGACCCGACTTCGCCGTACTCCTTCCTCAACTACCTGAAGGAGAAGGGCAGGCTGTACCCGTTCTACATCCGCGAGAACTTCTATCCCCTGCGCGTCGAGTACGACGACTACTGCCGCTGGGCGGCGGGCAGACTCGGCAACGTCCGCTTCGGCACCACGGTCACCGAGGTCACGTACGAGGACGAGCGGTACGTCGTCCGCACCCAGGGCGGCGAAACGTTTCACGCCCGGCACCTGGTGCTCGGCACGGGAACGGTCCCCTTCGTCCCGCAGCCGTGTCGCGACCTGGGCGGCGACCTCATCCACACCTCCCAGTACATGCACCGCAAGGCGGAGCTCCAGGCCAAGAGGTCCATCACCGTCGTCGGCAGCGGCCAGAGCGCGGCGGAGATCTACTACGAGCTGCTCTCCGAGATCGACATCCACGGCTACGAGCTCAACTGGGTCACCCGCTCCCCGCGCTTCTTCCCCCTCGAATACACCAAGCTGACGCTGGAAATGACCTCTCCGGACTACATCGACTACTTCCGCGCGCTGCCCGAGGAGACCCGCTACCGGCTGGAGAAGCAGCAGAAGGGCCTGTTCAAGGGCATCAACTCGGACCTGATCGACTCGATCTTCGACCTGCTCTACCAGAAGAACGTCGATAGCGGCGACCGCCCGGTCCCCACCCGTCTGCTCACCAACTCCTCCCTGCGGAGCGCCGCTCACGAGGACGGCTCCTACACGCTCGGCTTCCACCAGGACGAGCAGGACAAGGACTTCGAGATCCGCACCGAGGGGCTGGTGCTGGCCACCGGCTACCACTACGAGCCCCCGGCCTTCCTCGCCCCGCTGCGCGACCGGCTCCGCTTCGACGGCCACGGCCGCTTCGACGTCGCCCGCAACTACGCGATCGACGTGACGGGCCGCGGCGTCTTCCTCCAGAACGCCGGCGTCCACACCCACAGCATCACCAGCCCCGACCTGGGCATGGGGGCGTACCGGAACGCGTACATCATCCGTGAGCTGCTCGGCACGGAGTACTACCCGGTCGAGAAGACCATCGCCTTCCAGGAGTTCGCCGTTTGACTTCTCCTCGCCCCGAAGGGGCGGGGACTCCCACAGCTCGCGCCATGGGCTTTCCTGCTTCGTCGCCGACAGCCCGCCCGGAGGGATTCCGTTGAGGTCTTACACCGGCTCCACAGGCCGACACCGCCTGCCCGGCGGCCAGAATGTTCTGCGCGGCGTTGTGGTCCCGGTCGTGGCGAGTGCCGCATCCGTCGCATCGCCACTCTCGGACATCGAGTGCGAGCGGGTCACGCACGAGGCCACAAGCCGAGCACGTTCTGCTCGACGGAAAGAAGCGGTCCACAACGACAAGCTCACGCCTGTACCAGGCGCACTTGTATTCCAGCATGCTACGCAACTCAGCCCACGAGGCATCGGCGATGGCACGAGCCAGCGACCGGTTGCCCATCAGGTTACGTACAGGCAGATCCTCGATCACGACCAGTTGGTTCTCCTGGACGAGCCGAGTCGAGAGTTTGTGGAGAAAATCGCGCGTCCGGTCAGCGATGCGCGCATGAATCGTGGCAACCTTCCGGCGTGCCTTGGCCTGGTTTCTGGACCCCTTCTCTTTACGGGCCAGCTCTCGCTGTGCCCTCGCCAGACGACCAGAGCCTTTCCTGCTGAATCTGGGGTTGGGAACCTTTTCGCCGGTGGACAGAGTCACGAGACTATTGAGACCGGCATCGACCCCCACCGCTGTATCGATGCCCCGGTGGCGCAGCTGCGGTTGGTCCTCAACCAGGAGGGAGACGAACCAACGTCCGGCCGCGTCACGGGACACCGTCACGGTCGTCGGCTGAGCATACGTAGGCAACGGTCGCGACCAGCGAACGTCCAGTGGCGCTCGCATCTTCGCCAGGGTCAGCTCACCGTTGCGCCACCTGAAAGCAGACCGCGTGTACTCCGCCGACGAGCGGGAGCGCTTCCGTGACTTGAAACGCGGGTATCCGGATCGCTTGGTAAAGAAGCCCTCGAAAGCCGAGTGCAAGTGACGCAGAGTCTGCTGGAGCGGAACCGAGGACACGTCGGAAAGGTAGGAAAATTCGTCCCGCCTCTTCCACTCGGTCAGCATCGCAGAGGCCTCCGCATAGCGAATCTGGCGGCGCTCTGCCGTCCAAGCACGACTGCGCGAATCCAGTGCCATGTTGTAGACCTTGCGTACGCAGCCAAAGGTCTGCTCCAGCTGCTTTGCCTGGTCCTGCGTCGGATAGAAGCGATACTTGAAGGCTCGCTTCACACGTTGTTCCCCCACGTCTTGCAACGTAGTCGCTGGGTGAAATCCATGGTGCGGTTTTCTTGAATCCGACACCCGAACTGATGAACGCGCACCCCTTCCGCTCTGCCGTACAAGGACACGCGCCCAAGGAGTTATCGATGAGCACCACCCCACTGGTGGGCACCTTCGCGTTCCGCCCCCTCGACCCCCTGAAGGACGCCGAGCTGCTGCACTCCTGGGTCACCCATCCCAAGGCCGCTTTCTGGATGATGCAGGACGCGAAACTGGAGGACGTCGAGCGCGCCTACATGGAGATCGCCGCCGACGAGCACCACCACGCCCTGCTCGGGCTGCGCGACGGTGTGCCCGCGTTCCTGACGGAGGTGTACGACCCCGCCCACCGCGAGCTGGTCGGCCTGTACGAGCCGCGGACCGGCGATGTCGGCATGCACTTCCTCACGCCCGCGACCGACACGCCCGTGCACGGGTTCACGCGGTCCGTCATCACCGCCGTCATGGCCCACCTCTTCGAGGACCCGGCCGTGGAGCGGGTCGTCGTCGAGCCCGACGTGCGCAACAAGGCCGTGCACGCCCTGAACGAGGCCGTCGGGTTCGTGCCCGAGCGGGAGATACAGAAGCCGGAGAAGAAGGCGTTGCTGAGCTTCTGCACGCGGGAGCAGTTCGCGAAGGCGGTGGCCGCATGAGCCTGCCCGACGCCGTGGCCCACCTGTCCCCGGAGCGCTGGGGCACCGCCAACCGGCTGCTGGTGCGCAAGGCGCTCGCCGAGTTCGCGCATGAGCGGCTGATCACGCCGGAGCGGGAGGGCGACCGGTACGTCGTCCGCAGCGACGACGGGCTCACCGCCTACCGGTTCGCGGCCACCCTGCGCGGCCTCGACCACTGGGCGGTCGACGCCGACTCGATCACCCGTCATCGCGCCGGGACCGAACTTCCCCTGGCCGCCCTGGACTTCTTCGTCGAGCTGCGGCAGGCGCTGGGGCTGAGCGACGAGATCCTGCCCGTCTACCTGGAGGAGATCTCCTCCACCCTCTCCGGCACCTGCTACAAGCTGACCAAGCCGCAGGTCACCTCCGCCGAGCTGGCGCGGAGCGGCTTCCAGGCGATCGAGACCGGGATGACCGAGGGCCACCCGTGCTTCGTCGCGAACAACGGGCGGCTCGGCTTCGGCGTCCAGGAGTACCTGTCGTACGCCCCGGAGACCGCGAGCCCCGTCCGGCTGGTGTGGCTGGCCGCGCACCGCTCGCGGGCCGCGTTCACGGCGGGGGCCGGGATCGAGTACGCGGACTTCGTCCGGCAGGAGCTGGGGGCGGCCACCGTCGAGCGGTTCCACGGGACGCTCGCGGAGCAGGGCCTCGACCCCGCCGACTACCTGCTCATACCCGTCCACCCCTGGCAGTGGTGGAACAAGCTCGGCGTCACCTTCGCCGCCGAGGTGGCCCGCCGGTACCTGGTGTGTCTGGGCGAGGGCGACGACGAGTACCTGGCCCAGCAGTCCATCCGGACCTTCTTCAACACCTCGGACCCGCACAAGCACTATGTGAAGACGGCCCTGTCCGTCCTCAACATGGGCTTCATGCGCGGACTTTCGGCGGCCTACATGGAGGCGACCCCGGCGATCAACGACTGGCTCGCCCAGCTCGTCGAGAACGACGGCGTGCTGAAGTCGACCGGCCTGACGATCATCCGGGAGCGGGCGGCCGTCGGCTACCGGAATCTGGAGTACGAGCAGGCCACCGACCGGTACTCGCCGTACCGCAAGATGCTGGCCGCGCTGTGGCGGGAGAGCCCGGTGCCGTCATTGCGGGAGGGCGAGTCCCTCGCGACCATGGCGTCCCTGCTGCACGTGGACCACGAGGGTGCCTCGTTCGCGGGTGCGCTGATCGAACGGTCGGGCCTGACGCCCGCCGAGTGGCTGCGGCAGTACCTGCGGGCCTACTTCACCCCGCTGCTGCACAGCTTCTACGCCTACGACCTGGCCTTCATGCCGCACGGCGAGAACGTGATCCTCGTGCTGAAGGACGGTGCGGTCGAGCGGGCGGTCTACAAGGACATCGCCGAGGAGATCGTCGTCATGGACCCGGACGCGATCCTGCCGCCGGTGGTGCGGCGGATCCGCGTCGAGGTGCCCGAGGACCAGAAGCTGCTGTCGATCTTCACCGACGTCTTCGACTGCTTCTTCCGGTTCCTCGCGGCGAACCTCGCCGCCGAGGGGATCCTGGCGGAGGACGGCTTCTGGCGCACGGTCGCGGAGGTCACCCGTGAGTACCAGGAGTCGGCGCCGGAGCTGGCGGAAAAGTTCCGGCAGTACGACATGTTCGCCCCGGAGTTCGCACTGTCCTGCCTCAACCGGCTCCAGCTGCGCAACAACCGGCAGATGGTGGACCTGGCGGATCCGTCCGGCGCGCTCCAGCTGGTCGGGAACCTGAAGAACCCCATCGCCGGGTTCTGACAGACGGACGGGCACCCCTGAGTACGGTCCTCAGGGGTGCCCGTCGGACTTGGGTCAGCTCGCCGGCCACGGCACCTGGGGCGATCTGTAGTAGGTGATCCCGAGGGCGGTCCAGCGCGGGCCCTGGGCCGCGAGGCGCACCTTGTAGCGGGCCCAGTCATGGGTGGCCGCCGGGGACCAGCCCAGCTCGGCCGCTCCCGCGAGGCGCGGGAAGGCCATGTACTCGATGTCGGCGGACTTGGTGAGCGTCTCCGACCACAGCGGCGCCTCGACGCCCTTGACGGCTGAGGCGGGTGCTCCGGGGAGGTAGGCGCCCGGGTTCCAGTCGTAGGAGCGCTTCACCTCCACGTAGCCCGCCCACTTCGTGCCCGGCCTGGTGTTCCTGGTGTACTTCATGTCGAGGTAGACCCGGTCGGCCGGGGACAGGATCAGCCCGGTGCCGTTCTGGGCCGCCTTGGCCACCTGGGCCTTCTCGGCCGCGCTGGTGCCGTCCACGCCCCAGTACTGGGCGAGGGCGCCCTGGGCGGGGGTGGCGCCGGTCAGCTGGTGCCAGCCGATGACCGTCTTGCCGTACCCGGCGACGATCGGCTGCACGCGGTTCATGAACTTCACGTAGTCGGCGTGGCTGGTGGAGTGTGCCTCGTCGCCGCCGATGTGCAGGTAGCGGCCGGGCGTGAGGGCTGCCAGCTCGCGGATGACGTCGTCCACGAAGGTGTACGTCACCTCCTTGGACACGCACAGCGAGCTGAAGCCGACGTCGGTGCCGGTGTACAGCGGGGGTGCGGTGCCGTTGCAGTTGAGCTGTGCGTAGGAGGCGAGGGCCGCGTTGGTGTGGCCGGGCATGTCGATCTCGGGCACGACCTCCAGGTAGCGGGAGCCGGCGTAGCGGACGATCTCCTGGTAGTCGGCCTTGGTGAAGTAGCCGCCGTGGCCGCCGCCGACCTGGGTGGAGCCGCCGTAGGTGGCCAGGCGCGGCCAGGAGTCGACGGCGATGCGCCAGCCCTGGTCGTCGCTGAGGTGCAGATGCAGCGTGTTGATCTTGTAGAGGGCCATCTGGTCGATGTAGCGCTTGACCTGGGCGACCGTGAAGAAGTGCCGGGAGACGTCCAGCATGGCGCCGCGGTAGCCGTAGCGCGGGCGGTCCTCGATGGTGCCGCCGGCGATCCGCCAGGGGCCGGACTGGACGGTCTTCTTCTCGATGGAGGCCGGGAGCAGCTGACGCAGGGTCTGGACGCCGTGGAAGAGGCCGGCGGGGGCGCGCGCGGTGAGGGAGACGCCGTGGGGTCCGCTGCTGAGGCGGTAGCCCTCGGCGCCGAACGGCCCGTCGGCCAGGTGGAGTCGGATGCCGCCGGTGCCCGGCCCGGTGAGCGGGAGCGGATAGCCGGTGGACGGGCGCAGGATGCCGGCGAGGTAGGCGCCGATCCGGCGGACCTCGGCCGAGTCGTCGACGCGGAGCTGGGTGGCGCGGGTGATGCGGTACGGGGATCCGGCGGGCCTGATCGAGGCGGGCGCGGGGACCACCCGGTCCAGCGGGGTCGTCGCGGCGGCGCTCGGGACGGGTGCCGCGCCGACGGTGAACACGCCTGCCGCCGCCAGAAGCAGCAGGGTCCCGAGGATCCGGGGGAATCGGGGAGTCGTGCTGTGGTTCGGTCTCACATGCGCTCCCTTCACGAGTGGTAAAGACCACTCTCCCGCAGATCCGGTGGAACAATCCCCGCATGGCGGAAATCATCCAGAAGGACGGCACCTGGGCCTTCGACGGCGACGCGCTCAGGCTGACCCCGGGCCGGGACAGGAACATCGGCCCGCTGCGCAGCGCGCTGGGTGAACTCGTCGTACCGCTGGGCGCGTTGGCGGGAGTCTCGTTCGAGCACGGGAAGAAGTCCGGGCGACTGCGGCTGCGGCTGCGCGACGGCGCCGACCCGCTGCTGCACGCCACCGGCGGCCGGCTCTCCGAGCCGCACGACCCCTATCAGCTGTCCGTGGAGTCCGACCGGTACGGCGTCGCCGAGTACTTCGCGGACGAGGTCCGCAACGCGCTGCTGCTGGACGGGGTTTCGCCGGACCCGGTCGCCGAGTACCTGCTGCCGGGGCCGTCCGTACCGCTGTCCGCCTCGGCCGGGGACGGCACGGCGGGCTTCGACGGCGAGCAGGTGCGGCTGGAGTGGAACTGGAAGACGGAGGACGCGAAGGCCGCCACCGGGCCCCGCACGATCCCGGTCGGCGAGATCACGGCCGTGGAGTGGCAGCCGGCGGCGGGCCTGGAGAACGGCCATCTGCGCTTCACCGTGCGCGGCGCGCCCGCCACCGCACCGCCGAAGTACGACCCCAACGCCGTCGAGCTGTGGGGCTTCAAGAGGGACCCGCTGATGGCCCTGGTCGCGGCCGCCGTGCAGGCCCGGCTGCCGCACCCGTCGGCGCCGCCCGCCGGGACGGACGTACGCCCCGAGCCGCCGCGGCTCACGAAGGCGTCCCCCGCCGAGGACGACCACGACGCGCTGCTGCGGCGGCTGCGCGAGCTGGGCGAGCTGCACCGCTCGGGAGTGCTGACGGACGAGGAGTTCACCCTGGCCAAGCAGGCGGTCCTGCGACGCATGTAGCGGACCGCCTGCTCCCGGAGACGTCACGCCCTGCCGTCCGGGCGTGGGCGTGGCCCTACTTGGCCCGGCGCGCCACCGTGAAGTGGTCGATCCGGTCACCGGTCTCGGCGATGCCCTGGACCTTCAGGGTGGTGTAGCGGCCCGTCGGCGCGGGGGTGACGTCCACGCGCAGGAAGGAGTAGTTCAGGTAGCGGACGCGCGACCAGGTGACGGTCTCGGGCTGCCGGGCGCCGTCCTTGAGGCAGATGAACGAGGACACGGAGTCGACCTCGTTCTCGTTCCCCTCGTAGGAGTCCGGGGCGGTGAAGGCGTACAGGCTGCGGCCCGCCGCACCGGCGGTGACGTAGACCACGCCCTCGGTCTCGGGGTAGGCGGTGCCGCCGATGGGCAGCTTCTTGGTGACCTCGCCGCCCTTGATGACGTCGGTGCGCTCGTACTGGTGGTTGTGGCCGTTGATGACCAGGTCCACCTGGTACTTGTCGAACAGCGGCACCCACTCCTGGCGCACGCCCCCCTCCGAGGCGTGCGCCTTGGACGTGCAGTACGCGCAGTGGTGGAAGAACACGATGACGAAGTCGATGTCGTCACAGGCCCGGAACTTCTTCAGCTGGGCCTCGAACCACTTGGTCTGGGTTCCGCCGGAAATGCCCAGGTTCGCCGGGATCTCGAACGAGATGTCGTTGGGGTCCAGCGAGATGATCGCCGTGTTGCCGTAGACGAAGGAGTAGACGCCCGGGAGGTTCTCCGGGTCGGGGCCGTTGTCCGGGAGCGTCCAGCGGGCTTCCTCGCCGCCGTAGCCGTTGGGCGAGTACCAGGCCTCCATGTCGTGGTTTCCGTAGGAGACCATCCACGGGATCTGCTTGGCGACCGACTCGGTCTGGTACAGGAACTGGTCCCAGGTGCGCGAGTCGAACCCGGTGTCGGTGGTCTTGCCCGCGCCGGACGGGTCGCCGTAGGCGATGTCGCCGGCGTGCAGGTGGAAGGCCGGGTTCTGGCCGAGGATCAGGCTGTCGTTGGCCAGGGCGTGGTAGCTGACGCCCTGGTCGCCGAAGGCGGTGAAGGTGAACGGCTCGCTGCGGGCGGGGGCGGTGGTGAAGGTGCCCAGGGTGCCCAGCAGGTGCCGCTCGGCTGGGTCGAAGCCGTCGTGACCGACGCCGTAGTAGTACGTCCGGCCGGGGCGCAGGTGGGTGAGCTGGGCGTGCAGGTAGTACTGCGTGTGGTCGCCGCTCGCGCCGACACCGGCCGGGGTGTAGAGGCTGCGGACCTCGGCCTCGATCTTGCGGGAGAGGTCCCAGGGGTTGGCGCCGATGCGGATGAAGGGGTTCTTGACGGCGACCGGGACCTGCCAGGAGACGGTCATCTCGGTGCGCGGGTCGGTGCCGAAGGCGAGGTGGCGGCCGAAGGGGGCGACGAGGGCGCCGTCGACCTCCTCGGCGGCGGAGGCGGTCCGCTGAGCCGGTACGGCGGCCTGGGCGGTGCCGCCCGGTATGAACGCGCCGCCCGTGACGGCGCCGAGAGTGACGGCACCGCCTCTGATCATGGTGCGCCGCGAGAATCTGCCGCGCAGGTACTCATGCTGCTCGGCCATGCTCATGCGCTCGGCCAGCTTCTCGGGTACTCCCATACGTGGAATGTCCATGACGTCTGAAACTCGTGGGTCCGGACGACGCGGCACAAGACGCAGGATGGACAGCTTGCGAACAGAGCCCCATAAGAGTTTCAACAGGCGCTTGCCCGGAATCGGGCACGATTCTTGCGAAACTCGCGCCGGTGGCTCAGGATCTACCGGGTGCACGAGGAACTTGTCGATCACCTGACGCGGTCCACGCCCCTGAACCGGGGCGAGGCGCTGCGGGTGATACAGGACGTGCTCGCCTACTTCGACGAGACGACGCAGGACTACGTCCGTCGCCGCCACCGAGAACTGCAGGTCCAGGGCCTGCAGAACACGGAGATCTTCGAACGGATCGAGGCGGACCTGAAATACCGGGCGGTCGCACCGCCGGAGCTGACGCTCCGGCAGCTGCGCCGCATGGTCTACGGCTGAGAACCAGCCAGAACCACGGACTGAGGAATACCTATATATGTGCGGAATTGTCGGATACATCGGCAAGCGTGACGTGGCGCCCCTGCTCCTGGAGGGGCTGCAGCGCCTGGAGTACCGCGGCTACGACTCCGCCGGCATCGTCGTCACCTCCCCGAAGACGGTCGGCCTGAAGATGGTCAAGGCCAAGGGCCGGGTGCGCGACCTGGAGGCCAAGGTCCCCGCGCGCTTCAAGGGCACCACCGGTATCGCCCACACCCGCTGGGCCACCCACGGCGCCCCCTCCGACGTGAACGCCCACCCGCACATGTCGGCCGACCAGAAGGTCGCCGTCGTGCACAACGGCATCATCGACAACGCCTCCGACCTGCGCCGCAAACTGGAGGCGGACGGCGTCGAGTTCCTCTCCGAGACCGACACCGAGGTGCTCGTCCACCTGATCGCCCGCTCGCAGGCCGAGAAGCTGGAGGACAAGGTCCGCGAGACCCTCCGGGTCGTCGAGGGCACCTACGGCATCGCGGTCATGCACGCCGACTTCTCCGACCGCATCGTGGTGGCCCGCAACGGCTCCCCGGTCGTCCTCGGCATCGGCGAGAAGGAGATGTTCGTCGCATCGGACATCGCCGCCCTGGTCGCCCACACCCGGCAGATAGTGACGCTGGACGACGGCGAGATGGCCACCCTCAAGGCCGACGACTTCCGCACCTACACCACCGAGGGCACCCGTACGACGGCCGAGCCGACCACCGTGGAGTGGGAGGCGGCCTCCTACGACATGGGCGGCCACGACACGTACATGCACAAGGAGATCCACGAGCAGGCCGAGGCCGTGGACCGCGTGCTGCGCGGCCGCATCGACGACCGCTTCTCCACCGTGCACCTCGGCGGCCTGAACCTGGACGCCCGCGAGGCGCGCAAGATCCGCCGCGTGAAGATCCTCGGCTGCGGCACCTCGTACCACGCGGGCATGATCGGCGCCCAGATGATCGAGGAGCTGGCCCGCATCCCCGCCGACGCCGAGCCGGCCTCCGAGTTCCGCTACCGCAACGCGGTCGTGGACCCCGACACCCTCTACGTCGCGGTCTCCCAGTCCGGTGAGACGTACGACGTCCTCGCCGCCGTCCAGGAGCTGAAGCGCAAGGGCGCCCGGGTGCTCGGCGTGGTCAACGTGGTCGGCTCCGCGATCGCCCGCGAGGCCGACGGCGGCATCTACGTGCACGCCGGCCCCGAGGTCTGCGTCGTCTCCACGAAGTGCTTCACCAACACCACGGTCGCCTTCGCCCTGCTCGCCCTGCACCTCGGCCGCACCCGTGACCTCTCGGTCCGCGACGGCAAGCGGATCATCGAGGGCCTGCGCAGGCTGCCGGGTCAGATCGCCGAGATCCTGGAGCAGGAGGAGGAGATCAGGAAGCTGGCGGAGCAGTACGCCGACGCCCGCTCGATGCTCTTCATCGGCCGCGTCCGGGGCTACCCGGTCGCCCGCGAGGCCTCCCTGAAGCTCAAGGAGGTCTCCTACATCCACGCCGAGGCCTACCCCGCCTCCGAGCTGAAGCACGGCCCGCTGGCCCTCATCGAGCCCGCCCTGCCCACGGTGGCGATCGTCCCCGACGACGATCTGCTGGAGAAGAACCGCGCGGCCCTGGAGGAGATCAAGGCCCGCAGCGGCAAGATCCTCGCGGTGGCCCACCGGCACCAGGAGAAGGCCGACGAGACGATCGTCGTCCCGAAGAACGAGGACGAGCTGGACCCGATCCTCATGGGCATCCCGCTCCAGCTGCTGTCGTACCACACGGCGAAGGTCCTGGGCCGCGACATCGACAAGCCGCGGAACCTCGCGAAGTCCGTGACGGTGGAGTGAGAAATCTCCACGACGGCCGTAGCGATAATTGAGCAACCCCTACGGCGAGCAACCACGTCCGCGAGAGCGGCGCCGGTTTAGGCGCAAAAGAACGGACCCCCGCGTGTGCCACCTTCACGCGGGGGTCCGTTCGTGCTGCTCGGATCAGCCGGCGGCCGTCACCCCCCGGCCCGCAGCACGCCCGGGAAGCGCCGTCGGCCAGTGGGCCAGCGCCGCCGTCGCCGCGTACCAGGCGACCGCGCCGGAGACCGCGGCCACCCAGCCGCCGACCTTCGCGAGGGAGGAGCTGTCCGCGAAGGCCGCGACGGCGAGCACCAGCATCGCCAGGAACAGCAGCCCGTGCATGACCTGACCCAGGGTGTCCCCGCCCGCGAGGGTCAGGGTGAGCGCCACGAGGGCGAACAGCAGCAGGAAGAGGCCGGCCGCGTTGGCCGACATCTGACCCGCGACGGCCCAGGTGAACCAGAGCGCGCCGAGGGCGACGAAGCCGGTGCCGGAGGCGCTGTCACCGGCACGGAAGGCCAGGAGACCGACGAGGAAGAGGGCGACGCCGCCCACGTAATGAGCCAGTGACACGGCGTCGGATGCCCCCACGCCGTCGATCACGCCGGTGGTACCGAGCCCGAACGCCAACAGGGTGACACCCAGGGCGAGTCGGCCGACCACGGTGGTGTTTCCGCTTCCCGCGGAGACGTCGTTGTCCACGGCGGGCTCCCTTCTTGCATGTGCAGTTGCGCGGTGACCGGTATATGCCCTTCACAAGGGCACAAACACCTCTACGCACGAGTAGTTTCTCGCTGCACCAAGGGAGTTGACAAAGTGTCGAAAGCTCAGGGAATGACGATGACGGGCCGCTGCGCGCGCTTGGCGAGCCGGCCGGCCACGGAGCCGAAGATGCGGCCCACGATGCCGTGCGTCGAGCCGACCACGATCGCGTCGGCCTCGTACTCCCGCCCCACCTCTTCGAGTTCGTGGCAGATGTCGCCGCCGCGCTCGACCAGGATCCAGGGCACCTCGGCCAGATAGTCCGCGCAGGCCAGTTCCAGACCGAGCACCTCGGTGCGGTGGTCCGGCACGTCGACGAAGACGGGCGGCTCGCAGCCGGCCCACACCGTGGTGGGCAGCCGGTTGGCCACATGGACGATGATCAGGCCCGAGCCGGAGCGGTGGGCCATACCGATGGCGTAGGCGAGGGCGCGCTCGCTGGACGTCGAGCCGTCGAAGCCGACGACCACACCATGCTTGAAGGCAGGATCGCAGGAAGGGCTTGACTCTTCCGCCGCGAGGGGATCGGCCGCCGTGGGATCGGCGACGGGCCGCTTGCGGTCCGCGGGTTCGAAGAATTCGTGACCGGCCATGGCTGTCTCGGCGTTGTGATCCTTTGTGGGTGGGGGGTGACATCGGGTGGCGAAGCTGTGTCCGGGATTCGTCTTCCCAACCCCATACCCCCAAGGGTACGGCGGCACGCCTCCTCTGCCCAGATCCCGCACACGCTCCGTAAGCAGCCCCCCGGTGTCCGTAGGGGTTCCCCGGAGCATGCACGAGCAGCGCCCGTAACGCAATGGTTGCTGCCCCGTACAGGCGGTTTGCACAGGATCCCCGGAGTGACGGCCGGTGACCGACCGATCGAACAGGCGTTGAACCCGGTGAGTCACCGCCACAGGGAGTACGAGATGTCCGGACGCCGCTCCACCTCCGACCCGCACCCCGCCCCGGACGCCACGAGCGACGTGATCCGCTGGGCGGCCTTCAGCTGCGTCCTCGTACCCGTGGTCCTCGTCTGGTACGGCACCTCGCTCGCCGGCGCCGCCGGCACCGCCTTCGGCCTCGCCGCCGTCACGGCCGCCTGCCGCGTTCTGCTGCGTCGGTCCGAGCGTTGCGCCGCGCAAAGAGGCGGACGTCACACCAAGGAGAGGACACCGGTCGACTGACCGGTTTTTGCGCCTCTGAACGCCTCTTTTCGGCCAACTTCCAGATACCGCCCCGGGGGGGTCCCACCACCCCCCCCAACCCCCGTTCCACCTGCACGGAAAGGGTCTGAGCGGACCCGCGCACCCTACGCGGTTTGGCCACTACGACAAGGCGCACTTCCCTGCACGGCCCACGAGTGCAACCCTTCGTGATCGAATGCTTCACGCCAAGTTGTCATGTCGACAATGTCCGGCGTGTCTAACTGGCCACCGTGAGACCGCGGTAGCCAGTAGATTCGATCTTGACTGTCTTACGGCGGGGGACTCGTGCAGGACCGAGGGGAAACGTGCAGGAGCGACACAACCGAGGAGCCGCGACCACCGAGGGGGGCTTAGCAGGATGAGCCACGACTCCACTGCCGCACCGGAAGCCGCGGCCCGGAAACTCTCCGGGCGACGCCGCAAGGAGATCGTCGCGGTGCTGCTGTTCAGCGGCGGCCCCATCTTCGAGAGTTCCATTCCGCTGTCGGTGTTCGGGATCGACCGCCAGGACGCCGGCGTGCCGCGCTACCGACTGCTGGTGAGCGCCGGTGAGGAAGGCCCACTGCGGACCACAGGGGGCCTGGAACTCACCGCACCGCATGGGCTCGAGGCGATCTCACGCGCAGGGACGGTCGTCGTACCGGCCTGGCGCTCGATCACCTCACCGCCGCCGGAGGAAGCGCTCGACGCGCTGCGCCGTGCGCATGAAGAGGGGGCCCGCATCGTCGGGCTGTGCACCGGGGCGTTCGTCCTGGCCGCGGCCGGACTGCTGGACGGCCGTCCGGCGACCACACACTGGATGTACGCACCGACGCTGGCCAAGCGCTATCCGTCGGTGCACGTGGATCCACGCGAACTGTTCGTCGACGACGGAGACGTACTGACCTCCGCCGGCACGGCCGCGGGGATCGACCTGTGTCTGCACATCGTGCGGACGGACCACGGCAACGAGGCGGCCGGCGCGCTGGCCCGCCGGCTGGTGGTCCCGCCGCGCCGCAGCGGCGGTCAGGAGCGCTACCTCGACAGGTCTTTACCCGAGGAGATCGGCGCCGACCCGCTGGCCGAGGTCGTCGCCTGGGCGCTGGAACACCTCCACGAGCAGTTCGACGTGGAGACACTGGCGGCACGCGCCTATATGAGCCGCCGTACGTTCGACCGCCGGTTCCGCTCGCTCACCGGCAGCGCACCGCTGCAGTGGCTGATCACCCAGCGGGTGCTGCAGGCACAGCGGCTGCTGGAGACGTCGGACTACTCGGTGGACGAGGTGGCGGGACGCTGCGGCTTCCGCTCACCGGTCGCGCTGCGCGGGCACTTCCGCCGCCAGCTCGGCTCGTCCCCCGCCGCCTACCGGGCCGCCTACCGCGCCCGGCGGCCGCAGGGCGAGCGGCACGGTGACACCGAGCCGCCGATGACCCCGTCCGGCCCGACGGGTGCACCCGTCGGCCTGCCCGGCCACGGCCCGATGGGCGCACCGCCCGCCGTGCTGCACCCGGAGCGGGAGAGCGCGGTGCCGATGCAGAGCCGCCGGCAGGCCGCGGGCGCGGTGAGCCTGCTGCCGGGGCCGCGCACCGGCCACTGAACGAGGCGCACAGAGAGAGGGGGCGGGCACACACCCGCCCCCTCTCTCCGTCCTGCCGTGTCCCGGCCCGGGGGCGGCAGCCGCAAGCGAGTCCAGCACCGACACGGGGCATCCCAAATGCGGACGTCAGCTTTAGGGTGGTCGCATGAACGATCGCATGGTGTGGATCGACTGCGAGATGACCGGCCTCTCGCTGTCCGACGACGCTCTCATCGAGGTGGCCGCCCTCGTCACCGACTCCGAGCTGAACGTACTCGGCGAGGGGGTGGACATCGTCATCCGTCCGCCGGACTCGGCGCTGGAGACGATGCCGGAGGTGGTGCGTCAGATGCACACCGCGTCCGGCCTTCTCGACGAACTGGCCGGGGGCACGACGCTGGCCGACGCCGAGGAGCAGGTGCTGGCGTATGTACGGCAGTGGGTGAAGGAGCCGGGCAAGGCCCCGCTGTGCGGCAACTCCGTCGGCACCGACCGCGGGTTCCTGCTGCGGGACATGCCGACCCTGGAGGACTACCTCCACTACCGGATCGTGGACGTCTCCAGCATCAAGGAGCTCGCCCGCCGCTGGTACCCGCGGGCGTACTTCAACAGCCCTGAGAAGAACGGCAACCACCGCGCCCTCGCCGACATCCGCGAGTCGATCGCCGAGCTGCGCTACTACCGCGAGGCCGTCTTCGTCCCGCAGCCCGGACCGGACTCCGACACCGCGAAGGCGATCGCCGCCAAGCACGTCCTTCCCGCGCCGTAGGACCGCGTCGGAGGCCCCCGCGAAAACCTGTGCGCGAGCACCCCTTCGGACCCTGTAGACTTCTTCTCGGCCGGTCGGGGAAACCACCAAGTCGACGACCGGTCATGGTGGGTGTAGCTCAGCTGGTAGAGCACCTGGTTGTGGTCCAGGATGCCGCGGGTTCGAGTCCCGTCACTCACCCTGAGTAATCAGCCGGTGACTCCGTCGCAAGACGGGTCACCGGCTGATTCGTTTTCCGCGTCCACTGCCCCTGGTCAGGGGCAGTCCCGCAGCACGACGGGCGTCACGACGACGCCCGCACCACCAGATCCGCCGACAGCACCGCGTGCCGCCGCTCCAGCCCCCGGGACATGGCCGGGCGGCGGTCGGCGATCTCCGTGAGCAGCAGGTCGATCATCGCGCGGCCCATCTCCTCGATGGGCTGGCGCACACTGGTCAGCGGCGGGTCCATGTGGCGGGCGATGGCCGAGTCGTCGTAACCGACCAGTGCCACGTCGTCCGGGATCCGGCGGCCCGCCTCGCGCAGCACCTGGCGGGCGCCCGCCGCCATGACGTCGGAGCCGGCGAAGACCGCGTCCAGGTCGGGGTGGCGCTCCAGCAGCGTCGCCATCGCCCGCCGGCCGCCCTCCTCGGTGAAGTCCCCCGGCTCGACGAGGAGTTCGTCCACCTCCAGGCCCGCGTCCCGCAGGGCGTCGCGGTAGCCGTCGACGCGGCGCTGGGCGCCGTAGACGTCGAGGCGGCCGGTGATGTGGGCGATCCTGCGGCGGCCCCGGGAGAGCAGATGCTCCACGGCCGAGCGGCCGCCGCCGTAGTTGTCCGAGTCCACCGAGGTGAGCGCCTCCTCGGCCGAGCGCGGACCGCTGATCACCGCCGGGATCTCCAGCTGGGCGAGCAGGTCGGGCAGCGGGTCGTCGGCGTGCACCGAGACCAGCAGCACGCCGTCCACCCGGTGGGCCGCCAGATACTGCGCGAGGCGCTGCCGCTCCCGGTCGCTGCCCGCGAAGATCAGCAGCAGCTGCATCTCCGTCTCGGACAGTTCGCTGCCGACACCGCGCAGCATGTCCGAGAAGTACGGCTCCGCGAAGAACCGGGTCTCCGGCTCGGGGACGACCAGCGCGATGGCGTCGGTGCGGTTGGCCGCGAGGGCGCGGGCCGCCGTGTTGGGGACGTAGCCGAGTTCGGCGACCGCCGCCTCGACCGCCGCCCGGGTCCCCTCACTGACCCGCGGCGAGCCGTTGATCACCCGCGAGACCGTGCCCCGGCCGACCCCGGCCCGTGCGGCCACCTCCTCGAGCGTGGGCCGCCCCCCGCTCCGGCCCCGCGCTCCGTGGCTTGCCATGGGCTCCGCCTCCCTCGCACCAACATCCGGCTGGCTGGAATCTAACAGTCCTGGCCGGAGCGGCGAGCGGCACCGGACCTCCGGGGAATGCCAGTTAACGCTCAGATAACTGAACACATCCGTCCGCGTCCGGTCCCTTGACACCCCGCCCCGAACCGACGACTCTTCAACACATCACTGGTGGGAGCGCTCCCACAGTACCTGACACATACACGTCCCGCACGTTCCCCGCCCGAGCCGCAGCGAGTAAAACGGGCCCAACCATGCAGTTGGCCGGGGGGTCGGCACGTCAGGCAACAGGAGGACGCAATGCGCACGAGCATCCGCCGGTCCCGCAGGCTGGGGGCCTTCGTGGCCGTCGCCGCGCTGACCACAGGGCTGTTGGCCGGCTGCGCCAACGACTCGGACGACGGTTCGTCGAACGCGGACGGCGGCAACGGCAGTGGCAAGGGCAAGATCACGCTGACCGTCGGGACCTTCGGCGTCTTCGGCTACAAGCAGGCCGGCCTCTACGACGAGTACATGAAGCTCCATCCGAACATCAACATCAAGGAGAACGTCACCACCCGTACCGACGTGTACTGGCCAAAGGTGCTCACCCGCCTCCAGGCCGGCTCCGGCACCGACGACCTCCAGGCCATCGAGGTCGGAAACATCACCGAGGCCGTCCAGACGCAGGGGAGCAAGTTCGTCGACCTCGGCAAGGACGTCGACAAGTCGCAGTGGCTGGACTGGAAGAACGCCCAGGCCACGACCAAGGACGGCAAGCTCATCGGGCTCGGGACCGACATCGGCCCGATGGCCATCTGCTACCGCAAGGACCTGCTCCAGAAGGCCGGGCTGCCGACCGACCGGACCAAGCTCGCCGGCATGTGGAAGGGCGACTGGGCCAAGTACGTCGACGTCGGCAAGCAGTACATGAAGAAGGCGCCCAAGGGCACCAAGTTCGTGGACTCCGCGTCCTCCGTCTACAACGCGGCCCTGGGCGGTGGCGACGAGCGGTACTACGACAAGGACGGCAACGTCGTCTGGGACAAGTCCACCGGTGTGAAGAAGGCCTGGGACGTGGCGATGTCCGTCGCGAGCAGCGACATGTCGGCGAAGCTGAAGCAGTTCGACCCGACCTGGGACCAGGGCTACGCCAACGGCACCTTCGCCACCGTCGCCTGCCCCGCCTGGATGATCGGCTACATCGAGCAGAAGTCCGGTGACTCCGGCAAGGGCAAGTGGGACGTGGCGGCGGCCCCGACCGCGGCGAACTGGGGCGGCTCCTTCCTCGGCGTGCCGACGGCGACCAAGCACCAGAAGGAGGCCGTCGAGCTGGCCAAGTGGCTGACCGCGCCCGAGCAGCAGGCCAAGGTCTTCGCCAAGCAGGCGAGCTTCCCGTCGACCCCGTCGGCGTACGCGAGCCTGAAGCCGGCCGCCGACACCACGGCGTACTTCTCGAACGCGCCGATCACGCAGATCTTCTCCGACTCGGCGAAGACCATCCCGACGCAGTACTTCGGCACGAAGGACCAGCCGATCAACACCGCGATCACCGACGTCGGCATCCTCCAGGTCGAGCAGAAGGGCAAGTCGCCCGCGCAGGGCTGGGACGCGGCCACCAAGGAGATCAAGGACGTGCTCGGCCAGTGACCAGCTCCAAGCAGGCTCTCGCGCACTCCGCGTCGAGCGCCGAGGCCGCGTCCGGCAGCTCGCCGGGCGCGGCCCGGGGCGCTCACGGTCGCGGTACGCCGGCGGACACCGACTCCTGGCGCAGCCGGCTGTACCGCTGGGACATGAAGGCGTCGCCGTACGCGTTCGTCGCCCCCTTCTTCGTCCTGTTCGGGGCCTTCACGCTGGTCCCGCTGCTCTACACGGCCTGGTACTCGCTGCACGACGTCCAGCTGTCGGCGCTGGACCACCAGACCTGGGCGGGCCTGGACAACTACCAGCACCTGTTGTCCTCGGACTTCTTCTGGAACGCCCTGGAGAACACGTTCACCATCGGTCTGATCTCGACGGTTCCGCAGCTGCTGGCCGCGCTCGGCCTCGCCCACCTGCTGAACTACCGGCTGCGCGGCTCGACCGTGTGGCGGGTCGTGATGCTGACCCCGTACGCCACCTCGGTGGCCGCCGCGACCCTGGTGTTCACGCTGCTGTATTCGTGGGACGGCGGCATGGTCAACTGGATCCTGCACTTCTTCGGGGTGGATCCGGTCAACTGGCGGGAGTCCGACTGGGGTTCGCAGTTCGCGGTGTCCTCGATCGTGATCTGGCGGTGGACCGGGTACAACGCGCTGATCTACCTGGCCGCGATGCAGGCGATCCCGACGGATCTGTACGAGTCGGCGGCGATCGACGGCGCCAACCGTTGGCAGCAGTTCCGGCATGTGACGATCCCGCAGCTCAGGCCCACGATCCTGTTCACGATCGTCGTCTCCACCATCGGCGCCACCCAGCTCTTCGGTGAGCCCCTGCTGTTCGGCGGGGTCAGCGGGTCCAAGGGCGGCTCCGAGCACCAGTACCAGACGCTCGGCCTGTACATGTACGACCAGGGCTGGATCATCGGCAATCTCGGCAAGGCGTCCGCGATCGCCTGGTCGATGTTCCTGATCCTGCTGATCATCGCCGCGGTCAACCTGCTGCTCACCCGACGGCTGAGGAAGTCCCAATGACGACCAGTGAAGTGACCCTGCCCGCCGCGAAGGTGAGGCGGCGCCGGGTGATGGGCGCGGGCAAGCAGCTGCACGCGGGCCCGGTGACGTACGTCGTGCTGACCGTCTTCGCGCTGGTCTCGCTGGCCCCGCTGGTGTGGACGGCGATCGCGGCCTCGCGCACCTCCGGGCGGCTGGCCCAGACTCCGCCGCCCCTGTGGTTCGGCGGCAACCTGTTCAAGAACCTGCAGGCCGCCTGGGACGAGGCCGGGCTCGGCACCGCGATGTTCAACTCCGTGATCGTGGCGGGCACGATCACGGTGAGCACCGTGCTGTTCTCCACGCTGGCCGGCTTCGCCTTCGCCAAGCTGCGGTTCCGGTTCTCCGGGCTGCTATTGCTGCTGACCATCGGCACGATGATGATCCCGCCGCAGCTGGCCGTCGTACCGCTGTACCTGTGGATGTCGGACCTGGGCTGGTCGAACCAGCTGCAGACGGTGGTCCTGCCGAGTCTGGTGACCGCGTTCGGCACGTTCTTCATGCGGCAGTACCTGCTCCAGGCGCTGCCGTCGGAGCTGATCGAGGCGGCCCGGGTGGACGGGGCGAGCAGCATCCGGATCGTGTGGCACGTGGTGTTCCCGGCCGCCCGGCCCGCGATGGCGGTGCTCGGCCTGCTGACCTTCGTGTTCGCGTGGAACGACTTCCTGTGGCCGATCATCGCCCTGAACCAGCAGAACCCGACCGTGCAGGTGGCCCTGAACTCGCTCGGCACCGGCTATGTCCCGGACCAGGCGGTGATCATGGCGGGTGCGCTGCTCGGCACGCTGCCGCTGCTGATCGCCTTCCTGCTGTTCGGCAAGCAGATCGTGGGCGGGATCATGCAGGGCGCGATCAAGGGCTGACCGCTCACTGCGGGGGCCGGGCCACCGCCGCCCCGGCCCCCTGCCCTCCTCTTTTCTCCCCTCCCTCTCCGCCCTCTCCGCCCTCTCCGCCCTCTCCGCCCTCTCCTCCCTCTCCTCCCTCTCTCCACCCCACTCGTCTCGTCGGTCTTCCACGACCCCAATGGGAGCGCTTCCATGCCTGAGTCCGTTACGTCCGTGACCTTTCCTCCCGCCTTTCTCTGGGGCGCCGCGACCTCCGCTTACCAGATCGAGGGGGCGGTGCGGGAGGACGGCCGCACCCCCTCGATCTGGGACACCTTCAGCCATACGCCGGGCAGGACGGCCGGCGGCGAGACCGGTGACATCGCCGTCGACCACTACCACCGTTACCGCGAGGACGTTGCGCTCATGGCGGAGCTGGGCCTGAACGCCTACCGCTTCTCCGTCTCCTGGTCCCGGGTGCAGCCGACCGGGCGGGGGCCGGCGGTTCAGGTGGGCCTGGACTTCTACCGCCGGCTGGTGGACGAGCTGCTGGCCGCCGGGATCAAGCCGGCGCTCACGCTCTACCACTGGGACCTGCCGCAGGAGCTGGAGGACGCGGGCGGCTGGCCGGAGCGGGACACCGCGCTCCGGTTCGCCGAGTACGCGCAGCTGGTCGGCGAGGCGCTGGGCGACCGGGTGGAGCACTGGATCACCCTCAACGAGCCCTGGTGCAGCGCCTTTCTGGGCTACGGCTCCGGCGTCCACGCCCCGGGCCGCACCGACCCGGCCGCCTCCCTGCGCGCGGCCCACCACCTCAACCTGGCCCACGGCCTGGGCACGACGGCCCTGCGCTCGGCGATGCCGGCCCGCAACCAGATCGCCGTCAGCCTCAACTCCTCCGTGGTACGGCCGCTTTCGCAGGACCCGGCCGACCTGGCGGCGGCCCGCCGCATCGACGACCTGGCCAACGGGATCTTCCACGGCCCGATGCTGCACGGGGCCTACCCCGAGACCCTGTTCTCCTCGACGGCTTCGGTCACCGACTGGTCGTACGTCCTCGACGGCGACGTCGGCGCGATCAACGTGCCGCTGGACACACTCGGCCTGAACTACTACACGCCGACCCTGGTCTCGGCGGCCCCCGACAAGGTCCGGGGCCCGCGGGCGGACGGCCACGGCGCCAGCGACCACTCCCCCTGGCCGGCCGCGGACGACGTCCTGTTCCACCAGAGCCCGGGCGAGCGCACCGAGATGGGCTGGACGATCGACCCGACGGGCCTGCACGAGCTGATCATGCGGTACACGCGGGAGGCCCCGGGCCTGCCGCTGTACGTGACGGAGAACGGCGCGGCCTACGACGACAAGCCCGACCCGGACGGCCGGGTGCACGACCCCGAGCGCATCGCCTACCTGCACGGCCACCTCTCGGCGGTCCGTCGCGCCCTCACCGACGGCGCGGACGTGCGCGGCTACTACCTGTGGTCCCTGCTGGACAACTTCGAGTGGGCGTACGGCTACGACAAGCGGTTCGGCGCGGTGTACGTGGACTACGCGACGCTGGAGCGGACGCCGAAGTCGAGCGCACGGTGGTACGGCGAGGCGGCCCGGACGGGGGCGCTGCCGGCGGTGCAGGCCCACTAGCGGGAAGAGGCGCGGGGCCCCCCCCCCCCGGGGGGCCCGCGCCTCGCCGGTCAGGAGCCGAACAGCTCGGTCATCTCGGTGAGCTTGCCGTCGCTGCCCACGGCCACGTCGAAGAAGTTCTCGCCGTAGCAGTCGCTGGTGTCGGCCTTGGCGGTGGCGGTGTCCTGCTCGGTGCCGTTGACGCAGACACGGATGTGCTGGAGGCCGCCGCCCGCGGCGGTCGTCTTCGCCGGGCCGCTCTTCTTCACGTGCAGGACCGTGATGGGGGTGTCGCCGGACTCGACGGTGTACTCGTGCTCCTTCCCGGTCGCCTGGTAGAAGGCGCCCTCGCTGGAGCTGCAGTGCTGTACGGCGTCCTTGGTGGTGAGGGTGTTCATGGCGCCGGAGACGCTCTCGACCAGGACGTACTTGTGGCCCTTGGCGAGGGTCGGGCAGCCCCCCTTGGTGCCGCCCTTGGCGGAGGGGCTCGCGGAGGCCGACGGACTGGCGGTGCCGTCGGCCTCGGCGGTGGTGTCGGTGGGCTGGCAGGCGGCCAGGGTGAGCGCGGCGCAGCCCAGGACGGTGGCGACCAGGGCATGGCGGATGGACGGCATTGTTCCCCCGAAGTGGTGCGTCCCGGGCAGCAACGGCCCGGGTGATGGCATGTCGAACGGGCCGTGCGTCCCTGTGCGGACGGCGGCCGGCCCGGGCCGAAGATCGACCCGGGCCGGAACTATATAGGCATGATCATGCCGAGTTGGTGCAGAACTCACGCCGCCCCGCGTGTCACTTGAAGGCGCCGAACGCCTTCGAGAACGCGAACTTGTCCTGGGTGATCGAGCTGCACGTGGCGTCGGCGGTGGGCTTGGTGCCGCCGTCGCACTGCTTGTCGCGGGCCGCGGACCACATGGAGAGCCCGCCGAGGCCCTTGGACTTGGCGAAGGTCACCAGCTGGGTGGCGTCGTCGACCTTGAAGACCTCGGAGGAGACGTCGTTGACGCCGATCATCGGGGTGACCGCGACCGCCTTCCAGGCGGCGGAGTCGGACAGCCCGAGCACGCTCTTGACCTGCGCCTGGGTGGCGGTGGCCGCCTGTTCGGCCAGGTCGCCCATGTCGCCGCTGAACGAGGGGCCGTAGTCCATCGCCATGATGTTGACGGCGTTGATCTTCACACCGTTGGACTTGGCGTCGGACAGGAGGTTCACGCCGTCCTGGGTGAGGCCCTGCGGCAGCACCGGGAGGGTGTAGGAGACGTCCAGGCCCGGGTGCTGGGCCTGGAGCTTGGCTATGGCCTGGGCGCGGCGGGTGTTGGCGGCCGTGTTGGGCAGCGCGCCGCCCTCGACGTCGAAGTCGACCTTGGTCAGCTTGAACGCGTCGACGACCTTTCCGTAGGCCGCGGCCAGCGCGTCCGCCGAGGAGCAGGTGGTGGCCAGCTCGGAGCCGGAGGCGCCGCCGAAGGAGACCCGGACGTCACCGCCCTTGGCGCGCAGCGAGCCGATCTGCGCGGCCACGCCGTCGCTGGTGACGTCCGTGACACCGCCCCACTTGGGGGTGCAGCCGCCGCCGTCGGTGATGAAGGCGAGGTTGAAGTTCTTCACGCCGGTCGCGTCGGCCGCGGCGAGCAGGTCGAAGGCCGGGTAGAGGGAGGTGTCGACGTAGGGCGCGAAGCCGGCGGAGGCGGTGGTGCCGCTGCCGGTGCTGCCGGTCGGCGTGGGCGTCGCGCTCTGGGTGGGGGTGGCGCTCTGGGTCGGGGTCGCGCTCTTGGTGGGGGTCGGGGTCGCCGACTGGGTCTGGGTCGGACGGCCGCTCGGCTCGGGGGTCGCGCCGCCGTCCGCGGAACAGCTCGCGTTGTCGATACGGCAACCGGAGGGGTCCCCAGCGCCGTTGACGACGAAGCCGACGGTGACCGACTTGCCGGGCGCGAGGCCTTCGGTGTCCCACTTGGCCGGCTTCACGGTGACGTGCTGACCGCTCACGCTCGACTCGCCGTTCCACAGCGAGCTGAGCTTCGCGCCCGCGGGGAGGTCGAACTCCAGCGTCCAGGTCTTCTCCGCCTGGCCGCTGTTGTTGGTGACCACGTACTGCGCGGTGTAGCCCGTCGACCAGTCGCTGGTCTTGGTGTACGCGGCGTTCACGCCGGCCGCGTTCGCCGTGCCGGTCAGCAGGACCGCGCCGCCACCGACCACGGCCGCTGCCACCAGGCCGCCGATCGCCTTGTTCCTGCCACTGATCCTGCGCCGGTGCGTGCTCATGCGCGTGCCTGCCTTCGGTGTTCACGGGGGTGGGGTGCGGCAGCACGCTAGCGAGCGAGAATCGGACAAACGGCTTGATAGGGACGACCGTTGGGGATCTTATGGTGCGCTTAAGGAAGGGATCGGGGACGGTTAAAGGTCGAGACCAATTTGCCCGATCGGCGTCTTCGCACCGCCCCGCGGTGCCCCCGGCCCCCCGGCTTGCGCCCGTCCAGCTGGAACCAGATCCGCACCTCGGTGCCGCCCAGCACCGAGGAACTGATGCGGACGTCGCCGCCGGTGGCCTCCGCGAGCCGACGCACGATGTCGAGGCCGAGGCCGGTCGAGCCCGCGCTGCCGGAACCGCGGCCGCGGGCCATCGCCGCCTCGGGGTCGGGTATGCCGGGGCCCGCGTCGGAGACCAGCACGATCACCGCGTCCTCGCCGTTGTGCACGTCGACCGCGAAGGCGGTGCCCTCGGCGGTGTGCCGGAAGACATTGCCGAGCAGCGCGTCCAGCGCGGCCGCCAGGTCGGCGCGGGCCACCGGTATGCGCACCGGCCGCTCCACCCCGGCCACCCGCCACTTGCGGCCCTCGTCCTCGGCGAGCGCGGACCAGAACTCCATGCGCTCGCGGACCACTTCGGCCACGTCGCACCCGGCGCCGGGCCCGGCCGCGGCGGTCTGCGGCTTGGCCTCCCGGGCCGTACGGATGATGGTGTCGACCTCCCGCTCCAGCTGGGCGACGGCGGTCCGGGTCTGCTCGGCGGCCGGACCGCCACCGAGGGAGGCCGCGTTCAGCCGGAGCACGGTCAGCGGGGTACGCAGCCGGTGCGAGAGGTCGGCCGCCAGCTCGCGCTCGTTCGCCAGGAGTTGGACGACCTGGTCGGCCATGGCGTTGAACGCGACCGCCGCGAGCCTCAGTTCGTTCGGGCCCTCCTCGGGCACCCGGGCGCCCAGCTTGCCCTCGCCCAGCTCGTGCGCCCCCTCGACCAGTCGCTGCGCGGGCCGCACCATGCGCACCCCGAGCCGGTCGGCGACCGCGACCGAGCCGACGATCAGCGCGAGGCCGACGCCGGCGAGCACCGCCCAGGCCGTGCCGACGCCGTTGCTCACCTCGGACTCGGGGACGTACACCTCGACGACCGCGGTGCCGGAGCTGAGCGCGACCGGCTGCAGCAGCGTGGAGCCGCCGCCGACCGAGGTGGTGGAGGCGCGTCCCATCTTCCGTACGGCCTCGATGTCCCGGTGGGCGGCACGCTGCCGGCCGAGGTCGAGCGCTGCCCCGCCGTCGGCGGCGGGCAGGTGCACGGCCATCCCGGAGTCGGCACCGGCGGAGGCCACCACCCGCTCCAGCTTGTCCCGGTCGGTGGTGATGGACAGCGCGGGGGCGACCGCGGCGGCCTCGCGCTCTGCGTTGGAGAAGGCGCGGTCGCGGGCCATTTCCTGGACCACGAGACCGAGCGGCACGGCGAAGGCGACCACGACCATCGTGGTGACCGCCAGGCACACCTTGACCAGGGCCCATCTCATCGCGGCGGCTCACCTTCCCCGTCGGCGAGCACCGGCGGCTCCAGCTTCACGCCGACCCCCCGCAGGGTGTGCAGATAGCGCGGCCGGGCGGCCGTCTCCCCCAACTTCCGGCGCAGCCAGGACAGATGGACGTCGATGGTCTGGTCGTCGCCGTAGGACTGCTGCCAGACCTCGGCGAGGAGTTCCTTGCGCGCCACGACGACACCGGGGCGGCCGGCGAGGAAGGCGAGCAGGTCGAACTCGCGGCGGGTCAGGTCGAGCCGGGCACCGTCCAGTTCGGCCTGGCGGCGCAGCGGATCGACGGTCAGCCCGCCGACCCGGATGACCGGCGAGGGCGGGGTCTCCGCGCCGCCGGAGCGGGCCCGGCGCAGCACGGCCGAGATCCGCGCGGACAGGTGCTCGACCGAGAACGGCTTGGTCAGGTAGTCGTCCGCCCCGGCGTTGAGCAGCCGGACGATCTCCGCCTCGTCGTCCCGCGCGGTGGCGATGATGACGGGCACGTCGGTGATGCCGCGCAGCATCTTCAGGGCCTCGGAGCCGTCCAGATCGGGCAGTCCGAGGTCCAGGATGACCACGTCGAAACGGAGATGGGCGACCTCGCGCAGCGCCTCCAGTGCCGTACCGACGCTGCGCACGGTGTGTGAGGCGTCGGTCAGATGCCGGATGAGCGCCGAGCGTACGAACTGGTCGTCCTCGACCACGAGCACACTTGCCATGCGCCGCACCGTACGCCATACGGCCGACGCCGGCCGGAGCCTGTGGATAACTCGGGGCGAGTGCGCACGGCCGTACCCCTGAGGCAGTATGGCCCGCGATGCGCAGAGGACTCGTACACGTACTGGCGTGGCTGCTCGCCACCGGAGCGGCGGTCACGCTGTCGTGGTGGGGCGTGCACACGGTGATGGCGGGGACGGCGTACGACCCGCCGCGCGCCCTGCCGATCACGGCGGCGGACACGACCACGCAGCGCTCGAAGCCGCCGGATCCGCCGAGCACCCGGCCGTCCCCGTCGAAGAGCAGATCACCCGAATCACCGACCCCCGCCCCCTCCCGGACACCGTCCGGCGGCACCACCTCGCCCCCGACCCCGTCCGCCACCACCTCCGGCCAGGTCAAGGCCTACGACACCGACGGCGGCCGGGCGGTCTTCGACCTGGGCAGGTCGAGCGCGACCCTCGTCTCGGCGACCCCGGGCACCGGCTGGTCGATGCAGGTGTGGAAGACGCAGACGTGGATCCGGGTGGAGTTCAGCAGCGGCGCGGACCGGGTGTCGGTGTTCTGCACCTGGCACGACGGGCCGCCGCATGTGGAGGTCGGCACGTACTGACCCCCGGCGGGTGGCTCAGCGGAACACCGAGGGCGGCGGGGCCGGGGAGGCCACTGCCGCCGCGTCCGTCACGGGGGTGGCGCCGCCGGTGAAGTCGAGGAGTTGCCTGCCGTGTTCGACGCGGGCGGGGTGTGGGTCGGAGGCGGCGCGGCGGGTGAGTTCGGGCAGTGGGAGCGGGAGGTCGGAGGCGGCCAGGATGGCGTTGCCGAAGCGCTTGCCGCGCAGCACGGCCGGGTCCGCGATCAGAGCGAGTTCCGGGAAGCGGGCGGCGGCGGTGGCGATCTGGCCGCGCAGATGGGCGAGCGGCGGGCCGTCGGCGAGGTTGGCGGCGTAGACACCGGAGGGCTTCAGGGCCCGGCGGACCTCGTCCAGGAACTCGGTGGAGGTGAGGTGGGCGGGGGTCCGGGCGCCGCTGAACACGTCGGCGATGACCAGGTCGGCCCAGCCGTCCGGCACCTTGGCAAGACCCTCGCGGGCATCAGCCGACCTGACCCGGATCCGGGCGTTCGGATCCAACGGCAACTCGCGTCGGACCAGTTGGACGAGGGCCGTGTCCCGCTCGACGACCTGCTGGGTGGAGCGGGGGCGGGTGGCGGCGACGTACCGCGCGAGGGTGAGGGCGCCGCCGCCGAGGTGCACCGCCTGCACCGGCTTGCCGGGCGGGGCGACGAGGTCGATGACATGGCCGAGACGACGCTGGTACTCGAAGGAGAGGCACGCCGGGTCGTCCAGGTCGACGTGCGACTGCGGCGCACCGTCGATCAGCAGCGTCCAGGCGCGGGCGCGGTCCGGGTCGGGTATGAGCTGCGCGAGCCCGCCGTCGACCGTTTCCACCACGGCCTCGACGGCGGCCGACCTGCGCCGGTTGTTCCTGGACCTGCCCATCGGTCCATTTTCGCAGCTGCGGCGGTCGCCCGCTTCACCGGCAGCTGTCGGCCGCCTTGATCAGCCGCGCCGCCTCCCCGAGGGCCCGGCGCAGCACCACCGGATCGGTCGCCAGGTCGGCCTCGCCGGGCGGCAGCAGCCAGTCGGAGCCCTCGACCGGCGGCTGCGGGGCGAGCCGCAGCCCCTGCCCGTTCGTCTCGGTGCACGTGCTGCCCGGTACGTCCCAGCAGGCGGCGGTGCCCGCCGGCACCAGGAAGCCGAGGGTGTCGCATCCGTCGTCGTGCAGGACGCGCCCCACCGCCTCCCCGGCCCCCCGCCGCAGGATGTCGACCGCCTCCAGCCCCTGCCGGGTCGGCACCGTCACGAGGTCGCATGCCGCGTCGCCCGCCGTCACCGACGGCGCCGCAACCGGCGTGTCCGGCATACAAGGTTCGTTGCTCTGGCTGGTCTCCATGCCGGCCTCCACCACGCTGCCCTCTTGCAGTCCACGGAGTCCAACGCGCGAGCGCGTCAACGGCTACGGCACAAGTGCGCCGCAAAGGATGGCAGTTCATGGCAGATCGTGGATGAGATATCCGGTTTGTAGCCAAACACAGCGTGGCGGGTCCGACACAGCAGGTACGTTCTTGCTCGCCGGGACCAGGGTGCCACTCGGACAACTCAGCCCGAATCCACCCCGGATCCGGCATGGTTCGACGGTTCGCACGAGAGGACCCGGCCATGGCGTCGTCAACCGAGACCTCGTCACAGCCCGAACGGCCACCCCGGCCGAACCTCGCCTTCCGGCAGCTGCGCGGCCGGCGCTCACCGGCCGAGTTCGCGGCACTGGTGCGGCGGGCCGCCCGCGAGATCGGCGAGCGGGTGAGCTGTGACGCGCGTTACGTCGGCAGGGTCGAGGCGGGTGAGATCCGCTGCCCCAACTACGCCTACGAACGGGTGTTCCTGCACATGTTCCCCGGTCGCACGCTCACCGACCTCGGCTTCGCGCCGCGCTCCTCCGTCCGTGGACGCGCGGCGCGTTCGCCCGGGGACACGCCCCCGGCGTTCGGTACTGCTGAGACGCGGGGGGCCTGCGAGCCGTATGACACGACGGACCGGTACGACCCGCAGAACCCGTACGACCCGCACGAGCCGTACGAGAACGACCACCTGAACCACGAGGAGAGCGACGTGCTGCGTCGCGCATTCATGACCGGCGGAGGCGCCACGGTCGCCGTCGCCACCATGGGCCCGCTGGGGCTCGCCACCGACGCCGTGGCGGCGGCCCGGCCGCTGCGCCGCGCCGGAACCCCCGAGGCGGCCGCCCTGGAGGAGGCCGTCCGCCGCATCCGGCTGCTCGACGACCGGCACGGCGCGGACGGCCTGTACCGACGCGCTGCAGCGCCGCTGCGTGCTGCCTACGCGCTCCTGGACGCCGGCGCGACCCGGCAGACGACCGCCGAGCGGCTGCACTCGGGCGCCGGTGAACTCGCCATCTCCGTGGGCTGGCTGGCCCACGACTCCGGGCGCTTCGACGACGCCCGCTCGCACTACGCGGAGGCGCTCGCGACAGCCCGGATGACCGGCGACGCCGGTCTGGAGGCCCATGCCTTCTGCAACACGGCGTTCCTGGCCCGTGACGCCGGCCGCCCCCGCGAGGCGGTGCGCGCCGCGCAGGCGGCCCAGCGCGTCGCCCGCCCCCTGGGCTCCGCCCGTCTGATGTCCCTGCTCGCCCTGCGCGAGGCGGGCGGCTGGGCGGGGCTCGCCGACCGCGCCGGCTGCGAACAGGCACTGGCCCGGGCCCAGGCCCTCTTCGAGCGGGGCCACTCGGACGCCGACCCCGAGTGGATGAGCTTCTACGGAGAGGCCGAGCTGGAGGGGCTGGAGGCGCAGTGCTGGTCGACGCTGGGCGACTGGCGGCGCGCGTCCCGGCACGCCCGGCGCGCGGCGGGCCTCCAGGATCCCCACTTCACCCGCAACATCGCCCTGTACACCGCCGAACTGGCCGACGACCTGGCCCGCGGGGGTCGTCCCGACGAAGCCGCTGCGGCGGCGATGTGCGTGCTCGATCTGCTGGACCAGGTCCAGTCGTCCCGGATCCAGACGATGCTGGCGGGGACCGCGCGGGTGCTGTTGCCTCACCGGCGGGCGTCGGGGGTGTCGGACTTCCTGGACCGTCATGCGTCGTTGCCGCGGGCCGGGCGGGCGTAGGGGCAGGGACTGTCGGGTCCGTCGCCGTCTGCGGGTGCGTGGGGGGCTGGTCGCGCCCACGCGGCGGAGCCGCATATCGATACAGCCCCGCGCCCCTGGGGTTGCAGCTCTGTCGGTTGCGTGGCCGTTGTAGATGCCTGCGGCACCCTGCCGGCGCCGGAAAGCGGACCCACCCCCGCCCAGCACCAGCCAGTTACCCCGCCAAGTGCCCCAAGTCGTTCCAGCTCTCGATCGCCGGCTCCCCGTACGCCCAGCCCAGCACCGACAGCGAGGTCGGGTTCAGGCGTATCCGCGCGGCGAAGTCCAGCGGCAGTCCGAGCCACCGTGCGCCGATGGACCGCAGGATGTGCCCGTGGGCGAAGACCAGCACGTCACGGTCGGCCGACCGGGCCCAGGCCACGACCTCGTCCGCGCGCGCGGTGACCTCGGCGATGCTCTCCCCCTCGGGGACACCGTCCCGCCAGATCAGCCACCCCGGCCGCACGGCCTGGATCTCGGCCGGCGTCATGCCCTCGTACGCGCCGTAGTCCCACTCCATGAGCGTGTCCCAGGACTCGGCCCGCTCCCCGAACCCGGCCAGCTCGCACGTCTCACGCGCGCGTGCCAGCGGACTGGTCCGCACCTCGACACCCGGCAGCCCGTCCAGCGGAGCGCGGTGCAGCCGTTCGCCGAGCAGCTTGGCCCCGCGCCGGCCCTCCTCCAGGAGCGGTACGTCGGTCCTGCCGGTGTGCTTGCCGGACAGCGACCATTCCGTCTGTCCGTGCCGGGCCAGCAGGATGCGCGGTGCCATGGGAGACCTTTCCGGAAGTGGGGAGGGGTCCCTCCATCATCGCTCACCCGGGACAGGGGCAACCCGCCGGGAGATCTCGGCGTCTTTGAGGTCTGAAGCGCCCGCATGGCCGGGATATGGACCGCGTAAAGTGACACGGTCGCCCGCCGGGCGCCGCGCAGCAGAAGGGGGAGGGCATCGGATGCCGCAGACCGAGACACCGGGCACCGAGGCGGCCCCCCGAACCCGGCTGCGGTGGTGGACCGAGGTACCCCTGATCCTGCTGGTCTACGGCTGCTACTCGGCCGGCCGGCTCCTCGCGCGCGGTGACGTCTCCTCCGCCGTCGACCACGGCCTGGCGATCCTGCGCATCGAGAAAGCCCTGCACCTCAACGCCGAGCACCCGCTCAACCGGCTGTTCACACGCGAGGCGTGGCTCGGCGTACCGGCCGACTTCTGGTACGCCTCGCTGCACTACCTGGTCACGCCCGTCATCCTCGTCTGGCTGTTCCGGGCCCACGCCGAGCGCTACCGGGCGGCCCGCACATGGCTGATGACGTCGACGTTCATAGGCCTGATCGGCTTCACCCTGCTGCCCACCTGCCCGCCCCGGCTGCTCGCCGACGGCCACGGCTTCGTCGACACGATGGCCCAGTACAGCTCGTACGGCTGGTGGGGCGGCGAGGCCAGCGCGCCGCGCGGCATGGGCGGCATGACCAACCAGTACGCGGCGATGCCGAGCCTGCACGTGGGCTGGGCCCTGTGGTGCGGGGTCATGCTGTGGCGGCACGGCGGCACCCGTCTCACCAAGGTCCTCGGCGTCGTCTACCCGCTGGTGACCGCGATCGTCGTCATGGGCACCGCCAACCACTACTCCCTGGACGCGGTCGCGGGCGTGGCCGTGATGGGCGTGGGTCTGCTGCTCGCGCCGCGTGTGATGCGCGGTGCGGATCTGCTGCGGGCCCGCTTCAACCCCCGTACCCCGGCGGTCCCGTCGGGCACGGGTTCCCCGATTGTCAGTGACGGATGCCAGACTTCCGCGGGTGAGCGAATTCCACGGCAGCGCGAGTCGCAGCGCGCATCCGCAGCCGAACCGGACGCCTCCCCCCGCGACGCAGGGGAAGAGGCTCCGGCAGCGGCTCGCTGAGCTGCGCGGCCCCGACGTACCGGCCAAGGCCCTGGACGCGCGCGCCCTCGCGGCGCTCGCCGCGAACCCCGGGTGCCGCAGGCGGGCGATCCTGGACGGCGCCGGAGTGGACAAGGCGGCGCTGGCGAGCGCGCTGGGCGCGCCCTCCGGCTTCGGGCAGTCGCAGTTCGCGCTGACCCGGGGCAACGCGTTCGAGGCACGGGTGAAGGCGGACGGCGGCGCCGAGCTGCTGCGGCTGGTCCACGCCCGGCTGGATCCGGGCGCGGAGCCGCCCGCCGAGGCGGCCGTCCCGGACCTGTCCGCGCACGGCCCCGAGGGGCGTACGGCCCGCACGGCGCTGGCGCTGCGCGAGGCCGTGGCGGCGGGCGGCTGGACCCTGCTCGACCACCCGATGCTGGCGCTGGACGTGGCGGGCTCGCTGGCGTTCCTGGAGCCGGACGCGGTGGTCGTGCACCCGGACGGCAGCTGGACCGTCGTGGAGATCAAGTCCTTCCCCATGCTGGACGGTTCGGCCGACCCGGCGAAGGTGGGCGCGGCCGCCCGGCAGGCGGCGGTGTACGTGCTGGCCCTGGAGGAGGTCGCGGCCCGTCTCGGCGCGGAGCCGGAGCGGGCTGAGGAGCCCGCCGGGGAAAGCGCCCCGGCCCCTCGGGTACGGCACCGGGTACTGCTGGTGTGCCCGAAGGACTTCTCCAACCTGGCCACCGCCTCCGCCGTGGACGTGCGCAAGCAGCGCGCGGTCACCGCCCGCCAGCTGGCCCGGCTCACCCGGGTCGAGGAGATCGCCGACGCCCTGCCCGAGGGCATGTGCTTCGCACCGGACCGCCCGGCCGAGGAGCTGACGGCGGCCGTCGGGGCGGTCCCGGCGACGTACGCGCCCGAGTGCCTGTCGGCCTGCGAACTGGCCTTCCACTGCCGGGAACGCTCCCGCGCGGCGGATGCCGTGACCCGTCTCGGCCGCCCCCTGCGGGCCGAACTGGGCGGTCTGACGACGGTCGAGGACGTCCTCGCGGCGGCCCGCGGCGACAGCGGCGACCCCGACGACCCGGCGGTGGCCGCCCTGCGCCGGGCGGCGACCCTGCGCGCGGAGGCACTCGCCACGGCCGGCCGGGCGGTGGCCCCGTGTCCCTGATCGCCACCCTGGCCCGGCTCGAGGCCGTCAGCACCGGACGCGCCCAGCCGGCCGCGACCGTCCGCCACCGGCACCTGTCCGAGCGCCCCCTGGTGTTCGTGCCGCTCACCACCGCCGGTGAGGCCGGCGCCCCGCTCGGCGCGCTGGTCGGCACCGACCGGGACGCGCCCCGGCTCCTGGTCGTGCCCCAGCCCCGCGACCGTGACCTGCGGTTCGCGTTCCTCGCCGAGCTGGCCGACGTCGTCCTGCCGTACCTCGACTCCTACGCGGAGGACGTCGAGGCGGCCGAGCGGGGCGAGACCGACCCGGAGACCGGCAAGCGGGTCAAGGTCGAGGTCGAGCTGTGCACGGACGCGCCCCAGCTGATCGTGCCGAGCCGCGCGGGCCTGGACTTCGTACGGCTGCTCGGCCGCTCCATGCGCTTTCGCCGGACCGCCGAGCAGGACCCGGAGACGCCCCACCCGGCGCCACCCCGCATCCCCCTGCTGGGCCGCTGGCTCACCCACTACGGCGAGCGGGCCCGCGTACCCGGCTCCTCGCTCCTCCTCGCCCTGACCGACGTGCTGTCCCGGCACTGGGCGACCGGCCAGTCCAGCCTGGAGGACCAGCACCTGGGCGCGCTGCTCGCCTGGATCGACCCGCCCGGGGACGGCTCCGGCGCCGAGGCAGCCCACCGGGCCGAACTCGCCCGCGACGCCGACGGCCAGCTGCTGTGCCCGCCGGCCGGCCCGGCCACCGACCCGGCGTTCGACAACAAGCTCCTGGCCCCGGCCATCGAGCGCTACGACCGCGCGCGCGGTGCGCTGGCCGCCGCCGAGGACGCCCTGGAGGCCGACGACCGGCTGGCCGCGCTCACCGCGGCCGAGCGGGAGATCCGCGCCCTGGTCGAGAGCCGCACCCGGCCCACCTGGGACGCGGTGTGGCGGGGCCTGGACCTGCTGCGGGCGCTGCCGGAGGGGGCGCATGCCGAGGAGCGGTGGACCCGGGACCGCTGGTCGTTCACCGGCCACCGGGACCGGGTCGTGGCGGGCGAGCCCCCGCAACCGCGCCGCGACGACGCGGTGACGGCGGCGAACAAGCTGGCCACGCGCGAGCGTGAGCAGGCCCGGCTGGAGGCGCAGGAGGCGCTGGACGACCCGCTGGTGATGGCCGGGCGGCGGCTGGCCGGGGAGGCCCTCGCGGGCGAGGTGACCGACGTCGTCATGGCGTACAGCGAGGGCAGGCGGCCGAGCCCGCGCCCGCTGGTGACGGTCCGCACGGACGACCGGCCTCATCTGGCGGAGCGCGCGAAGGTCTACCGCTCGCTCGGCGGCAAGCCGCAGGCCGCGGAGTTCGTCGGGTACGAGGGCTCCGCGGACGAGGGCGTGCTCGTCCTGCGGATCGTGGACAAGATGGGCCGGGGCAAGGAGCCCGAGCCCGGTTCGGTGCCGGAGAAGGGCGACGCGGTCTGCTTCACCCTCTTCGAGCACGAACAGCGCGGCGGCGCGAAACTGCCCGACCCGGAGGAGACCCCGTGGACGCACGGCGGCCCGCCGGGCGAGGCCGCCGTGCCCGAAATCGCCGACCCCGTGACCGAGGAGGACGTCCTTTGAACCCTCCCCCTCGCGAACGAACAGGATTCCTGGCTCACGCCGCTCGATCCCTCAGCGAGAGATCGAGTCTTCCGCGATCAGCACCAGCCGGGTTGGAACCAGCCCGGTTTCCCCAGAAATTGGAGGTTGCTGTGCTGGCTTGGTTCTCGCGCAGCACACGGCGACGCTACCATCCGTCACTCGAATGGCACAACCAGTGACGGGTCGCATGCACGGAGCCCCGCCTCACCCCGCTACGGCCGCCGCACAGGCCACCGCCGCGATCCTCCGCGACACCCTGCAGGGCACTGCGCGCGGTGTGGTCGTCGACTCCCCGCCCGGCGCCGGGAAGTCCACCCTGGTGGTCCGCGCGGCCCTGGAACTCGCCGAGGCCGGGCGCCCGTTGATGGTGGTCGCGCAGACGAACGCCCAGGTGGACGACCTGGTGCTGCGGCTCGCCGAGAAGAACCCCGAGCTGCCCGTCGGCCGGCTGCACAGCAGCGACACGGACCCCTACGACAAGGCACTGGACGACCTGCCGCAGGTCCGCACGTCGGCGAAGGCGGGCGAGCTGACCGGCCTCCCGGTCGTCCTGTCCACGGCCGCGAAGTGGGCGCACGTCAAGGTGGACGAGCCGTGGCGGCACGCGATCGTCGACGAGGCGTACCAGATGCGCTCGGACTCCCTGCTGGCCGTGGCGGGCCTGTTCGAGCGGGCGCTGTTCGTGGGCGACCCGGGCCAGCTGGACCCGTTCGCGATCGTGGGCAGCGAGCAGTGGGCGGGCCTGTCGTACGACCCCTCGGCCTCGGCGGTCACCACTCTTCTGGCGCACAACCCGGGCCTGCCCCAGCACCGGCTCCCGGTCTCCTGGCGCCTCCCTGCCTCGGCGGCCCCGCTGGTCTCGGACGCCTTCTACCCCTACACCCGGTTCCGCAGCGGCACCGGCCCCGACGACCGCCGTCTCGCCTTCGCCGTCCCCTCCGACGGCTCGGGCCCCGACCGGGTGATCGACGAGGCGGCGGAATCCGGCTGGGGCCTGCTGGAGCTGCCGGCCCGGCACACCCCGCGCACCGACCCGCAGGCGGTCCGGGCGGTGGCGACGGTCGTACGACGCCTGCTGGACCGTGCGGGCGCGGCCGTCTCGGAGCGCTCCCCGGCCCCCACCCCCCTCACCCCCGACCGCATCGCCGTCGGCACGGCCCACCGCGACCAGGCGGCGGCGGTCCGCTCGGCGCTCGCGGAGCTGGGCGTCACGGACGTCACCGTCGACACGGCCAACCGTCTCCAGGGCCGCGAGTACGACGTCACGGTCGTCCTCCACCCCCTCTCCGGCCGCCCCGACGCCACCGCCTTCCACCTGGAGACCGGCCGCCTGTGCGTCCTGGCCTCCCGCCACCGCCACGCCTGCATCGTGGTCTGCCGCGCAGGAGTCGGCGACCTCCTGGACGACTACCCGTCCACGGAACCGGTCCAGCTGGGAACGCTGGTGAAGTTCCCGGACGGCTGGGAGGCGAATCACGCGGTTCTGGCGCACCTGGCGGAACACCGGGTCACCTGGCAGCCATGACCGGATACACGTCGCCGGGCCGGCGAGCCAGGAACCAGCACCGCCCACCTGCCGGACGGAGGTCCGGCACGCCGCCGGAGGCGGCCAATGGATACAGCCCGGACGGCTGGGAGGCGAATCACGCGGTTCTGGCGCACCTGGCGGAACACCGGGTCACCTGGCAGCCATGACCGGATACACGTCGCCGGGCCGGCGAGCCAGGAACCAGCACCGCCCACCTGCCGGACGGAGGTCCGGCACGCCGCCGGAGGCGGCCAATGGATACAGCCCGGACGGCTGGGAGGCGAATCACGCGGTTCTGGCGCACCTGGCGGAACATCGAGTGAGCCGGCGGCCTTGAGACCTTGGTGTGTGCGCGGACTTCCGGCGACTCCGAGGTCCCCTTGCGCTCGCGCGAGACAATGGAGGGTGGCCCACCTGAGAGCAGGGCCCACCGAACCGTACGAGGAGGAGACGAGACATGGCGGAGCCCACGCCGCGTCGGCATGAACCGCGGCTACGCCCCGCGCCCCTGATCTTCGAGCCCGCGGAGGCGGCCTCCGATCCCGAGCATTTCTTCGACCTCGAGTCGATGGAGGATCCGGGCGCGCTGCTGGCGCGGGCGACGGAGCTGGCCCTGGCCTTCCAGGCGGCGGCCGACCGGGCCGTGGAGTTCCAGGCCGTCGCTGCGGCCCAGCTCGCCGATCCGGGCCGGTTCGACCGGCTGACCCCGGCGGACATCGCCGCGCGGGTGGAGTGGACCGAGGACTACGCGAAGAAGATGGTGGAGTTCGGGCGGGACCTGCTGCGCGGCGCCGACACGGAGGGCCGCAGCCCCGTCGACCCGGTCTAGCCCACACGGCTGGCATATGCCAGCCGGGCAAGATACTCCTCCCTGCCCGCCCCTGTCCCGGTTTTCCGCAACCCAGGAGAACCGCGTGCTCACGGCCGGTAAATGTAATCGGCATGAGCTGCACACCGCATGTCACCTGTGCCACCGCCGACGGAGCCGCGTGGCTGGCCTCGGCAGGAACGTATCCGCGCAGCATGCTCGCCCTGTGGCAGGAACGCCCGAACGCCCCGCTGGTCCTCCCCTGCGGCGCCGTCTTCGACGTGGTGAGCGCCCCGGCGATCTTCGGGCGCCGGATGCTGGACCGCTTATGGGACGAGGGGCCGGGATCCGGCCCGGTCGCGGTGTTCCGGGGCCGCATGCTGCTGTTCACCGCCCCCGGCACGGCTCAGCGGCTGCCCTCGCTGCTGAGCTGGGAGGAGTGGGGGTCCCACCGCACGGAGGCGGTACCGCCGCTGCTCTGCCACGGCACGGGAGACGCGGTGACCGTCCCCGCCCTGTCCGGCGACGCCTCCCCCACCCCCGGCGGCTCGCGCTGGCTGGTCGCGCCGGACACCCGTCACCCGTGGCTGCCGGGCCCCGAGGTCATGCTCTGGGCGGCCGTACGGGCGGCCCGGGACGCGGTGCGGATATCGATTTTTCCTCCCGCCGACCAGGATGCTAAGGTCTACGACGTCAGCAGGCGCCGCTAGCTCAGTTGGTTAGAGCAGCTGACTCTTAATCAGCGGGTCCGGGGTTCGAGTCCCTGGCGGCGCACGATGACGATGGCGAGGCGTGTTCGCAGAAAGCGCGAACCTCCTCGCCATCTCTGTTTCTGCGCGGCTTCGCCGCGCGTTGTGGGGGCTCCGCCACCCACACCCCCGTACGACGGCGGGTCGGTTTCGAAAGATTCCGGTCCGCTGTTTTCGTATACACGAGCGCCGCAGAAGGCGACATCAGCCGAGTCCCCCGGAAGACGGAATCCGGCCGAGCCCCGCAGACGGCGGGATTCACCCTCCCAGTCCCGGCGTGATCTTCACCGTCCACGCCCCGGACGCCGTCCGCCCCTCCACCTCCACCTTCACACCCTCCTCGGGCACCGTGAAGCTCTCCCCGAGAGAGACCGGGGCGTCGGCCAGGGGCGGGTAGACCGAGTTCTCCCAGCACGCCTCGGTGCGCGGGTGGGCGTCCACCACCTCGATCGGACCGCCGCCGGACTCCGCACCACCGCGCACCCGGTAGACCAGGACACCCTGCCGGCAGCCCGCCCGGTCGTTGCCCGCCGGACCGCGCGCCTCGAAGGCCAGGACACTGTCCGCGCCGGTCCGCACCACCGCCAGTTTCGCGCCATGACCGAGGCCGAAGGCCGGGGCACCGGTCGTGCCCTGCACCGGGATGCCGGGGCCCGCGGCCAGCGGCTCCAGGGTCAGCCGGGTCGGCCCGGCACCCCGCACGCACACCACCTGGCGCGGATCCAGCCAGCCCAGCTTCCACTTGTGCCAGGCGAACAGGTCCGGGGACAGCCCGAACTGGCTGCCCATCAGGTCCCAGTCGCCGACGTAGGTGTCCCAGTCGCCCTTGCCGTCGACCGGGCGGTGGTAGAGGTCGGGGAGGTCGAAGACGTGACCGGTCTCGTGGGCGAGGACCAGCCGGTCGGGCGGATGCTTCTCGAACACCGTGACGACCCGGCGCACGTCTGTGCCGTCCACGTGCATGGGGGTGTCGAGGTTGACGACCTTCGTCGCGTCCGAGTCGACGCCGGGCGCGTCCGGGTCGGCGACGAAGTAGACGACGTCGTAGCGGGAGAAGTCGACCTGCTGGTCGGCCACGGCGAACGCGTCGCGCAGATAGGCGGCGCGGTCTTCGGCGCTCCAGTCGCGCTTCATGGCGTACGAGGTCGACGGCTGCGGCATGCGCAGCCAGTGGTCGAGCGGGTGCGGGTGCAGTGTGAACCGTCCGTACGAGGCCTGTTCGAAGAACCGGCTGGTGGCCGGGAAGTGGTCGGCGGTCAGCTCGGCGGGAGTGGTGTGGGGGGTGGCGTCCGGGAAGGACAGGAAGATCATGGCGGCGTCGAGCGTGCCGGTCGGGCGGGTGTAGTCGGGGTTCCAGGTGTCCACGCCCTCCGAGTGGTGGGCCTCGCTGCGGTGCAGGGCGCAGGGGGCCGTCGAGAACGGCTCGGCGACCGACGGGCCGGTGAGGATCGAGGTCGCGGCGAGCGCCGACATCGTGGTGAACACGGCGGCGGTGCTGCGCAGCTTGGGCACGAAAGGACCTCCGGACGCGGTTCACGGGACACCGAATCCAGATTGTGGGAGTTTGTTGCCCTACGTCCTGTTCGCCTGAACCAGAAGGGTGAGTACGCCCGTTTGGGCGCCGGCGTGCATCGGCGCCCGACACCCCGAAACACTCACGGAACGTCACAACTGGTCGGGGGCCTGAAGAACCCGTCCAGGTGCGGGCAGAAACGATCTGTCAGAACCTGTGGTCTGTCCGGGACACTGGAGAGTGGCTGGAAGGCCTCCGGGCCAGCCTCTATGATCGGCACACTTTCCGGCACGGACAGAGATCGAGTGCACTGCGGGAGCGAGCGGTGAGCGGAACGTCCGAAGGGCCGACGCCCGCGGCAGACCTCGACCGGTCAGCCGTCACAGACAGTAACCACAACACCTATCGCCGTGTCTTCGCGGCGGCGCCGCTCGCCATGGCCGTCGTCGACCGCGAAGGTCTCGTCGTCAGCGCCAACCCCGCGTTCGGCGGCCTGCTCGGCGCCGACCCGGACGGGCTGACCGGACGGGTCGCCGCCGATCTGGTGGACCTGGCCGCGGACGCCCGCACCTGGCACGCCTACCGCGAGGTCCTGCGCGGCCGGCAGGCCAGGCTGCGCTGCACCCGCAGGCTGAAGCATCCCGAGGGGCACTCGGTGTGGGTGCAGGTCACCGTCGCCCCGCTGACCGGCGGCGAGCCCGGCGTCCTCGTGTCGGTCGCCGACATCGGTGCCCGCCGCGAACTGCAGGCCCGGCTGCGGCACTTGCAGATGCACGACCCGGTGACCCGGCTACCCAACCGCACCCTGTTCTTCGAGCGCCTGACGGCCGCGCTGGAGGCGGAGTCGTACGAGCAGAGCGGCACCGGCCGGATCGGCCTGTGCTACCTGGACCTGGACGGCTTCAAGGCCGTCAACGACACCCTCGGCCACCGCGTCGGCGACCGGCTGCTCTCGGCCGTGGCCGAGCGGCTGACCCGGGTCGCCGACGAGACCGGGTACGCCCGCGCCGGCACCCCCCTGGTGGCCCGGCTCGGCGGCGACGAATTCGCCCTGCTGGTCGAGGACTCCACCGGCACCGAGCAGCTCGCCGACCTCGCCGAGTCCGCACTGAAGGCTCTGCAGGCACCCTTCGACCTGGCCGGACAGCGGCTGTCGCTGACCGCGTCCATCGGGGTCGTGGAACGGCACGCGGCCGGCACCACCGCCACGGGCCTGATGCAGGCGGCCGACACGACGTTGTACTGGGCGAAGGCGGACGGCAAGGCCCGCTGGACCCTGTTCGACCCCGAGCGCAACGCGCATCTGGTGACCCGTCAGGCTCTTTCCTCCACCCTCCGACCCGCCATCGAGCGCGGTGAGTTCGCCCTTGAATACCAGCCGTTGGTCGGTATGGAGGACGGTCGGCTGAGCGGGGTCGAGGCGCTGGTCCGCTGGAATCATCCTCAGTTCGGCACACTGACGCCGAATCGGTTCATCGGACTGGCCGAGGAGGACGGTTCGATCGTGCAGCTCGGCCGCTGGGCGCTGGAAACGGCCTGCCGGCAGGCCCGCCGCTGGCAGGTGGACCATCCCGACGAGCCGCCCATCTTCGTCAGCGTGAACGTGGCCGTACGCCAGGTGTGGGACTCCGACCTGGTGGCGGACGTGGCCCGGACCCTCGCCGAGACCGGGCTCGCCCCGCACCTGCTCCAGCTGGAGCTGACCGAGTCGGCCGTGATGGGGTCCTCGGGCCGCCCGCTCCAGGCCCTGCAGGCCCTCAGCGACATGGGCGTCCGGATCGCCATCGACGACTTCGGCACCGGCTACTCGAACCTGGCCTACCTGAGCCGGCTGCCGGTGTCGGTGCTGAAGCTGGACGGCTCCTTCGTGCGCGGCTTCCAGTACGAGGGCGACAAGAGCACGGTGGCCGTGCCGCCCAACCCGGCCGACGAGGTGATCGTGGAGGCGATGATCCAGCTGGCCCACCGCCTCGGTCTGACGGTCACCGCGGAGTGCGTGGAGACCTCGGCGCAGGCCACACGGCTGCGCCGGATCGGCTGCGACACCGGGCAGGGCTGGCTGTACTCCCGTCCGGTGCCGCCGGATCGTATCTCCGAGCTGCTGGGCGGCCAGGCGGCCTACGCGGTGGGCAAGCCGTAGGCGTCGGCGATCAGTTCGTAGGAGCGCAGCCGCAGTTCGCCGCGGTGGGCGTGCGAGGTGAGCATCAGCTCGTCGGCGCCGGTGCGCTTGTGCAGGTCGTCCAGGCCGGAGCGGACCTCGTCCGCCGTGCCGTGCACGATGTTGCCGGTCCAGGAGGCGACGAAGTCCTCCTCCATCGGGCCGAACTCGTGCTTCTCGGCGTCGGCCGGGTCGGGGAACAGGCCCGGGCGGCCGGTGCGCAGCCGGAGCATGTTCAGCGCGGCCGCCCGCACCTGCCGGCCGGCCTCCCGCTCGTCGTCCGTGGCGAGGGCGGAGACACCGATGAGGGCGTACGGCTCGGACAGCACCTCGGAGGGCCGGAAGGTCTGCCGGTACAGGTCGAGGGCCGGGATGGTGTTCTGCGCGGAGAAGTGGTGCGCAAAGGCGAAGGGCAGCCCGAGGAGACCGGCGAGACGGGCGCTGAAGCCCGAGGAGCCGAGCAGCCAGATCGGCGGCCGGTGAGCGGACTGGACGCCGCCCGGACTGCTGCCCTGCACCGGACCCGGGATCGCGTGGATGCGCCGGTAGGGATGCCCCTCGGGGAAGTCGTCGTCCAGGAAGCGGGTGAGTTCGGCCAGCTGCTGCGGGAAGTCGTCGGCGCCCTCGTTCAGGGTGTCGGTGCGGCGGAGCGCGGCGGCGGTGGCACCGTCCGTGCCGGGCGCCCGGCCGAGGCCCAGGTCGATCCGCCCCGGCGCCATCGCCTCCAGCGTGCCGAACTGCTCGGCGATCACCAGGGGCGCGTGGTTGGGCAGCATGACGCCGCCCGAGCCGAGCCGGATGCGGTCGGTGTGGGCGGCGAGGTGGGCGAGGATCACGGCGGGCGAGGAGGAGGCGACGCCGGGCATGGAGTGGTGCTCGGCCACCCAGTACCGGTGGAAGCCGCGCGACTCGGCGAACCGGGACAGCTCCACGCTGGTGCGCAGCGCGTCGGTGGCGGTACTGCCCGCGCCGACGGTCACCAGGTCCAGTACGGAGAGGGGGACGGGGGCGGTCCCGTGCGTCGTGCCCCGGATCTCGTCTGCCGACACGGTGTGGCCTCCTGTTTCGACCGTGAGCTGTTCTGCCCGGGCTTAACAGGAGGCAGTCCCCGTTTATTCCTCCACCTCTCGACCGACCAGGGGCCGGCCGCTCAGACCTGCACGATCGGCTCGCGGGTGAACAACTTCCCCAGCCGCGGCGCGTTCACCCGGCGATCGGCCAGCCGCAGCCCCTCCCACACCGACACCTGGTTGGCCGTGAGCACCGGCTTGGACAGCGCCTTCTCCAGCAGGCCGAGGTACGCCGCCGTGTGCAGCGCCGTGTCGGGCAGCAGCACCGCCTCCGCGCCGGAGGCGTCCGCGTCCGCCGCCCGCGCCAGCGTCAGCACCTCCTCCTCCCCCCACGTCCCGACCTCCGCCGCCGTGACGATCCCGGACGACCGCACCGCGACCACTTCGAGGCCCCCGGCCCGCAGGAAGTCGGCGAACAGCGCGGTCACCTCCTCCGGGTAGGTCGCACCCACGGCGACCCGTCGTACCCCCAGCTCCCGGGCCGCGTGCACGAAGGCGAAGGACGTCGAGGAGGCCGGCATCCCGGCCAGCCGGGCCAGTGCCCGTACCTGCTCCTGAGCGCCCTCCCAGCCGTACACGAAGCTGCCGCTGGTGCACGCCCAGACCACCGTCTCGGCCCCGGTCAGCCGGAGCTCCGCCACGCCGGCGGCGAGCCGCTCCGCCGAACCCATCTCCCGCAGTGCGTCCACCCGGTGTGCGTCCACGCCGATGTCGGTGTGGACCAGATCCACCCGGATGTCGCTGCCCAGGAGCTGCTCGATGCGTGGATAGTCGTCCTCGCCGGAGTGGCCCGGGTAGAGGAGTCCGAGTGCAGTCATGACGGCCCTTCTTGGTGTTCCTGCGTTTCTTCCGGCAGTACGGGCCATTCCCGCGCGGCCTCGTCCAGCAGCGCCTGATAGGGCCCCACCGCTCGGGTACCCAGCCGGCGCAGCGCCGCCCACATCGTGACCTGGTTGGCCGACAGCACGGGGATGCGCAGCTCGGCCTCCAGCTGCGGGATGACGTCGTAGGTAGGAAGGTTGGTGCAGGAGATGAACAGCGCGTCGGCGGCGCCCGGGCGGACCGCGGCGCGGGCCATGGTGACCACGTCCCGGTACGGCACCTGCCAGATGTGCCGGGTCAGGCCCATGAACGCGCAGCCGGTCACCCGTACGCCGGCCTCGGCGACGTACTCCTGAAGGGCCCGGGTGACGGACACCGTGTACGGGGTGACGAGGGCGACCCGGCGGACCCGCAGCTCCGCCAGGGCCTCCAGCAGGGCGCCCGAGGTGGTGACCGTGGGCAGGGCGCCGCCGGCCCTGCTCATCTCCGTGCACATCGCCCGCTCGCCCGCGACACCGCCGACGAAGCTGCCCGAGGTGCAGGCGTAGGCGACGACCTCGGGGGCGACGGCGATCAGCGCGCGCACCGCCTCGCCGAGGGTCTGGTGCTCGCTGACCAGCCGGGCCAGGTCCAGGCTCACCTCGACCGGCACGAACGGGGTCCGGGTCAGATGCAGCGACACCTCGTCGGGCACCCAGCGCCACAGCTCGCGGTCGAGGGCGAAGTCGAAGGGGGCCACCACCCCGACGCCGCGCTGGGGGCGGGGACCGCCGAGAAAGGAGATGTCCATGGCAAGACACCCGCCTCACGCTGGGAGGACACGAGGGGCAACGGTCGGTGAGGTCGCCCGTGTTGACGAAGGTAGGTTCCGGTGCGAGCGTGGTCAATCCGCGCATGTCAGACGCCCGGAGCGGCCCCGAATGACGCTGACCCTGCCCACCCTGCTCGTCCTGGACGCCGACCCGCCACCGCGGCTCGGCCGGCTCACCGGGCGTGCCCGGGTCGTGCACACCGACGCGGCCGGGCTCGCCGGGCGGCTGCCGGAGGCGGACGTGCTGCTGGTGTGGGACTTCACCTCGCACGCCGTACGGGAGGCCTGGCCCGGGGCGGGGCCGCGGCCGCGCTGGGTGCACACGGCGAGCGCGGGTGTGGACCACCTGATGTGCCCGGAACTCGCCGCCTCCGAGACGGTGGTGACCAACGCGCGCGGGATCTTCGACCAGCCGATCGCCGAGTACGTGGCCGCGCTGGTGCTGGCGGTCGCCAAGGATCTGCCGCGCACGCTGGAGCTGCAGCGGGAGCGGACCTGGCGGCACCGGGAGACCCGGCGGGTGGCGGGCACGCGCGCGTGCGTGGTCGGCTCCGGGCCGATCGGCCGGGCGATCGCGCGCACGCTGAAGGCCCTGGACGTGACGACGGCACTGGTCGGGCGGGTCCCGCGCACCGGCATCCACGGCCCGGGCGATCTGGACCGGCTGATCTCGCGCGCGGACTGGGTGATCGCCGCCGCCCCGCTGACCGAGCAGACGCACGGCATGTTCGACGCCCACCGGTTCGGGGTGATGCAGCCCTCGGCGGTCTTCGTGAACGTCGGCCGCGGGCCGCTCGTCGACGAGGACGCGCTCGCCGAGGCGCTGCGGCGGCGCTGGATCGCGGGCGCCGCCCTGGACGTGTTCGCCGCCGAACCCGTGCCCGAGGACAGCCCGTTGTGGGGGCTGCCGGGGCTGATCGTCTCCCCGCACATGAGCGGCGACACGGTCGGATGGCGCGATGAACTCGGCAGCCAGTTCGTGGAGTTGTACGAGCGGTGGGCCGCGGGCAGATCCCTGGTGAACGTGGTCGACAAGAAGCGCGGCTACGTCCCCGGTCACTGAACCACCAGGAGGGTGCATGCAGCTCACCGACCTGACCGCCGTACAGCTCCTCGACGGCTACCGCAAGGGCGAGTTCAGCCCCGTGGAGGCGACCGAACAGGCCCTGCAGCGGGCGCGGCGGATCCAGCCGGAGGTGAACGCGTTCGTGCGCCTCACCGAGGAGGACGCGCTCGCGCGGGCGCAGGAGTCGGCGGAGCGCTGGCGGCGCGGCGAGCCGGCCGGGCTGCTGGACGGGGTGCCGGTGACCGTGAAGGACATCCTGCTGCTGCGCGGCCACCCCACCCTGCGCGGCTCGAAGACCGTGTCCGAGCAGGGCCGTTGGGAGGAGGACGCGCCCTCGGTCGCCCGGCTGCGCGAGCACGGTGCGGTCTTCCTCGGCAAGACGACGACACCCGAGTACGGCTGGAAGGGTGTCACCGACTCCCCGCTGACCGGCGTGACCCGCAACCCGTACGACCCCGCGCGCACCGCGGGCGGCTCCAGCGGCGGCAGCGCGGCGGCCGTCGCACTCGGCGCAGGCCCGCTGTCGCTGGGCACGGACGGCGGCGGCAGCATCCGTATCCCGGCCGCGTTCTGCGGGATCTTCGGCCTCAAACCGACGTACGGCAGAGTGCCCCTGTACCCGGCGAGCGCGTTCGGCACGCTGGCGCACGTCGGCCCGATGACCCGGGACGCGGCGGACGCGGCACTGATGATGGACGTCGTCGCCGCCCCCGACGCCCGCGACTGGTCGGCGCTGAGCCCGCCGCCGGAGTCGTTCACCGCGGGCCTGGACCAGGGCGTGCGCGGGCTGCGGGTGGCGTACTCGCCGACCCTGGGCGGGCAGGTGGCCGTCCGCCCGGCGGTCGCGGCGGCCGTACGGCGGGCGGTGGCCGCACTCGCGGATCTCGGCGCGTACGTCGAGGAGACCGACCCGGACTTCAGCGACCCGGTGGACGCCTTCCACACCCTGTGGTTCAGCGGCGCGGCCCGGCTCACCCAGAGCTTCTCGCCGCACCGGCGGCAGCTGCTCGACCCCGGCCTGCGCGAGATCTGCGCCCAGGGCGCCCGGTACAGCGCGCTGGACTACCTGGCCGCGGTGGACGTCCGCATGGACCTCGGCCGCCGGATGGGCCGCTTCCACGAGCGGTACGACCTGCTGGTCACGCCCACCCTGCCCATCACCGCCTTCGAGGCGGACGAGGAGGTCCCCGGGAGGTCCGGCCTGCGACGCTGGACCGGCTGGACGCCGTTCACCTACCCCTTCAACCTCACCCAGCAGCCCGCGGCGACGGTCCCCGTGGGCACCGACGGCGACGGGCTGCCGGTCGGGATGCAGATCGTCGCGGCCCGGCACCGGGACGACCTGGTGCTACAGGCCTCGCACGCCCTCTACGAGAAGGGGCTCACGCTCTCCGGAAGCTGAGCGTCTCCCCCGCCGCCCCGCTGCGCCACAGGTCGTTGCAGGCCTCGGCCATCTCCTCCAGTCCGGCCACGACCTGGCCCCAGACGATCCCGGGCACCCAGCCCACGTCCCCGTTGAGCAGCAGGTTGTTGCGCTCGTAGAACAGGGCCAGGTCGACCACGGTGGTGTTGGGGCGGACCTCGCGGTCGTAGCCGTAGGCCTTCGTGCCCAGTTCGGTGCCGGCGAACGAGAAGTAGCAGAGGTCTCCGGGGATCGGGGTGACCGTCGGGTTCTCCAGCGGGGGTTCCGTCGCGGCGAACGGCGGGAAGAGGGCGTAGATCTCGTTGCGCGCGTACTTCGCGTGGAAGACGTCGCCGCTCAGGGGCAGCGCGTCCCAGACCGCGGCGCAGGTGAGCGGTGCCCGGTCGTCGAACAGCCGTGCCGTGCAGCGGACTCCGCGCCGGTCGAGCGCCACTTCGACATGACGGTCTGACATTCCCTCTCCTCACGTCTCCGCGGGTGCCCTCTCCGCGGGTACGTCTGCCCGGACCGCCGCAACTCAAGCGCGTCGTACACACCGGTGAGGGGACACGGAACAGGGTCACGCAGATCACGGTTGCATTACGCCCCCCAGTCTCACTGCATAGTTCACGGAGATCGGGCAGGCGCCACCACTGGTTTACGGCCAGACCTGGCAAGGCTCTCTGTGGAGGTTGCGCGCCCATGTCCGAGTTCCCGAACCTGTCTCGCCGCGGCTTCCTCACCAGAGGCGCGGCCGTCGGTGGTCTGCTGACCGTCCCCGGGCTCCTGACCGCCTGTAGCAAGACCGCCGGCGACAGCGGGGCCTCGAAGCTGGCGCAGCTCAAGAAGCAGGGCTATGTGCGGGTGGCCTACGCGAACGAGGCCCCCTACGGCTACGAGGAGAACGGCAAGCTCAAGGGCGAGGCGCCCACCTTGCACCAGGTGATCTTCAAGGCGCTGGGCGTCGACGAACTGCGCCCGACCTTCGCCGAGTTCGACGGCCTGATCCCCGGTCTGCAGGCCGGTAAGTACGACGTGATCAGCGCCGGCATGGCCATCATCCCGGAGCGGTGCGAGAAGGCACTGTTCTCGGAGCCGGAGTTCATCTCGCCCACCGCGATGATGGTCAAGAAGGGCAACCCGAAGCACCTGACCGATCTGGCGTCGGCGAAGAAGGCCGGTGCCACCGTCGGAGTGCTGGCGGGCGCGGTCGAGAAGAGCTACGCCACCGCCGCCGGGTTCTCCGAGGGTGACATCAAGACGCTGCAGAAGCAGCAGGACGGCGCGGACGCGGTCAAGGGCGGCCGTATCGACGCCTTCGTGCTGACAGGGATATCGCTGCGCTGGCTCGCCAAGACCAACCCGCAGGTGGAGGTCACCCACTCGTTCGTCCCGGTGGTGGACGGCAAGCAGCAGTACAGCCCGGGCGGCGCCGTGTTCCGCAAGGGCAGCGAGGAACTACGGGACGCCTTCGACGCGCAGCTGAAGAAGATCACCTCGGATCCGGCGCAGTATGTGAGGCTCATCGGGCAGTACGGCTTCGGCAAGGACACCATCCCGCCGGCGAACCTGAAGACCGCCGACCTGTGCAAGGCCTGACGGGGGCCACTGCCCATGGGTGACTTCTACTCCTATTTCTTCGGCCACCTGCCCCAGGTGTGGTCCGGGCTGACCGTCACGCTGGAGGCCACGGTCCTCGGTTCGGCCGTCGCCCTGACCCTGTCCTTCGTGTTCGGCTTCATGGCGAACAGCAGGTCCGTGCTCGTACGAGGGCTCTCCCGGGTCGTCGTGGAGTTCTTCCGCGGCACCTCGCTGTACGTCCAGCTGTTCTGGCTCTATTACGCGTTCCCACTGCTGACCGGGTACCAGTTCTCCCCGCTGGTCTGCGGCGTGGTGGCGTTCGGCATGAACTACGGCGCCTACGGCTCCGAAGTGGTGCGCGGCGCGCTGAACGCCGTACCGAGGGCGCAGTGGGAGGCGGCGGTCGCGCTGAACATGACGCCGGCGCAGCGCATGCGCAGGGTGATCCTGCCGCAGGCCTGGGCGCAGATGATCCCGCCGTTCACCAACCTGCTGATCCAGCTGCTGAAGTGCACCCCGCTGCTGTGGCTGATCTCCGCGGCCGACCTGACGACAGTGGTCCAGCAGATGCGTGACCGTACGGGCTCGACCACCTGGGCCTATCTGACCCTGCTGGTGATGTACTTCGTGCTCGCCTACGCGCTGACCCTGCTGATGAGCGCGCTGGAGCGGCACGCCAAGACCAGGCTCGGCCAGCACCCGAGCGCCCGCAGCCTCCTGCGCAGCCGCAGCGCGCAGCCGGCGGAGCGGCCCGAGGCGACGGCGGGAGGCGCCCTGTGAACTACAGCTGGGACTGGGGTGCCGTCCGCGACTCGCTGCCGCTGCTGTGGGACGGGTTTCTCACCACTCTGTTGGCCACCGTCCTCGGCACGCTGGTCGCCGCCGTGCTCGGGCTGGTCGTCGCCGTGGCGGGCCGGGCGCCGACCCGGTTGGTGACCGTTCCGGTCCGGGTGATCACCGAGTTCGTCCGGTCGACCCCGCTGCTGGTGCAACTGGTCGGCGCCTACGCCGTCTTCAACACGGTGCAGCCGCTGACCATCGGAATCGCGGTGCTCGGCGTCCACTACGCCGCGTATCTGTCGGAGGTGTACCGGGCAGGGATCGACGGTGTGCCGAAGGGCCAGTGGGAGGCCTGCCGGGCGCTGTCGCTGCCACCGCGCCGCACCTGGCAGGCGGTGATCCTGCCGCAGGCGGTGCGCAGCGTGTTGCCCGCGCTGGGCAACTACGCCATCTCCATGTTCAAGGAGACCCCGTTCCTGGCCGTCATCACGGTCACGGAGATGGTCGCCGAGGCCCGGGAGTACGGCGCGGACCACTTCACGTACGCCGAGACGTTCACGCTCGCGGGCCTGATCTTCCTGGCGGCCAGTTATCCGACCTCGCTTCTGATGAGAAAGCTGGAGCAGCGCCTTGGCCATTGATCCCCTGGACAACCCCTTGCAGAAGCCATCCGCGCAGGACGGAACCCCGGGCATGCCCCCTGATCTGGTCCGCTTCGACCACGTGGTCAAGCGCTTCGGCGACCATGTCGTGCTGGACCGGCTGGACTTCGGCGTCCAGCGCGGCAAGCACGTGACGCTGATCGGGCCGAGCGGCTCCGGCAAGACGACCATCCTGCGGCTGCTGATGACGCTGGAGCGGGTCAGCGGCGGCGTGATCTGGGTGGACGGCGAGCCGCTGTCCCATATGCGCGGCCCGGACGGCGAGCTGAGGCCGGCGAGCGAGAAGTACCTGCGCGGGGTCCGTAGGAAGATCGGGATGGTCTTCCAGCAGTTCAACCTGTTCCCGAACATGAAGGTGCTGCAGAACATCACGGAGGCGCCGGTCAACGTCCTGGGGATCGGCCGCGAGGAGGCCGAGGCGCGGGCGCGCGAGCTGCTCGACCTGGTCGGGCTCTCCGACAAGGTCGACGCGCACCCCTCGCAGCTCTCCGGCGGTCAGCAGCAGCGGGTGGCGATCGCGCGGGCGCTCGCCATGCGGCCGGAGATCCTGCTGCTGGACGAGGTGACGTCGGCGCTCGACCCCGAGCTGGTCGCGGGCGTCCTCGACCTGCTCAGGGACATCGCCCGCACCACCGACATCACGATGCTCTGTGTGACCCACGAGATGGGTTTCGCCCGGGACATCTCCGACCAGGTGCTGATGTTCGACGCCGGACGGGTGATCGAATCGGGCCCGCCGGAGAAGATCTTCAGCGATCCGGAGCGGGACCGGACCCGGGAATTCCTCAGCGCGGTCCTGTGACTACGAGGCGTGAAGGCGGGAAGAGCCGAGGTCCGGGCGCTGGGTGATGACTGTGGCATATGCCAGAGGGTCTGCGTCGCAGTTGAGAGAGGGGCGGCGGGCACCACAATCTCGCCAACCCCCTCTCCCCAACGGCCCTTTGCCCGTTATCGTGGTAGCGATCCGCCGACCGGACTTAGCGGCCACAGACAGGCGAGCGCAGGGGGAAACACCGTGGCGCTGATGCACGAGCCGACCGCCCCGTACCACTCCGCCCAGGACGCGCTGCGCGTGCTGGAGACCGTGGCCCGTCACCCCGCCGGCGTCACCGACACCGAGCTGGCCCGCCACACCGGCCTGCTCCCCGAGCGGCTGACCGCGCTGCTGCGCATGCTGCGCCGAGAGGGCTACGTCGAGCAGATCACCGACGGTGCGTACGTCACCGGCGAGACCCTGCGCCGCCTCACCTCGACGCACGACCACGAGCGGGCCCTGCGCGAGAAGCTCCAACAGACCCTGGACCGGCTGCGGGACTCCGTCGGCGCCGCCGTATACATGAGCCGGTACGTGGACGGCGAGGTCAGGGTCACCCAGTACGCCGCCGGGCCGGGCACCCCGGCGGTCAACGAGTGGGTCGACTTCCGCTACTCCGCGCACGCCACCGCCGTCGGCAAGAGCCTGCTCACCCAGCTGGACCACAACGCCCGCCGCGACCACCTCTCGCGGCACAAGATGGCCCGCCTCACCTCGCGCACCATCACCAGCGACAAGCTGCTGCTGTCCCGCCTGGAGTCCCAGCCGCCGACGGTGCCGATGCTGGACCTGCAGGAGTACGCGATCGGCACGGTCTGCGCGGCCGTCCCGATCACCGCGGGCTCCTCGGTCGGCTGCCTGGCCCTGTCCCTCCCGGTGGAGCACGCACACCGGCTCCGGCGGGCCGCGGACACGCTGAATCGGAACGCGGCTCCGGTGCTACTCTCGCTCGCGATCTAGGTGGTCACGAGCACCCCTGAGGACCGGGTAGTATTTTCTTCGTCGCCACCGCGGGAGAAAAAATCCGCGGAAGGCGAGAGTCATGCGCCGCTAGCTCAGTTGGTTAGAGCAGCTGACTCTTAATCAGCGGGTCCGGGGTTCGAGTCCCTGGCGGCGCACCATGACGATGGCGATCCACGTCCGCAGAAAGCGCGGACCTGGATCGCCATCTCTGTTATTGCGCGGCTACGCCGCGCGCCGTGGGGGCTTTGCCACCCACACCCCCCACTGACGGGCCCTTCGCCGAAGCGAGGGGCCCCTCGACGTCTTCCCCGGTCAGCCTCCGGTACGTGTCCTCCCCCGGCGGCCGCCACCACACCGGGTCGGCGCACCGGAACCCCTCGTGGCGCAGCCGCGCCCGCTCGATCTTGTTGGTGGCCGTCACGGGCATCCGCTCCACCACCCGCACGAACCGGGGCGCCATCTTCGTCCCGAGGTCGGGCTGGGACCGCAGGAACTCCGCGAAGGACCACGGGTCGAACCGCCCGGCGACGGTCGCCATCACCTGATCCCCGGTGACCGGATCCGGCACCCCGTACACCGCGACGGCCACCGCCCCCTCGTACCGGGCGACGACGTTCTCGATCATCGCGGCGGCCAGATTCTCCCCGTCGACCCGGATGCGGTCGTCGGTACGGCCGGCGAAGTACAGGTACCCGCCGACGTCCCGGTAGAAGAGATCCCCGGTCCAGTAGGCCCCTCCCCGCCGCCGCTCGGCTTCAGCCGCCGGATTGCGCCAGTACCCCTCGAAGGGACTGGGCCCCTGATTCACCAGCTCCCCTATGGCCTCGCCACCGTTGAGGAGCTGCCCGGCGGCATCGAACTCGGCCACCGGGCACTCCAGCTCCGTACCCGGATCGAGCACCACCAGGCCGGGCCCCGCCGGCCCCACCGCCCCCGCCGGGGTCCCCGGCGCCCACTGGATGGCCGCCCCGCCCTCGGACGACCCGTATCCCTCGACCAGCCGCGCCCCGAACCGCCGCTCGAACGCCGCCGCGTCCACCGCCCCGGCCTCGGTGCCGAAGCCCATGCGGAGGGGGTTGTCCCGGTCGTCCGGACCCGGCTCGGTGGCGAGGATGTACTGGACCGCCCGCCCGACATAGGTGAAGTACGTCGCCCGGTACCGCCGCACGTCCGCCAGGAACCCGGACGCCGAGAACCGCCGGCGCAGCGCCACCCCGGCCCCGGCGGCCAGCGCGGGCGCCCAGTCCGCGATCACCGCGTTGCCGTGGAACATCGGCATGCAGACGTAGTGCACATCGTCCGCGTGGACCCCGAACTGCCCGACCAGCGCATACCCCGCCGCGGCCAGCCGCCCCTGGGAACAGAGGGCGGCCTTGGGCGCGCCGGTGGAGCCGGAGGTGAAGTAGAGCAGCATCCGGTCGGCGGGTGCGGCCCGGGCGGGGTCGGGTACGGCGCCGGCGTACGGGGCGAGGAGGGCGTCGTACGCGTCGTCGTCGGTGACGAGGACGCGCACACCCGGCAGCTCCAGCCCGGCCAGCAGCGGCAGCCGGGCCCGCTCGGTGACCAGCACCGGGCACTCGGTGTGCCGGATGTCCCGGGCCAGCTCGGCACCCCGGCGGGTGGGGTTGATCCCGGCGACGGCGGCCCCGGCGAGCGCGGCCGCCCCGAGCCACAGCGGGAACTCCTCGGTGTTGTCGAGCAGCACGCCGACGTGCGGGACGGCACCCGGTGGCAGCAGATCCGCGAGCAGCGCGGCCCGGGCGGCCGCCCCCGCGGCCACCTCGTGATGGGTCAGCACCCGCTCCTCGCACCACAGCCCCGGCCGGTGATCCCCCCACCGTGCTACGACCAGCTCGGCCACCGTGCGCATCGTGGACTTCATGGCGAGGCACGGTAACTGACATGCCATCAGATGTGGAGGCTCAGAACCCGCCCATGTCGTTGTTCACGAAGACGTCGGTGTACGTGACCATGAAGCCGGCGCAGAACACGACCACGACGCCGAGGAAGGCGAGGATGCCGAAGGTCGCCGCCGCCTGCTTGACCTGCCCCGGCTCGTGGGCCGTGGCGACCACCGAGGGGCCGTCCTTGTAGTAGACGGTGACGAGGTCGCCCTCCAGGCGGGTGGCGGGGCCGTTCTCCTCCTCGAAGCGGATCTCGCGGCCGTCGCGGGCCGTGAACTCGTAGACGTGGTGGATCGTCGTGCGCACCGAGGTGTCGTTGGCGCCGCCGTGGGTCGTCGTGAACATCCGCAGGCATCGGCCCTGGGCCGTGAGCCCGCTGTTCCAGGCGCTGCGGATCTGCAGCCAGCGGCGCACCACGCGGTACGCCATGAAGAGGGCCAGGGCCATGATCAGGCAGGGCACGAGGTAGAACAGCACGTCCATGGGATCCCCCGGTCTTGGGTACCGCCCCTACCCGTCGGTAGGCGTGTCAGGACGGTACCCGCGGAGTCCGCCGGACTGACTCAAGTAATGCTCAGAACGTGACGTCCGAGCAGGCGTAGAACGCGTTGCCCGTGTCGGCGATCGTCCACACCGCGAGGATGACGTGGTGACCGCTCAGCCCGCCGGGCAGGGTGCCGCTGTGGCTGAGGGTGGCCGGCGGGCGCTGGCCGTTGTACGGCACCGTCAGGAACGGGGTGGTGTTGAGGTCCGAACGGGTCAGGGCATGGTTCTGGTTCCAGCCCTGCCTGGTGACGTAGTACTTGAAGTCCGTCGTGGCGTGCATGGCGGTGAACTGCCAGCGGAAGGTGTACGACTGACCGCCGGTCACCTTCGTGGTGGGCCAGGCCGCGCCGGACGGCGTCTTCGGCGAGCTGAGCTGGGCGAAGCGGCTCACGCCGCCGTTGCAGATCTGGCCGTCGGCGGGTCCGGCGGCCGGGAAGCCCTTGGGGCCCTCGACGCTCTGCGGCTCCCACTGGATGTCGCCGCAGTTCGTCACGGTGCCGTTCTGGCAGAGCTTCTGCCTGCTGATGGGGAGGTCGGTGTAGCCGTGCCCGCTGGCGCCGCCGGTGGAGAGCGCGAAGGCTCCGGCGGTCACCACACCCAGCACGACTGCGGATAACGCAGAAAATCTGGTCTTCGTACGCATGCTGCCGCTCCTGGAGAACGTGGGGGAGGTTCACTGAGCCGAGCTGAGCCGTGCAGTAGGTCTAGACCAAGTCCCAGATTATTGCCGTTAGTTGAACATGTCCATACCAATCGCGTTGCCTGTCCCGAGCCGCTGGCGGGGCCGTCACATCGGCTCCCTGCGGCCCGAGCAGAACGCCACCGTCAGGTCCCGGACGAGCACCTTGCGCTCGTAGTCGTCCAGTTCGACCAGACCGCGCACGGTCAGCCGGGTCACCGTGTCCTCCACGGAGTCCACGACCGAGTTGAGCATGGTGGCCCGCTGCCGGGCGTCCAGCGCGGCGATGGTGCGCCGGTGCATCGCGGCGGCGACCTCGGGCGCGTACTCCACCCGGAGCGGCTGCACCGAGAACACCTCCAGACCGATCGGCCCCGCGTCCGCCGCCACCAGCCGGGTCAGCGCCTCCCCCGCGACGGCCACCCCGCCCCGCGCCGAGCCCGGCAGGTCCACCGGGACCCGGGCGAGTGCCGCCTCGACGCACTCCTGCAGATAGGTCTCGTGGTCGTCGATGCCGAGCACGGCCCGCGCGGTGTCCCGCACCCGCCACACCACGAGGACGACGACCCGCAGCGCGACCCCGTTGGCGTCCGCCGCCGGCATCGCCTCGCTGCGCCAGTGCCGCAGCCGCACGTTCACCCGGCGGCGCACCAGCAGCGGGTTCACCCAGAGCAGCCCGGTGCGCCGGACCGTCCCCCGGTAGCGGCCGAACAGCCCGAGCAGCCGGGCCTGTCCGGTCCGGCCGCGGGCGAGCCCGCCGAAGCCGAGCACACCGAGCGAACCGGCCCCGGCGTACGCCGCCCACTGCGCGGGCCCGAGCCCCGTGCCCGTGCAGGCCGGCAGGCGCAGCGCCTGCGCGGCGAGCGGCGGCAGCACGCCCGCCCACCACGAGGTGGCCAGGCACCCCACGATGCCGCCCGCCCCGGCCAGCACCCCGGCCAGGCCGGGCAGCGCCCGCGCCGGACGCTCCACCAGCTCCGGGTCCACCTGCGGCACCGTCCGGCTGCGGGCCGGGGCCGGGCGCCTCAGGCGGGGCTGCTCGCCGGTCGCCTGCCGGCGGCCCACGACAGCGGGCTTCAGCGGCACCGGCACCGGCTCGGGCTCGTCGCGGAAGAGCAGATGGACGGGGATCTCGGTGGTCACCTCGTTCTGGATCAGCCGGGCGGGGCGGGTGGTCATGCCCCCGGTGCCCACCGCGCTCTCCGGCTGTTCCCCGGACTCGGACGTGTGTGACGTGGTCGTACTCATGCGTGCCTCCAGCCTCCGCGCCAGATGCGTCATGACAGTGAGAAATGAGAGTGGGAGTGGGATCAGGGGGTGCTCACGAGCGCGGGCGGCGCCGCCTACGCGAACAGGCGGCGCCAGGTCTCCGGGCCCGGGTAGCCGTCCGCCGCGCCGCCCCGCCAGCCCTGGCTGCGCTGGAACGCCTCCACGGCGCGCCGGTCCGCTTCGCCCCAGCTCGGACCGGGCCCGTCGGTGTAGAACCTGCCGAACCCTTTCTTCACCAGCTGCTGCCCGAGCCGGGTGACGTGCTCGTTCTCCGCACCCGGGCGGAAGAGGGTCCGGCCGGGATAACCGGGCACCCCGTGCGAGGCGGGCCGGGCGGATCCGGCCGCTCCGGAGGGGACGCTCCTGCCCTGCCCGGTGACGAGCAGCTTCCAGGTGCGCGGACCGGGCAGCCCGTCGGCTTCCTCGCCCGTCCAGCCCTGGGCCAGCTGGAACGCCCGGGTTGCCTGCCGGTCCGCCTCGCCCCAGGCCGGGCCCGGGCCCTCGGTGTAGAAGGAGCCGGCGCCGCGGGACACGAGCAGCCGGCCGAGCTGGGTGACGTACTTGTTGTTCGTGCCGGGGCCGAAGAACCCGGCACCCGGGAAGGACGCCGGCTTCTTGCTGTATGCGGCCTGCTGGGCACCCGCGGTGCCGGCCGTCACGCCCTTGTAGCGGTAGGGGACGTACTTGTCGGCGTGGGTCCAGTAGGGGTACGGGGTGGGCTGGCTGCGGGCGTGCGGGGGTGTCTGTTCGTAGACCAGGTAGTTGGTGTGCGTGTGGTCCGTCCAGCCGCCGAAGAGCACGACGTGGGAGCCCTTCTCGGGGTTGTCCGGGTTGTGGAAGAGGAGCATGTCGCCGGGCTGCAGCTCCTCCTTGGTGATCTTCTCCCCGAACTGGTCGAGGCTGCCGGTCCACTCGTTGGTGCCCAGGCCCCAGGCCATGGAGACATAGCCCGAGCAGTCCTGCCGGTAACCGTCGGACCAGTAGTCGTCCATGCTGTACGGCACCTTGGCGGCGACCCAGAGCTTGGCCCGGTTGATGATCTTGGTCCGGGTGGTGGCGGGGGTCGGGACGCCCGGGGGCTCGACCGGCTTGCCGGCCGGGCCGTGCAGCGGGGCCCGGGGGCCCTGTGGGGTGGCGGGCCCGTCGTCCGCCGCGGAGGTGCCGGGGCGGGGCGGGGCATGGGGGGCGGTGAGGGCGGCGGCCGGGGGAACCGCTCCGAAGGCGGCGGACGCGGCGGCGGCCACGACCACCACCCCTCGGGCGGCCGGGTTGCCGCCGAAGCGGCCGGTCGGGCGGGGACTCGCCCGATGGCGGGCGCAGCCGGGGCAGCCGCAGTCGCTCGCGGGGTCGACTTCCTCGAACGCCGGAGCGGTCATGCGATCTGCCTCACATTCGGGGTGGATTTGTCCGCGGATGTGCACGTTGATCAGTTTCACAACTGTGGCCGGGACGCGCATGTTGACGGTCCGAATGATGTACAGACCGATATGACCGCCCCCGGGGCACCCGAGGGTGGTCGGCAGCACTCCTCCAGGTCAGGTAGAGTTCTCTCGTCAGCAGGCGCCGCTAGCTCAGTTGGTTAGAGCAGCTGACTCTTAATCAGCGGGTCCGGGGTTCGAGTCCCTGGCGGCGCACGATGACGATGGCGAGCTACGTCCGCAGAAAACGCGGACCTGGCTCGCCATCTCTGTTTTTGCGCGGCTGCGCCGCGCGCAGTGGGGGCTCCGCCACCCACACCCCCCAACGACAGCAGGCCCCCCGTGCGAACGGGGGGCCTGCTGCTGTTTGGCCGGATACCCTCTGGCCATGGCAGCGCGTGACCTCCAGGAGCGAATCAAGAAGCTCATCATCGACCGGCGGCTGCCCTCGGGCGCCCCCCTGCCGACCGAGCCCGAGCTGATGGAGTTCCTCGGGGCGAGCCGGAACTCCGTGCGGGAGGCACTGAAGGCGCTGCAGGCGATGGGGATCGTGGAGATCCGGCACGGGTTCGGGACCTACGTGGGTCCGATGTCGCTCGCCCCGATGATCGAGGGGCTCGCCTTCCGCACCGTCGCCGGCCACTACCGGGGCGAGGACTCCCTGCTCCAGCTGCTGGAGCTGCGCGAGGCGGTCGAGACGGGACTGGTCTCGCGGCTGGCCGGGCGGCTGCCGGAGACGGACCTCGTTGAACTGGAGGCCCTCGTGATCCGTATGGAACAGGAGGCCGCCGAGGGCTGCGGTCTCGCCGAGACCGACCGCGCTTTTCACGCCACCCTCTACCGGGGGCTGGACAACGTGCTGCTGTGCGAGGTGCTGGAGGCCTTCTGGGACGCGTTCCACCGGGTCCAGCGGGACCTGGTGGACGTACCGCAGGACCCGCGGGTCACCTGCCGCCAGCACCGGGAGATCCTCGACGCGGTCCGGTCCGGCGATTCCATACGGGCGGAGGAGGCCATAAGAGATCACTTCGGCAATATCCGTGCCCGCCTCGCCCCCACCGGCGCACCCGAGCCTCCCGAGCCCCACCCGCGCCACAATGAACGGGTTTGACCGGTAAACACGGCGTTTCGCGTCTTGCGATCATGCCGAGCACCGTAGAACCCTGGTTGTTCATGAAGCCGCGGATTCGCGGCACTTGGGGGGAAAGCGGTTGCGTACCGGCGGGGAGGGGGCCCCGCTCATGAACCGGTGCCGAGGGGGGCATCATGCAACCGGAGGGTCGCAGTCCCGTGTCTATAGGGTGAGCAAGGCGTGGTGACGGTGACTCACCACTGAACCGCCTGTGACGGCCGAGGGGGCCCGGACCGGGCGAAGGACCGACGAACACGCGGTGACCTGCGTGTGGGGGGAATGACTCATGACGTCGACGCCGAAGGGCGCCCGGCAGAGCCACGATCAGCACAACGACCCGTCACAGACCACCCAGCTCCGTGCGATCGGGCACCGGACCGGCCAGTTCCGCCGCATCAGAAAGAGCCTGCCGAGATACGACTACGAGCACTACAGCCGACTGGCGGGCCCCCTCACCCAGCCCGACCCGGGCAAGCCCTACACGGTGCAGTACCGTTCGCTGCTCTCGCAGGAGCCGCACCGCGTACGAGCCGCGCTCATGCTGGGCGCCGCCCCGGTGCTCTCCCTGGTCCTGCTGTTCTGGCTGCTGCAGCCCGAGCACTGGACCGAACGGGACTACCCGTCCTACGACTTCCTGCCGGCGCTCGACATCGTCATGCTCGTCTCGATCGGTCTGATCGAGTTCTTCCGCTGCATGAACGTGCTGTCCAACGCGCACGCCACGCTGGTCGCCCGGGACCCGGTCCCGGTCGTACCGGAGACCGGCACCCGCGTCGCCTTCCTCACCTCCTTCGTGCCCGGCAAGGAGCCGTTGGAGATGGTGACCAAGACCCTGGAGGCGGCGGTCAAGCTGCGCCACCGGGGCCTGATGCACGTGTGGCTGCTGGACGAGGGCGACGACCCGGCCGTCAAGGAGGTCTGCGCCCGGCTCGGCGTCCACCACTTCTCCCGCAAGGGCGTCGCCCGGTGGAACCAGCCCAAGGGCCCGCACCGCGCCAAGACCAAGCACGGCAACTACAACGCCTGGCTGGAGGCGCACGGCGGCGAGTACGACTTCTTCGCCTCCGTCGACACCGACCACGTACCGCTGCCCAACTACCTGGAGCGGATGCTCGGTTACTTCCGCGATCCGGACGTCGGCTTCGTCATCGGCCCGCAGGTCTACGGCAACTACGACACGTTCGTCACCAAGGCCGCCGAGTCGCAGCAGTTCCTCTTCCACGCCCTCATCCAGCGCGCCGGCAACCGCTACGGCGCCCCGATGTTCGTGGGCACCTCGAACGCCGTGCGGATCAGCGCGATCAAGCAGATCGGCGGCCTGTACGACTCGATCACCGAGGACATGGCCACCGGGTTCGAGATGCACCGCGCCACGAACCCGGCCACGGGCCGGAAGTGGAAGTCGGTGTACACCCCGGACGTCCTCGCCGTCGGTGAGGGCCCGAACGCCTGGACGGACTTCTTCACCCAGCAGATGCGCTGGTCCCGGGGGACGTACGAGACGATCCTCAAGCAGTACTGGAAGGGCTTCTACTCGCTGCCGCCCGGCAAGCTCTTCAACTACACGATGATGATCATCTTTTACCCGATGTCCGCCCTCAACTGGATCCTGGCGGCACTGAGTTGCGCGCTGTTCCTGGGCCTGGGCGCCTCGGGTGTGAACATCGACCCGACCGTGTGGCTGATGCTGTACGGCAACGCGTCCGCGCTGCAGATCGGCCTGTACATCTGGAACCGGCGGCACAACGTCTCCCCGCACGAGCCGGAGGGCTCCGGCGGTGTCGCGGGCATGGTGATGTCGGCGCTGTCCGCGCCGATCTACGCCCGCTCGCTGATGGACGCCGTGCTGCGCCGCAAGAGCAAGTTCGTGGTGACCCCGAAGGGCGACTCGGCCAGCCCGGACACGCTGTTCGGGACCTTCCGGATCCACTGGTTCTTCATCCTGGTCTTCGGTGGTTCGCTCGCCGCGGGCTTCGTGTTCGGGCACTCCCACCCGGCGATGATCACCTGGGCGGTCTTCGCCATGCTGATCACCGCCTCGCCGATCTTCGCCTGGCGGCACGCGGTGCGGCAGGAGAAGAAGAAGCCCCGGCAGACGGCGGACACGGCCCCGGGCGCGGACCCGGCCGCCGGGGTGGCCGCACCCGGGCCGGCGCCGGAGCCGCAGGACGCGGTGCCCGCGCAGTACGCGGCCCACGCGGCGCGCGGCCACACCCCGCACGCCCCGCAACAGCGGCCCAGTTGGGCCGCCACGCCCCGCGGGCCGGGCGAGGAGCCCGCGGCGGAGGACGACCAGACCATGCAGATCGCGCTCGGTGGACTTGGGGGACGTAAGGAATGAAGGACCAGGCCGGCCGCCGTCGCGCCCGTCGACTCGCGATAGGCACGGCGGTGGTACTCGCGCTGGCCGGGATGAACGGGCCGTGGCTGTACCGCTTCGGAACCGAGCAGTACCACCAGTACAAGATCAACAAGCCGGAGTACAAGGCCGCCAACGGCCACTGGGACATCGTCGAGTTCCCCGAGGAGTACCGCCAGGACACCATCCACGCCGCGCTCCTGCACACCGGCAAGGTGCTGCTGGTCGCGGGCTCGGGCAATAACCAGGACAACTTCGACAAGAAGAAGTTCGACACCCGCATCTGGGACCCGGTCAAGGGCACCATCAAGAAGGTGCCGACGCCCGCCGACCTGTTCTGCACCGGACACACCCAGCTGGCCAACGGCAACCTGCTGATCGCGGGCGGGACGAAGCGCTACGAGAAGCTCAAGGGCGACGTCACCAAGGCCGGCGGCCTGATGGTCGTGCACAACGAGAACCCCGACAAGCCGATGACGCTGCCCGCCGGCACCAAGTTCACCGGCAAGGAGAACGGCAAGACCTTCGTCTCCAAGGACCCGGTGCTCGTACCGCGCGCGAAGAAGGTCTTCGACCCGCAGACCGGCGCGTTCCTGCGCAACGACCCCGGGCTCGGGCGGATCTACGTCGAGGCGCAGCGGAGCGGCACCAAGTACGAGACCGGCACCCAGGACAACTACCGGATCCAGGGCCTGAGCGGCACCGACGCGCGCAACACGTACGGCATCGCGCAGAAGCTCGCCCTCGACAAGAAGGACTTCCAGGGCATCCGCGACGCCTACGAGTTCGACCCGGTCGCCGAGCGGTACATCAAGGTCGACCCGATGAACGAGGCCCGCTGGTACCCGACGCTCACGACCCTGTCGGACGGGAAGATCCTCAGTGTCTCCGGTCTCGACGACATCGGTCAGCTGGTCCCGGGGAAGAACGAGATCTTCGACCCCAAGACCAAGAAGTGGACGTACACCCAGAAGATCCGGCAGTTCCCGACGTACCCGGCGCTGTTCCTGATGCAGAACGGGAAGATCTTCTACTCGGGTTCCAACGCGGGCTACGGACCGGACAACGTGGGCCGTGTTCCCGGCGTCTGGGACGTCGACACCAACAAGTTCACCAAGCTGCCCGGGCTCAGCGACCCCGACCGGATGGAGACGTCCGGGACGGTGCTGCTGCCTCCGGCCCAGGACGAGAAGTTCATGGTGATCGGCGGGGGCGGGGTCGGCGAGTCCAAGCTGTCCAGCAAGAAGACGCGGCTCATCGACCTGAAGGCGAAGAACCCGCACTTCGTCGACGGGCCCGAACTGGAGAAGGGCACCCGGTATCCGCAGACCTCGATCCTGCCCGACGACAGCCTGCTGGTGTCCGGGGGTTCGGAGGACTACCGGGGGCGCGGCGACTCCAACATCCATCAGGCCCGGCTGTACCACCCGGACAGCAACAGCTTCACCCAGGTCGCCGATCCGCTGGTCGGGCGGAACTACCACTCCGGGTCGATCCTGCTGCCCGACGGGCGGGTGATGTTCTTCGGGTCCGACTCGCTGTACGCGGACAAGGCGAACACCAAGCCGGGGAAGTTCGAGCAGCGCATCGAGATCTACACGCCTCCCTACCTGTACCGGGACTCCCGGCCGTCGTTGAGCGGGGGGCCGCAGACGATCGCCCGGGGTGCCTCGGGGACGTTCACCTCGAAGCACGCCGCGAGCATCAAGAAGGTGCGGCTGATCCGGCCGAGCGCCTCGACCCATGTGACGGACGTGGATCAGCGGTCGGTCTCTCTGGACTTCAGGACCGCCGGCGACAAGATCACGGTCACCGTGCCGAAGAACCGGAACCTGGTGCAGTCGGGCTGGTACATGCTGTTCGTGGACGACGACCAGGGGACGCCGTCCACGGCTCAGTGGGTCAAGGTGCCGTAGCTACTTGCTGTTCCCGGCCAGGGCGAGTGCGTAACTCGCCCACCACTGGCCCGCCTTCGGGCCGCCCTTGCAGGTGCCGTCCGACTCTCCTGGGCGCTTGACCCACAGGTAGGCGTCCACGAGAGGGTCCGCCGTCTTCGTCGTCGGCGTCTCGCCCAGGGCCCGGCCGGGCGGGTTGCACCACTTCTGGGCCGGGTCGCCCGCTGTGTAGGGGCCGTTGCCGTTGCGGCTGGTGTCGACGACGAAGTGCTTGCCGCCCACCTTGGCGGAGAGCTGCTTGCCGTAGGCGATGGAGTCCTCGGTGGAGTAGAAGTTGGAGACGTTGACGGCGAAGCCGTCGGCCTGGTCGATGCCCGCCTGCCGGAGAGGCTGGAAGATCTGGTCGGGGTGGCCCCAGCCGGCGTTGCCGGCGTCCAGGTAGACCTTGGTGTTCTTCAGGGACTTGAGCTTGGCGACGGCGCCCTTGAGGAGGTCGTAGCGCTCCTCGTGGAACTCGTCCGGGGTGCAGCCGTCGACGAGGTGGAGCAGGGCGTCGGGTTCGAGGACGACGGTGGCGGGGCGGTCCCCGATGCCCCGGGCGACGCCGTCGATCCAGTCGCGGTAGGCGTTGCCGTCGGCCGCGCCGCCCTGGGAGTACTGACCGCAGTCGCGGTGCGGGATGTCGTACAGCACGAGCAGGGCCGTGCGGTCGGACTTCTCGGCGGCCTCGGTGAAACCGCGGGCCTCCCGCTCCGGGTTCTCCGGGCCGATCCACTCCCCCGTCGGCTGCTCGGCGATCTTACGGATCTGCGCGGCCTCGGACTTCTTGCCGGCCTTCTCGTAGGCGGCGAGCCGGCGGGCCGCGGTGCCGTCCGGGTTCACCCAGAACGGGTCGGCGGACCTGGGCTGTTGAGTGATCCCGGCGCCGGCGCCGGCCGCCTTGTCCCCGTCCGAGGAGGAGCACCCGGCGAGCAGCAGCGCCGCCCCCAGCACCGCCGCGGACGCCCGTGCCCGTGCCGAGGAGCGGGCCCCCCTGGTGTCGTACATGCGATTCCCCCCTGAGCGCATCGTTCCGGCCCGGTCGACCGAGTACCAATCGTGGCATACCGGCCGCGTCGGTCACGAGGTCGCGCGGGGGGTGTCAGAGGTGTCACGGACCGGTGCCCGTGAGGTACGCGGAGACCACCACGTTGGCCGTGTAGCTGCGGCTGGTCCGGTCGAAGGTGCCACCGCAGGTGATCAGCCTGAGTTCGGCGCGTCCCGGCCGGTGGGGGCCGTAGGCCTGCCGGGCGTCGAAGTCGTCGCGGGCCAGGACGCGGATGCCGTCGATGGTGAAGTGGGCTACCTTGCCGTCCGCGCGGACCACCCGGATCGTCTCGCCCGGCTTCAGGGTGCTGAGCTTGTAGAAGACGGCGGGCCGGGTCTCGGTGTCGACATGACCCACCATCAGCGCGGCCCCTGCCGCGCCGGGCGCGGTCCCGGAGCCGTACCAGCCGACCACTCCCGGCCGGCCGAACGGCGGCGGGTCGACGGCGCCCCGGCTGTCCAGGCCGCGGGCCATCACCGGTGCCTGCACACCCAGTTGGGGGATGTCGATGCGCTGTGGGATCGCGGCGCCGAGCGGCTTGGCCGCGGGCGGCAGCCGGACCGCGTCTGCGCCCAGGCCGGCCACGTCACCCGGGCCGGACGGGCTCTCGGGTACGTCGGTCACGCCCCGGCCCCACAGCCACAGTCCGAGCAGCAGGAGCGCCCAGGCAAGGACGGTGATCAGGCGCGTGGGGCCGGTGGTGCGCCCGGATTCGTCGGACATGGCCGCGGTACGCCCTCAGTCCGCGCCGCGGCTCCGGCGGGCCCTGAGCAGCCCGACGGCGGCCGCGGCGACCCCGGCGAGAGCCAGGCCGGTCATCGCCTGGCCGGTGCCGGGGGCGGACCCGCTGGTGGCCACCGTGGCGAAGTGTGCGGTGCCGCCGCCACCCGCGTCGACGGGGGCGACGGGCGAGGCGGCGATGTCGGACGGCTCCTCGTCCTGGCCCGAGGACGCCTCCACGACGGTGATCCTGCCGGTGACGACCGTTCCGGAACAGCTGATCCGCACCTGGTAGCCGCCCGGTTCGAGCGAGCTGCGGATGCGGGTCTGCCCGGCCAGTGCGCCCTGGCTGCCGGTGAGCCGTGCGTCGGAGACGAAGGCGTCGGAGACGGCGGTGCCCTGGGCTCCGGTGCAGCCCCGCACCAGCAGGGACACGTCACCGCCCGGGGCCGGGGAGGCCGGGGTCACCGTGACGCCGGGGCCGCCGTCGGCCGCGTACGCCGCCGGGGTCAGGGCGGTGACGGCCAGGATTGCTGTACAGAGAGTGAGGCGTGCTGAGCCCATCGTGAAACCTCCAGATAGTGGGAGGCTCCCCCGTACGGCGCGCCTCCGCATCCCAGGGAGGCGCGCGACTGCTCCATACGGGTGGTACGGGGTGCGGGCCAGGTTTGAACGTCCCTGCTCAGACGAGGTCGATGAGGTCCGCGATGGAGTCGACGACCTGGGAGGGGCGGAAGGGGTGGCGGTCGATGTCTCCGGGCTGGGTGACGCCGGTCAGCACCAGGAAGGTGCGCATCCCGGCCTCCAGGCCCGCGAGGACGTCGGTGTCCATGCGGTCGCCGATCATCGCGGAGTTCTCGGAGTGGGCGCCGATCGCGTTGAGTCCGGCCCGCATCATCAGCGGGTTGGGCTTGCCGACGAAGTACGGCTGCTTGCCGGTCGCGGCGGTGATCAGCGCGGCGACCGAGCCGGTGGCGGGCAGGTCGCCCTCGATGGAGGGGCCGACGTTGTCGGGGTTGGTGGCGATGAACCGGGCGCCTGCGTTGATCAGGCGTACGGCCTTGGTCAGGGCCTCGAAGGAGTAGGTGCGGGTCTCGCCGAGGATCACGAAGTCGGGGTCGTGGTCGGTGAGGATGTAGCCGACGTCGTGCAGTGCGGTGGTCAGGCCCGCCTCGCCGATCACATAGGCGCTGCCGCCGGGCCGCTGGTCGTCCAGGAACTGGGCGGTGGCCAGGGCGGAGGTCCAGATGTTCTCCACCGGCACGTCCAGGCCCATCCGGCGCAGCCGGGCGTGCAGGTCCCGGGCGGTGTAGATGGAGTTGTTGGTCAGCACCAGGAAGGGCCGCCCGGACTCGCGGAGCTTCTTCAGGAATGCGTCGGCGCCGGGGATCGGGACGCCCTCGTGGATCAGGACGCCGTCCATGTCGGTGAGCCACGACTCGATGGGCTTGCGGTCTGCCATGTGCTTGCGTCTCCTGCGTGCGTACGGTCAAGAAGCGGGGGCGCCGGAACCACGGCGTACCGACGCTCCCAGCCTAATCAGGAAGGCCTGATCCTGACCCTGGTCAGGACTGACTCGTCACCGGCGGATCACCGGCCGATCCGTACGCCGTCGATCACCCAGTACCAGTTGTTTCCGCCGGTGTAGCGGAAGCGGACCCGGGCCGAGCGGGCCCCGGACGGGACCTGGAGCGTGACGGTCTCGGTGCGGGAGGGGACGTCGGCGGTGTAGGTGCGCACGGAGACGGGGGCCGCGCCGTCGTAGGAGACGAGGACCTCGCCCTTCTGCGGGGACTCCTGCCTGTAGTAGGTGGTGTAGGTCAGGGTGGCGGTGGTGCCGCCGGTGACCGGGTAGGCGGGGCTGACGAGCGTGGAGTCGAAGGTGCCGGTGAGGGCCTTGTCGTTCCACTCGTCGCCGTCGGCGACCGCGAACACGTTGCGGGCGCGGACGTTGCACTCGCGGTTCTGGTCGCGCTGGGCCTGGGTCCAGAACTCGTCCGTGGTGAAGGACCAGCCGCGCCACTCGGTGACCCCGCCGCCGCCCATCGCGGAGTTGTCGACGGACCAGCCGGCGGGCGGGGTGTGGGTGAAACCCAGGACGGTCGTCGGGATAGCCGTCTCGTCGACGCGCGACTGCAGCCCGCCGCGCAGCGCGTCGAAATCGTCGGGTGCGGGCTGCTGGACGGGCCGGCCGTCGAGGTCCCAGGCGGGGTCGATCGCGATGCCGAGGTGGGCGAGCGCGGAGGCGGCGACGTCCGGCATCTTCACGTCGTAGCGGACCGAACCGGCCGCCAGGGTGGGCCCGGTGGCGATGAGGAAAGTCTGGCGCTCCTGCAGGGTGGAGCCGCCGTGGCCGCCGGCGTCGGTGTGGCCGTGGTCGGCCGTGATCATGATCAGCCAGTCCTCGTCGGCGTAGGCCGCCCGGGACGTGACGGCGGCCACCAGCTGCCCGACCTGGGCGTCGGCGCCGTGGATGGCGTCCAGGTACTGCTGGGAGGCGGCGCCGTAGCTGTGTCCCGCGTGGTCGATGTTGTCGAGCTGCACGAAGACCGCGTCCGGGTTGCCGTCCCGGAGCCGGGCGACCGCGCGGGCGGTGGTTCCGGTGTCGTACTCGGCGCTCGGGGTGGAGACGCGGGTGTCGACCTTCGACGAGAAGACGGTGTCGGTGATCGGCGCCCAGGAGGCGACCGCGTACGTCGCGAGCTGCGGCTTCGCCGTCTCGGCCCGGGTGAGGAAGTCGGGGTACTGCGCGAACCGGGCGCCGGTGAAGGTGTTGTCCTTGACGTTGTGCTTGTCCGGCCAGACGCCGGTGATGATCGTGGACCAGCCGGGCCCGGACATGGTGGGGGCGAGCGGGTTGGCGTAGATGCTGCTGGGCGCGGTGAGTCCCGCGGCCATCAGGGCGTCGAGGTTCGGGGCGTCGGCGTCCTCGATCCGCTTGAGCAGGGCGCCGTCCAGGCCGATGACGAGGACCTTGGGAGTCCTGGCGGCGGCGTGGGCGAGGGAGACGAGCGGGCCGGCCGATGCGGCGACTGCGGCGACGGAGACGAGGAAGGTGCGGCGGGACGGGTTGGGCACGGAGTCCTCCGTAGGAGAGGGTGGACGTGCAGGGGGCATGACACCGCCCCCGGTGGTACCAGGGGCGGTGCGGAGCAGCCGACGGGGCGGGCAACTCCCTCAGGGGCGCGGGGCTGTCTTTGATTTGCGGCTGCCGCCGCGTGGGCGCGACCAGCCACGGCGGCGGGGCGCATACGTGCGGCGGGTGGGACCTGTTGGGCGGCCGAACCCCCGGAGGGCTCAGCTGCCGGTAGCCGACTTCCAGTCCTCGACGTAGGTCGTGAGGTTCTTGTCGATGTCGTTCCAGTCCGGCTGGAAGATGTCCACGCCGTCCATCAGCTTGGTGAGCGCGGTGGCGTTGGCGTCGGTGGCCTTGACGTCCCCGCGGACGCTGAAGCCGCCGCCGATCACGCTGACCTCCTGCTGCTGCTTCCGCGCGAGCATGAAGTCGAGCAGCTTCCTGCCGTTCTCGCTGTGCGGGGCCTTGGTGACCAGGCCGGCCGCGTAGGGCAGGGCGAAGGTGGTGGGCTTGCCGTCCTTCCCGGCCGGGAACCAGATGCCGAGGCCCGGCATGTCCTTGGACTGGGCGTAGTTCATCTGCACGTCCCCGTTGGCGACGAGGAGTTCGCCCTTGTCGACCTTGGGGGCGAGCTTGCCGGTGGAGGCGGACGGGCCGACGTTGTTGGCCTGGAGCTTCTTCAGGTAGGCGAGGGCCGCGTCCTTGCCGCCGAAGTCGTGCATCGCCTTGATCAGGACGGCGGTGCCGTCACCGGCGACGCCGGGGGTGGAGTACTGGAGCTTGTTCTTGTACTTGGCGTCGAGCAGCTCGTCCCAGGTCTTCGGCGCCTGCTTCAGCTCCTTCTTGTCGTAGACGAAGCCGAAGTAGTTGTTGACGACGGAGGTCCAGGTGCCGTCGACGGCCTTGTCGGCGCCGCTGACCAGCTCGGAGTCCTTCGGCTCGTACTTCTCCAAGAGGCCCTTGCCGGCGGCCTGCTGGATGAACGGCGGGAGGGTGACCAGCACGTCGGCCTGGGGGTTGCTCTTCTCGCGGACGGCACGCTGCAGCATCTCGCCGGAGCCGCCCTCGACGTACTTGACCTTGATACCGGTCTGCTTCTGGAAGTCGGCGAAGACCTTGTCGTACCAGCCGTCGCCGTTCTCGCCCTTGAGGCCGTCGGCGCTGTAGACGGTGACAACCTTCTCGTCGGAGGCGGCGGAGGAGCCGCCGCAGGCGGACAGCAGCGGGGTGGCGAGGAGGGTGAGGGCTATGGCGAGCGTGACGCTGTTTCTGGGCATGGCGAGGCGAACTCCTTGCAGATGAGGGTGGGTCGGGCGGGTGGTGGCTCAGCGGTACGACGCCCGGGTGCGGACCCGGGAGACGACGAACAGGACGAGCAGGGTCGCGGCCATCAGCACCACCGCGACGGCGGACCCGGTGAACAGGGCGCCGCGGTCGGTGGCCGCGTAGATCAGGACGGGAAGCGGGGTCCAGTCGGGCGGGTAGAGCATCATCGTGGCGCTCAGCTCGCCCATGGAGAGGGCGAAGCAGAGGCCGGCGGCGGCGGTGAGCGAGGGCAGCAGGAGCGGCAGCCGCACCCGCCACAGGACGTAGGCGGGCCGGGCCCCGAGGGAGGCGGCGGCCTGTTCGTAGGCCGGGTCGAGGCGGGTGATCGCCGCCGACACGGACTGGTGGGCGAAGGCGGTGACCAGCACGGTGTGGGCGACGATCACGATCCACCGGGTGCCGTTGAGCAGCAGCGGCGGCTGGGAGAAGGCCACCAGGACCGACAGTCCGACCACCACCGAGGGCACGGCGACCGGCAGCACGAACAGCGCGTCGAGGACCCGGCGGTGGCGCTTCCTCAGGGCCGCACCGGCCAGCGCGGCCCAGGTGCCGACGGCCAGGGCGAGCAGGCTCGCGGTGACGGCGGTGACCAGGCTGGTGGTCAGCGCCTGGAGGGCCTCGCCGCGGGTGGCGGAGCGGTAGTTGGTGGTCGTCGGGCCCGAGGGCAGGACGCTGGACCAGTGGGTGGCGAAGGAGGCGCCGAGGACGACGAGGAGGGGCAGGGCGAACAGCGGTACGAAGAGAACGAGGAACACCGCCCACACGGCCCATCTGCCCTTGCGGCTATGCACCAGCACGACGGCTCACCACCCGGTAGAGGCCGTACAGCCCCACGGAGATCAGGACGTTGACGACGGCGACCACGCAGGCGCCCGGATAGTCGGACTCCAGGATCGCCTTGCTGTAGACGAGCATCGGGAGGGTCGTGACCCCTTTCGCGCCGGTGAACAGCACGATCCCGAACTCGTTGAGGCACAGCACCAGGACGAGGCTCCCGCCGGCCGCGAGCGCGGGCAGCGCCTCCGGCAGGATCACCTGCCGGACGATGCGGGGCGCGCGGGCGCCGAGCGAACTGGCCGCCTCCAGCTGGGCGGTGTCGAGCTGCGAGAAGGCGGCGAGCAGCGGCCGCATCACGAACGGCGTGAAGTAGGTGACCTCCGCCAGCAGCACGCCCCACGGCGTGGTCAGGAACTGGAAGGGTCCCTCTCCCGCCCCGGTGACGTCCGTCCACAGACCGTTGGCCATGCCGACGCTGCCGTAGATGAACAGCAGCGCCAGCGTGATGAGGAAGGACGGGAAGGACAGGAAGACGTCGACGAACCGCGCGACCGCCTTCGCCCCGGGAAACGGCACGAACGCGATGACCAGCGCCAGCAGAAACCCGAGCACCAGACACCCGGCGGTGGAGGCCAGCGCGAGCCACACGGTGGTCCACAGCGCGTGCCGGAACGCCTCCGAGGCGAAGACGTCGGTGTAGGGCTGGAAGGAGGTCCCACCGGTGTCGGGGTGGAGGGACTGCTGGACGACGAGGGCGAGGGGGTAGAGGAAGAAGAGGCCTAGCAGGGCAATTGGGGGGAGGGTCCAGAGCAGCCGCGCCCCATGGGGGCGCGGGGAACTGCGCGACCAGCCCAGGACGGCCCGCGGTTTGCGAACGACCTCAGCCATGGCTCACCCCTGCGGGCAGCAACACCGCGTCCTCGGAAGCGAAGTACAGGCTCACGGAGTCCCCATGCACCGGCGGAGCCTTCAGCTCACGCAGGTCCGCCATGACCGTGTGCCCACCGACCTCCACGTACAGCCGGTGTGTGGCCCCCCGCCACTGAATCTCGGTGACAGTGCCGACGATCCTGTTGGGTCCCTCCCCGAGCCCGACCAGATGCGGCCGTACGCACAACGTGGCCCGCGCCTGCGCGACCACCTCTCCCGTGTCGACCTTCAGCTCGGTGCCCGCGAAGTCGACTCCCCCGGAGCCCACGGTCACCGGCAACAGATTCGCGCCGCCCACGAAGGAAGCCGTGAACTCGCTCTTCGGCGCCCGGTACAGCTCGCGAGGAGTCCCGCACTGCTGAAGCCGCGCCGTGTCCATCACCGCGATCCGGTCGGCCAGGGTCAGCGCCTCGACCTGGTCATGGGTGACGTACAGCATCGACACGTCCGGCAACTCTCGGTGCAGCCTGGCCAGTTCGGCCAGCATCCCGGACCGCAGCCGGGCGTCCAGCGCGGACAGCGGCTCGTCCAGGAGCAGCACGTCCGGCCGGATGGCGAGCGCGCGGGCGATGGCGACGCGCTGCTGCTGGCCGCCGGACAGCTCCCGCGGGAAGCGGCGGGCGTAGGCGGCCATCCCGGTCATCTCCAGCGCCTCGGCCACCCGCCCCCGTATCTCGCCCTTGGGAGTCCTGCGGGCCTTCAGGCCGAAGGCCACGTTGTCGTCCACCCGCAGGTGCGGGAAGAGGGCGTACTGCTGGACGACCATGCCGATGCCCCGCCGGTGGGGCGGCAGGTCCGTCACGTCCCGGTCGCCGAGGAACACGCGCCCGGAGGCGGGCCGTACGAACCCGGCGACCGCCCGCAGCGCGGTGGTCTTGCCGGATCCGGACGGCCCGAGCAGCGCCATGACCTCGCCGGGCTCGACGGTCAGGTCGAGGGAGTCGAGTACGACGTTGCCGTCGTAGGCGACCGTGACGGAGTCGAAGCGGATGCCCATCTCACCGGGCTCCCGTGAGCAGGGCGGGCAGGGCGGCGACGGAGTCGAGGACGTGGGTGGCGCCGGCGGCCCGGAACGCGGCGTCCCCGTGGGCCCCGGTGCGCACGCCCGCGATCAGGCCCGCCCCGGCCCGTACGCCGCTCAGCACGTCGTAGGAGGTGTCGCCGGCCACGGCGACCTGCCGGACGCCCTCCGCGGCCTTGGTCCGCACGAAGGCCTCCAGGACCATGTCCGGGAAGGGCCGTCCGCGCCCGCCCGCGTCGGCCGGGCAGAGGGTGAGCGGTACGAGGTCCTGCCAGCCGAGGGCGGCCAGGATGGCGTCCTGGGTGACGCGGGCGAAGCCGGTGGTCAGGACGACGGTACGGCCGCTGTCCGTCAGTTCCTCGATCGCCTCGCGGGCGCCGGGGACCGGGGCGATCAGGCCCGCGTCGACGAGGTCGCCGTACGCCTTCTCGAAGGCGGTGTTGGCGCGCTGGGCGAGGCCCTCCGCGCCGAACAGGTGCCGGAAGACGGAGATCTTGGACTCGCCCATGGTGGCGCGGACGTAGTCCAGCTTCTCGGCGTGGTCGGCGGAGCCGGGCTCGACGCCCAGTTCGGCGGCGGCCGCCGCGAAGGCGCGCTCGACCAGGCCGCCGTCGGCGACGGTGGTGCCGGCCATGTCGAGGACGACGAGACGGATGTCGTGGATGTCGGTGGTCAACTCTCTCACCAGCCCAGTTCGTTCGCGGTGGTCTCGGCGATCGCCGGCGAGCAGGTCATGCCGCGCCCGCCGGGCCCGGTGACCAGCCACACGCCGTCGCTCACCTGCTGCCGGTGCACGACCCGGCTCGTGTCGGTGCACTGCGCGTACACACCGGCCCAGCGGCGCCGGATCTTCGGCAGCGGCCGGCCGAGGAGGGACTCGACGACCTCGGTGAGGTGGTCGTAGGGGTCCTCGAGCGTGTCGAAGGCGAAGGGGTGCTCGTACTCGTGGGTGTCGCCGATGGTCAGGCCGCCGTCGGCGCGCTGCACCATGAGCAGCTGCATCCTGTGCTCGGCGGCGGTCGCCGGCTGCGGCCGGCCGGCGTTGAGCGCGTCGAGCGCCGGGGAGGCGTAGGCCGGGTAGTAGCGGAAACTGTCGGCGTCCGCGACCGAGGTGGTGAGCGGCTCGCCGAGCGGGTCGGTCTGCATCATCTGGAGGCGGACGCGGCGCACGGGCAGCTCGGGCCCGGCCAGTTCCCGTACCAGTCCGCCGAGCCAGGCGCCGGTGCACAGCACGACGGCGTCCGCGTGGTGCACGTCGCCGTGGTCGTCCCGGACGGCCCCGGCACCGACCACCTCGCGCACCTCGCGCCCCGGCAGGAAGGTGTAGTTCGGGGACTTCAGCAGCTCTGCGCGCAGCGCGAGTTGGGCGGTGCGCGGTTCGACGGCGGCGTCGCGCTCGCAGTGCAGGGCGGCGGTGAACTCGCCGCGCAGGGCGGGGTTGAGGGCCCGCGCCTCGCCGGGGGTCAGCAGCTTGTAGCCGCGTTCGGCGGCGTCCGGGCGGGCCACGGCGGCCTCGGCGACGGCGAGTTCGAGGGGGCCGCGCACCGGGGTGAGCGACCCGTTGGCCCGGAAGCCGAGCCCGGGCACGCGCCCGCCGATCCCTTCCCACAACTCCCGCGCCCGCAGCGCCGTCTCCAGCTCTTCTCCACCGGCGCGCCCACTGACCCAGATCTGTCCGAAGTTGCGCAGCGAGGCGCCGCGCGCCTCCGCCTCACGCTCGATCTGGACGACCTGGTGGCCGCGCTCCACCGCTTGCCAGGCGTGCATGGTGCCCACCACGCCTGCTCCGACGACTGTCACTCTCACGACGACAACGCTCCTCGCGCACAGGGAACCGGAAGGGTCCGGCTGACAACGAGAGCGTGAACGACCCATCACGTTTGGGCTAGACCCGTTATCTTCTCGTGACAATAGGGGGGTGGCTGATGGGTAATTTTGGGCGGTTTTCAGCCCTTCAGGTGCGTGGTGAAGGAGAACCGGTCACCCCGGTACAGGGTGCGCACGCGCTCCAGCGGGCGCCCCTCCGTGTCCCGGGACACGCGGTGGATCAGCAGCATCGGAAGGGCGGGCGGGGTGCCGATGAGCAGGGCCTCGCGGGGGGTGGCCAGCACGGTCTCGATGCGCTCGTCGGCGTCGCCGAACTCGATGCCCTGGTCCTTCAGATAGGCGTAGAACGAGGAGTCGGGGTCGAAGCGGGAGTCGAGGTCGGGGACCCGGCCGACGGCGACGTAGGTGCTCTCCAGGCCGACCCGCTCGTCGTCGGCGAGCAGGACGCGCTCCAGGTGCCAGACGAGTTCACCCCGGGTCAGCCCGGTCTCGGCGGCCAGGGGCTCCGGGCACGGGAAGCGGTCGAGGGTGACGAGCGTACGTCCGGGCGTACGGCCCTGCCGGCGCACGCCCTCGGTGTAGCTGGCGAGGGACAGCGGCTGGGCCAGCTTGGGCCCGGCGACGACGGTTCCCCGGCCGCGCCGCTGGAGGCGCCCCTCCAGCACCAGCTCCCGCACGGCCTGCCGTACGGTCTCGCGGGCGACGTCGTACCGCTCGGCGAGATCGCGCTCGGTGGGGATGAGGCCGCCCTCCCCCAGCTCCTCCAGCAGTCCGGCGATGCGCGCCTTGACCGCGTAGTACTTCGGGATGCGCCCGTGCTCGGGGATGCCGGAGCGGACGGGGGCGCCGGGGGCCTGGTCGTTCGGGTAGTCCACGGAGGGATCGTCGCAGACGGGGGCGGGTCGGTCGGACGGCGGCCCGCGCCTCAGCGGCGTCGGCGGGCCAGGAGGAACGCGCCTCCGCCGACGGCGAGCAGGGCGGCGCCCGCCGCGAGCAGCCCGTGCGCGAGCCCGAGCCCGGTACGGGCGAGCTCCCGGGCCCGCTCTCCGGCCTCCTCGGCCTCCGCGGCGAAGGGGAGGGAGGGGTCGTCGAGGTCGTCGAATTCGTCAGGGTCGCCGGTACTGCTCGGGGTGGCCCGGGGAGTGCCGGACGGGGCGGTCGCCGTCGCCTCCGGCTCCCCCGGACCCTGCGACTTCTGCGGATCCGCAGTCTCTTCCGGCTCGCCCCCGATGCCGAAGCGGTAGTCGTTGGACTCCCCGATCCAGTCGCCGTCCTCGCCCCGGCGCTGGACGACGGCCGCGTTGACGGTGATGGTGTCGGGTACGGCGTCGGAGGTGAGCGAGAGCCTGAGCTTGACGGTGACGGTCGCGCCGGGCGCCACGGTGAACCCGTCGAACCCCGCACCGTCCAGCACGCCGACCAGCTCCTGCTCGTCGGTGCTCTCGAAGGTGACGGGCCGGGCGCGGGAGCCGTCGTAGAAGTCGAGCTTGGGCTGGGACGGCTTCAGGGTCCGTTTGTCGTCGACGAGGACGACGACGGGGTGAACCTCGGTGCACGTGCGGCTGGTGGTGTTGGTGAGGTCGATGGCCCAGGTGCCGAAGCCTCCGCCCGCCTCGTAGGAGGCGGGCCCGTCGTGGATCCGGGTGGTCACCGGAAAGGCACGGCCGCCGGGTTCCGCACAGGAAGAGGACGCGTCCGCGTGCGCGGCAGCCGACGACACGGGCACGAGAACGGCGGCTGCGGCGAGGCAGAGGGGCAGGGACGTGCACGGTCGCATGAACACATGACCATTCCGGGTGGGGAGCGCAGGCGGGGCGTGCCACTCCGGGGGCGGGGGCAAGTCCGCTCGATCGGCCGACGGGCTAGAGGGAAGCCACGACCTGGCCGGACATGACCTGGGGAGGGTTGGGGAGCAGCGACGCGAGGTGGTCGCGCACGAAGACCGCCGCCTTCCTGATCGATTCGTCGGCTCCCGCCTCGTTCTCGAAGACACTGGTCGAGATCATGACCCCGTTGCCGGCGTCGACCCAGTAGTAGGCCAGGAGACCGGGAATGTCACGGATGAGCGGCACGAAGCCCTCGTTCACCCGGCGGCCCGCCTCGGCCGTATCGGTCACCCCTTCGTACCGTCTGACGGCTGCGTACACGCTGTTCTCCTCACGAGTCCGGGACATCTCGGTGCGCAGACGCCGTACCCGTGCGACGCGTGCTCCGCTCGCGTGTCGTCCGGCAATCACCTGAAGGGGACGGCGAGTGGTCCGGACGGTGCACCCCGCAGCCGGCCGCCCGCCCGGATCAGCGGACCGCCCGAGTCAGCCGTCCGCCCGCCCGAACATCGGCGCCAGCAGCAGCTGTGCGGCGCCCTCCGCGACGACCCGCTCCCCTCGCGGGGCGACCCGCACGGGGACCGGTCCGCCGGGCACACCCTCCCGCCGGGCCCGCGCGTCGAGCATCTCGGCGACCCCGCGGACGAACGGCTCCGGCGCTCCGGAGATCGTCCGCCCTCCGAGCAGCACCAGGTCGATGTCCAGCAGCCCCACCAGATTCCCGGCCCCGACCCCCAGCACCCGCGCGGCCTCCGCCGTCTCGCCCCGCGCCACGGCCCCCAGGCAGAGGACCTCCACGCAGCCCCGGTTCCCGCACTCGCACAGCGGCCCGTCCAGCTGCAGCACCTGGTGCCCGAACTCCCCGGCTCCGGTCCGCGCACCTCGATGCACGCCGCCACCGATCACCAGGCCGGCGCCCAGGCCCGTACCGAGGTGCAGATAGGCGAAGGACCCGCCCTCGCCCCCCACGGAGAGCCCGAGCGCCGCCGCGTTGGTGTCCTTGTCCACCACGACCGGCACCCCCAGCCGTCCGGCCAGCGCGTCCCGCAGCGGGAACCCGTCCCACTCCTCCGGGAACCCGGTGACCCGGTGCAGCACCCCGCGCGCGTGATCGAGCGGCCCGGGGAGAGCGACCCCCACACCGAGCAGCGACCCGACGGCGGGAAGTCCTCCGTCGGCGCCGCCCAGAACCTCCCCGACCAGCCCGGTCACCGCGCCGGCGAGCACTCCCAGCACGGCCTCCGCCCCGGCCCCCAGGTCCACGCCCTCGCGCCGCTCCCCGACCACCGCCCCGTCGAGATCCACCAGCACGGCCCGCAGCTCGTCCCGGTCCAGATGCACCCCGACCGCGTGTCCGGCCTCCGGCACCAGCCGCAGCACGGTGCGCGGCTTGCCCCCGGTGGACGCCCGGCGCCCGGCCTCCGCCGCGAGGCCCTCCTCGCGCAGCCGTGCGGTGATCTTGCTGACGGCCTGCGGGGTCAGCCCGGTCCGCTCGGCCAGCTCCAGACGGCTGATGCCCTCCGCCCCCGCCGCGCGCAGCAGATCCAGCACCAGCGCGGTGTTGTGACTGCGCACCGCGAGCAGGTTCGCTCCCACCGGCCCGCCGTTCTTCGTCCTGTCCACGCCACCATTCTCCCCGCCGCTTGCACTTTGGCAACAGCGTTGCGAAAGTGGGACGCATGACTGGTACCCCCCTCCGCGTCGGCCTGGTCGGCTACGGCCTCGCAGGCTCCGTCTTCCACGCCCCGCTGATCGGCGCCACCGAGGGCCTCGCCCTGGACACGGTGGTCACCTCGTACCCCGAGCGGCAGCAGCAGGCCCAGGCCGAGTTCCCCGGCGTCCGCGTCGTCAACACCCCCGACGAGCTGTTCGACCGCGCCGACGAGCTGGACCTGATCGTCGTCGCCTCCCCGAACAGGACGCACGTCCCGCTCGCCACCACCGCCCTCGAGGCGGGCCTGCCGGTGGTCGTGGACAAGCCGGTGGCGGGTACGGCGGCCGAGGCGCGCGAGCTGGCCGCCCTCGCCGAGGAGCGCGGCCTGCTGCTCTCGGTCTTCCAGAACCGCCGCTGGGACAGCGACTTCCTGACCCTGCGCGGACTGCTGGAGAAGGGCGAACTCGGCGACGCCTGGCGCTTCGAGTCCCGCTTCGAGCGCTGGCGCCCGCAGCCGAAGGGCGGCTGGCGCGAGTCCGGCGACCCGGCAGAGATCGGAGGTCTGCTCTACGACCTCGGCAGCCATGTCGTCGACCAGGCCCTGGTCCTCTTCGGTCCGGTCACCGAGGTGTACGCCGAGACGGACGTCCGCCGCCCCGGCGCCGAGACGGACGACGACACCTTCATCGCGCTGACCCACGGGAGCGGCGTCCGCTCCCACCTCTACGTCTCCGCCACCACGGCCCAGCTCGGCCCGCGCTTCCGGGTCCTCGGCTCGCAGGCGGGCTTCGTGAAGTACGGCCTGGACCCGCAGGAGGCGGCGCTCAGGGAAGGCCTGCGGCCGGGCCCCGCCTGGGGCGCCGAACCCGAGTCCCTGTGGGGCCGCATCGGCTCCGGCGAGTCCCCGCTGACCGGCGGCGGCCGCCCCGTCCCGACCGTCCCCGGCGACTACCCGGCCTACTACGCCGCCGTGGCTGCGGCCCTGACCGGCGCCGGGCCCAACCCGGTGACCGCCCTGGAGGCGGCCGCCACCCTCGACGTACTGGAAGCTGCCCGGCGCTCCGCCCGCGACAAGGTGACGGTGACCCTCTGATGCACCACCCGAAGATCACCCCGAAGTTCGCCCCCGAGATCACCCCGAGCGTGGAGGAGCTGGAGGCTCAGGAACGCCGCCTGGTCTTCCGCCGGTTCACCCACGACGACGCCTGGGCCCTCGGCTCCCTCCTGGTCGAGCTGGCCAGGGAGCGCCAGGCGCCGGTGGCCATCGACATCCACCGTGCCGGCCAGCAGCTCTTCCACGCGGCCCTGCCCGGTTCCACGCCCGACAACGACGCCTGGATCGACCGCAAGCGCCGGGTCGTGGAGCGCTACGGCGCCTCCTCCTACCTGGTCGGCGCGCGCTTTCGCGCCAAGGGCACGACGTTCGAGGACTCCTCCCGTCTGGACCCGGACGTCTACGCGGCCCACGGCGGCTCGTTCCCGATCCACGTCGAGAACGCGGGCGTCATCGGCACGGTGACCGTGTCCGGCCTGCCCCAACTGCAGGACCACCGCTTCGTGGTGGAGGCGCTGGAGCAGTTCCTGGGCGAATAGCCCGTGCGGGGGATTACCGCGCGGCTCCCTCCGGTTGGCACCGACGTGCACGACGATCACGGCACGACACCCACCCGGAGGGAACGGACCCGATGAGCGAGTCGACGAGCAGCGCGCGCTCCTTCAAGGAGGCGATCGGCCGGTACGGCGTCTGGAGCGTGGGGCTCCGCTCGGAGGACCCGGCCCGGCGCGGCGACATCGCCGAGGCCGCGGCGGAGCTGGAACAACTCGGGTACGGCGCCGCCTGGCTGGGCGGCAGCAGCGCCGCCCGGCATGCCGCCCCGCTCCTGGAGGCGACGTCCCGGCTGGTCGTCGGCACGAGCATCCAGAGCATCTGGCAGTACGAGGCCAAGGCGAGCGCGGCCGCCGTCGCCGAGGTGGAGTCGGCCCACCCGGGCCGTTTCCTGCTCGGCCTCGGCGTGAGCCACGCCAAGCTCGCGGACCAGTACCGCCGCCCGTACTCGGCGCTGGTCGCCTACCTGGACGCGCTGGACGCAGCCGGCGTCCCGGCCGGGCACCGGGTCCTGGCGGCCCTCGGCCCGAAGACCCTGGAGCTGTCCCGGGACCGGGCGGCGGGCGCGATCCCCTACCTCGTCACCCCCGAGCACACCGCCCGGGCCCGCGAGATCCTGGGCGAAGAGCCGTTGCTGGCCCCCGAGTTCGGGGTGGTCTGGGAGACCGACCCGGCCCGTGCCCGCGCCCTGGCCCGCGACCACCTCGGCCTGTACCTCGCGCTCCCCAACTACACCAACAGCTTCCTGCGCATCGGCTTCACCGAGGACGACCTGACCGCCGGCGGCAGCGACCGCCTGGTCGACGCGCTCTACGCGTGGGGTGACGAGAACCGGATCCGGGAGCGGATCAACGCGTTCCACGACGCGGGCGCGGACCATGTGGCGATCCAGGTGGTCGACGGGGGTACGCGCGACGCGCTGCCGCGCGAGGCATGGCGCAGGCTGGCGTCCGTACTGGACTGAGCGGCGCGGCTCAGGCCACGGCTTGACCGCCGCGCCGCGCCGGGCAGTCGCGCAGCAGCTTCCTGATCTGCCCGGCGCGGTCGTTACCCGGGAGCAACTGATTCATGCGGCGCTGAAGCAGGTCCCTCGTCTCCTCGTCCAGGAACTCGCAGTGCCCCCTGAAAACCTCGCGCAGTGCCTTGAGCGCCCAGTACTCGTTGAACGGTTTGTCCTCGGACACCGCCGCCTGGGCGAGTGCGCGTCCCCACGCCGGGTCCGGATTGGCGTACAAGTACGCGGCGGCGGCCAGCCGCAACCCCCGGTCGCTGCTCCGGAGATGGCTCTCGACGTCGAAGTCCCGGGCGCCTCGCAGCAGTCCGACCATCTCGTCCACCACGTCGGACATCGCCTGTGTCCTGGCCTGCCCACTCGACATGGTCCACCGGATCTCGTTGTACCGTGCCGCCAGCCGGGCGACAGGGTCGGCCGACGCCGGCACGGCGGCCCGGCCGCCCGGCTGTGCTCTGCTGAGCGCCTCCCTCACCCCGTCGGCCAGATCGTCCGCGGTCTCCTGATGCCTCGCCTCGACCTCCCGCGTCTCGCGGATGGCCTCCTGCGCCGTACTCCGAGCTTCCTCCACCTGGCGCTTCAGGGTGATGCCGAATCCGGAGATCTCGGAGAAGAAGACGCCGAGAAACACCAGGATCACGAGGCCGAGGACGACCATCGGAGGATCCGTCATCTGCGGGTGTCGACAGACCGTGACGACGTTCCCGTTCGAAGCCATCTGCTGGTCGCACACGTCGGTGGTGAAGAACAGAACAATGGCCGCGCCCGCAGCCAGTGCCACCAGCACAGCCGCCGCCCACCGGAACGGCCTGACTCCTCTCCGACCGGTCGTCGAGGTCTCATCAGCTCCCGTCGCGGCCATCCCCCACCCTTCGGCACTGCCGGCAACGGCGCCATGCTTGCCCGCGGAAGTGCCGCTTGGCAAGCACGACGCCCCAGCGCCTCAGGCGTCCTTGAACTCCTGCCGCTGACGCCCGAGCCCCTCGATCTCCAGCTCCACCACGTCCCCGGCCCGCAGGAACGGCTTCGGCTCGGGCTGACCTAGCGCGACACCCGCCGGCGTACCGGTGTTGATGACGTCGCCGGGGTACAGGGTCATGAACTGGCTGACGTAGCGGACGACTTCGCCCACCGGGAAGATCTGGTCGGCGGTGCTCCCGTCCTGCTTCAGCTCCCCGTTGACCCACAGCCTGAGCGGCAGGGCCTGCGGGTCGGCGATCTCGTCGGCGGTCACCAGCCACGGCCCCAGCGGGTTGAACGTCTCGCAGTTCTTCCCCTTGTCCCAGGTCCCGCCCCGCTCGATCTGGAACTCCCGCTCGGACACGTCGTGCGCCACCGCGTACCCGGCGACGTGCGCGAGCGCCTCCTCGGCCGACTCCAGGTAGCGGGCCGTACGTCCGACGACCACGGCCAGCTCCACCTCCCAGTCGGTCTTGGTGGACCGGCGCGGCACGAGCACGGTGTCGTTCGGCCCGACGACCGTGTCCGCGGCCTTGAAGAAGATCACGGGCTCGGCAGGCGGCTCGGCCCCCGTCTCGCGGGCGTGGTCGTGGTAGTTGAGCCCGATGCACACGACCTTGCCGATCCGGCCGAGCGGGGGCCCGATCCTGAGGCCCTCCGCGTCCAGCGCGGGCAGCTCACCGGCCTCGGCCGCAGCCCGTACCCGGCCGAGCGCGCCGGCGTCCGTGAGCAGCGCCCCGTCGATGTCGTCCACGATCCCCGACAGATCCCGCAGGGTCCCCCCGGCGTCGAGCAGCGCGGGGCGCTCAGCCCCTGCCGTACCGACTCGCAGCAGCTTCATGGTCACAATCTCCCTCGATCGCGGGCGCCCGCCAATGGGTGCAGCCATCGGAGGACTGGTCGATCCTCCAATCCGGCTGTCCAGTCTGCAAGACCCTGTTCACGGACTGGACCGTAACCAGAGCCCCCCAGGAGGCGGCTCAGCGGTAGAGCGCGGCCCGCTCCACCGCGCTCCACGTCGTGCTGGTGACGACGTACAGCGCGGCCGCGAGCGGCATCACCGCCACGGTGACGAGCGTGAAGAAGGACATGAACGGCATGACCTTGTTGACCGCGCCGAGCCCCGGCACCTGCTCTCCCCCACCGGCGGTGACCGTGCCCGGGTTCTTGGCCATCATCAGCTTGGTGCGCCGGTAGTTGAAGGCCGCGACGGCCGCGACGAGGGCGAACAGCGCGAGGTAGACGAGTCCGGCCGCCCCGAAGACCCCACCGCCCGAGAGGGCGTCGGCCCAGCGTCCGCCGAGCGGCGCGGCGAACAGCGAGTGGGTCAGCAGCGTGTTGGCCTCGCCGCCGATCGAGGTGTTGGAGAAGAGGTGGTAGAGGAGGAAGAAGGCGGGCAGCTGGAGCAGGCTGGGCAGGCAGCCGGAGAGCGGCGACACCTTCTCCTCGGCGTGCAGTTCCAGCACCGCCTTCTGCAGCCGCTCGGGGTCCTTGGCATGCTCCTTGCGCAGCTCGGCGATTCTCGGCTGGAGCTCGGCCCGGGCGCGCTGGCCGCGGGCGGCGGCCCGGGACAGGGGATGCACGAGCAGTCGTACGAGCGCGGTGAACAGGACGATCGCGGCGGCGGCCGCGGAGGCGTGGAAGAGCGGCTGGAGCAGGTCGGCGAGCTGCTCGACCAGGCGGGCGAAAACGGACATGAACGCGGACATGGCGGGACCCTCCGTGCAGGGGTGTGTCGTCGTGCCGGGGTGACCGGAGATGGCAGGGCGGCATGACGACCCGCGCGGGGGCAGGGGTGACCGGGGTCGGCCGGGACCGGGTGTGACCGGGTTCGGCCTGGCCGGGGTTGACCGGAGTCGGCTGGCTGGGCCAGGTGGGCCCTCACCGTCGGAAACCGGATGTCACCGAGTCCGCCGGGGACCAGCCGTGACCGAGTCCGGCGGGAACCAGGTGTGTGACCGGGTTCGGCCGTGCCCTACGCGCAGATCGTCGCGAGGGCGTGTCCGGGTGCCCGGGGCCGGCGGCGTCCCGAGGCGTCGGGGTCGCGCTGGGGCAGGAAGGCCGTACGCCGGGCACGGTCGCGTATCGCCGTACGGACCCGGGTGGGCGGGACGGCGGGTGCGCAGCGGGCGGCGACGAGCGAGCTCGCGGCGAGCGCGGAACCGGCGGCGGCGGTCGCGGCGAGCGCGACGGTGGTGGAGAGGCTGCCCGTGTCGAGGAGTGCGGCCTGGAGCAGGAGCAGATTCACCAGAACGAGCAGCAGGGCGACGGGACGCGCGCCGACGACACGACTGCGATCCACTTCCTCCCCCTTCGCTGACCTGCTGTTTCTGCTCGCTTCCGGTTATACAGGATCGATCTCCAGGGGCTCCAGGAGCCTCTTCGGCTTGAGCAGCGCCCTGCTGACCGGATCCGCCGGGTCGGGATCGAGTCCCGGGCCCGGCATCAGTACAACGTCCGCGACGGGCACGACGGTTCCGCAGGCGGGACATTCGCCGTACGGCCCGAGTTCGGTGCCGCACTCCGCGTGCCGGAAGGACCGCAGCCGGCTCGCCTGGAAGTTCTCGCGGCCCCAGAGCGCGAGGGCCCGCAGTGCCGGCCACAGCGCGATACCGCGCTCGGTGACGACGTACTCGTCGCGCGGTGGCGAATCCTGGTACCGGCGCTTGTCGAGGATCCCCTCCTCGGTGAGCGTCTTGAGCCGGGCCGAGAGGACCGCGCGCGGGATGCCGAGGTGGACGAGGAAGTCGTTGTAGCGCCGGACGCCGTAGATCGCGTCGCGGACGACGAGGAGCGTCCACCGCTCGCCGACGACCTCGAGCGCGCGGGCGATCGAGCATTCCTGCGTCGCATAGTCCTTGCCCAGTGCCATGGCGTCCACCTTAGCCACTTTCCGACATCTTGGTTCAATGACTGAACCTACGGTGTTACGGTACATCCATGCCTAGGTTCAATGAAAGAACTCTCACCGCGCGGCGTACGGCCGCGCGACCGGACACCCACCCCTCGGCACCCCCGCACCGCCCCCGGGCGACCCTGGCTCTGACCAGCGCCGCGACCGGCGTGGCCCTGATGACGTACACGGCGCCGGCGGTCTCCCTCCCGGACACCGCGGCCGCACTGCACACCCCCCTCTCCGCCCAGGCCTGGCTCCTCAACGGCACCCCGCTGGGCCTCGCAGCCCTGCTCCTGGTGGCCGGCAGCCTGGCCGACGACTACGGCCGCCGCCGTGTCTTCCTCGCCGGCACCCTGGCCCTCGGCCTCACCACCGCACTGAGCGGACTGACCACCTCCACCTGGGCCTTCACCCTGACCCGGGTCGCCCAGGGCGCGGCGAGCGCGGCGATCCTGGCCAGCAGCCTGGGCCTGATCGTGACGGCCTTCCCGAGCCCACGCGGCCGGCTGCACGCGACCGGTGTGTGGGGTGCCTTCGTGAGCGGTGGCATAGCGGTCGGCCCGCTGGTCTCGGGCGCGATACCGAACTGGCGGCTGACCTACGTCGTCCTCGGCGCGGCCACGCTGGTCGTGGCCGGTCTGGCACTCGGCCGGCTGTCCGAGTCCCGGGCGCCGAGGGGCGGGCGTCCCGACGTGCTCGGCGCCCTCACCTTCGGGCTGGCGCTGGTGGCCCTGGTGGCCGCGCTGACGCTGGGCCGGGACGGATGGCTGCGGGCTCCGGTCGGCCTGCTGCTGGCGGCGGCCGTGGTGCTGCTCGGGCTGTTCGCACTGGTGGAGACCCGCGTGGCGAAGACCCCGATGATCGACCTGGGCCTGCTGCGCCATCCCCGCTTCCTGGCCTCCTCCGCCGGCGGCCTGTTCACCGGGCTGACCGTGATCGGCCTGTTCAGCTTCCTGCCGGCCCTGTTGCAGCAGGCCCTCGGCATGTCCGCGATGGACACGGCGTGGCTGTTCCTGCTCTGGTCCGGCGTCTCCTTCACCGTCGCGCTGCAGGCGAAGCGGCTGGCGGGGCGGGTGGCACCGCGCCGGCAGCTCGCGGCCGGCTTCCTGCTCCACGCGGTCGGCGCGCTGGCGATGCTGGGCGCGATCGGCGCTGGCTCCTGGACGCGGCTGCTGCCCGGACTGGTGCTCGGCGGCGTGGGCAGCGGCCTCCTGAACGCAGCCCTGCCCCTCCTGGCGGTGGAGTCGGTACCAGCCGGCCGGGCGGCCATGGGCTCCGGCGCCCAGCAGACGTTCCGCTACATCGGCTCCTGCGCGGGCGTGGCCCTGACCATCGCCCTCGTCACGTCGTCGGGCGGTGGCCTGGCGCGGGGCGCGGACGTGGCGATGGTGGTGTCGGCGGGTCTGGCAGCGCTCGGCGCCGTGGCCGTGTCGGTGCTGCGTGAGCGGGCGTGAGAGAAGGCCCTTGAGCCCGGCCTACCCCCTGGGTCGGACCCCGGGACTGCGGCCTACCCCCTGGGCCGCATCGACACCAGCTTCCCCCAGACCACCAGCCGGTAGCGCGAGGTGAACTCGGGGGTGCAGGTGGTCAGGGTGATGTAGTAGCCCGGCTGGTCGTACCCGTAGGAGGGCCGGACGAGCGACCGCGGCACGGGGCGTACGACCCCGGAGTCCCGGGAGGACGTCTGCGGAAGGATCTTGTCGACGGCGTACGTGTACGTGGCCGACCCCGTCTCCACCTGCAGGGTGTCCTCGGGCCGGAGCCTCGGCAGGTACCGGAAGGGCTCGCCGTGGGTGTTCCGGTGCCCGGCGAGCGCGAAGTTCCCTGCCTGGCCGGGCTGTTGGGTGCCCGGGTAGTGGCCGACATACCCCTTGTTGAGGACGTCCGGTTTGCTCACCCCTTCGGCGACGGGGACACGGAGATGCAGCCGGGGGATGGTGAGGACGGCGTACGCCTGGGAGCGACGGGGCGTGCCGGAGACGAGGACGGGGGTGTACGGCCGCTGCCGCGCACGGCCGGGAGCCTTCGTGGCCGCCGGCGCCGACGCCGATGCAAAGGGCGCGCCACCCGAAGCGGAGCTGCCGCTCCCCCACTCCTTCTCCAGGGCGGCGACCTTCCGCTCGGCCCCCTGCCGCGCCTCCCTGTTGGTCCACCACAACTGGTGTACGACAAGCAGCATGAGCACGGCCCCGACGGTGACGAGCACCTCGCCGCCACCCCACAGCCCCCGCCGCCACCTGGCCCGCCTGCGCCGATCACGGTGCTGCACGACACGCATCCGCACACCCACCTCCCAGGAGCCGCCCGCACGATAGGGCGAGTCGGGTGAACTCACCAGAGCCGTAAGGCCTCCGGCCGCTGACATCGGCTTCCTCAACGGGTTTTAGAAAGGGCTGTCACAACCCTCGACAACCTCCAACGCCACACCCGATGCTTCGTGTTGGCATGCGGGGGGACGAGTCGACGCCGGTCCGGGAACCGGTGTTCGAGCCGCACGGAGAGGCAGAGAAGAAGCCATGATCCGACGCAGAACGCTGCTGGCCGCCACGGGCGGCGGCCTCCTGGGCAGCGCCCTGGCCACGGGCACGGCCCGCGCCGACGCCACGATCGCCGTCAACCCGTCGACGACCTACGGCACTTGGGAGGGCTGGGGCACCTCGCTCGCCTGGTGGGCGAACGTCTTCGGCGCCCGGGACGACTTCGCGGACCTCTTCTTCACCACCAGGACGACGACGTACAACGGCACGGCGCTCCCCGGCCTGGGCCTCAACATCGCCCGCTACAACCTGGGCGCGTGCAGCACGAACAGCGTCGGCGGCGAGTCGATGGCGGCCTCCCCCAACATCCCGTCCTTCAAGCAGATCGAGGGCTACTGGCAGGACTGGAACAACGAGGACCCCACGTCCTCGGCCTGGAAGTGGACTGCGGACGCGACGCAGCGCGCGATGCTGGTGAAGGCGACGGCGCGAGGCGCCACGACCGAGCTGTTCGCCAACTCCCCGATGTGGTGGATGTGCCTCAACCACAACCCCTCCGGTGCCTCCGGCGGCGGCAACAACCTCCAGTCCTGGAACTACCGCCAGCACGCCTCACACCTCGCGGCGGTGGCCCTCTACGCGAAGCAGAACTGGGGCGTGAACTTCGCGACGGTGGAGGCCTTCAACGAGCCGTCGTCGTCCTGGTGGACGGCGACGGGCACCCAGGAGGGCTGCCACATGGACGCGACGCTCCAGTCGGCCGTACTCCCGTACCTGAGAACCGAGTTGGACAAGCGCGGCCTGACCGCCACGAAGATCTCGGCATCGGACGAGACGAGCTACGACCTGGCCCGCACCACCTGGAACTCCTTCTCCGCCACGACGAAGGGCTACGTGAACCGGGTCAACGTCCACGGCTACCAGGGCTCGGGCGGCCGCAGGGACCTGCTGTACACGGACGTGGTGAGGACGGCGGGCAAGGCCCTGTGGAACTCGGAAACGGGAGACAGCGACGGCACGGGGATGACCCTGGCCGGCAACCTCCTCTACGACTTCCGCTGGCTGCACCCCACGGCCTGGGTCTACTGGCAGGTGATGGACCCGAGCGCGGGCTGGGCGATGATCGCGTACGACGCGAGCACGCTGCAGCCCGGGGCCGTCCAGACCAAGTACTACGTGATGGCCCAGTTCAGCCGCCACATCCGCCCGGGGATGACGATCCTGGACACGGGCGTGAGCTACGCGGTGGCGGCGCTGGACAAGTCGGCGAAACGCCTGGTGATCGTGGCGGCGAACACCTCGTCCTCGGCCCAGACACTCACCTTCGACCTGTCTCGCTTCACCACGGTGACGGGCGGGACGGGCGGCCTGGTCCCCCGCTGGAACACGGTGACGACGGGCGGCGGGGACCTCTACACCTCCCACTCGGACACGAACCTGTCCGGCAGAACCGTGGCCGTGCCCTTCGCGGCGAGGTCGGTGCAGACACTGCAGGTCGACGGGGTCACCGTGTAGCCCCGAGGCTCAGGGCCCCGGGAGGGAGCGAGTCCTGGTACGCGTTCCACGGGCGGGGCACCTTCTTGACCGTACGGACGTCGAGCGCGACCGGCGCGGACCTGGTACCCAGCTTTCCACCCGGGTGCCAGGTCCCGGTGACCGTCACCCAGGTGTTGGCGGGCAGCTCGGGACCGCCGTAGATCCGCACCTTCACGGACTGGGCGTCCGCGGCGCAGCAGTTGAGGATGACCCGGGTCAGGTCCCAGCTCCCGCCCGGCTCTCCGGGTGTGACGAACCCGGTCATCAGGATGCTGCGCCCCTTGACGTCCTGGTCGTCCCGGTCCTGCTGTACCCGGCTGGTGAAGTCGGAGAGGGTCATGGGGACGGGCGAGGTGGCGGGGAGCGGATCGAAGTCGCTCTCCTCGGCGATGACCTTGGGAGGCTGCCGGGAGGCGGTGTAGGCGCCGAGGGCGGGAGGCGCGTAGAAGAGCAGGTTGAGCGCCGGGAGCAGGAGCAGCCAGGCGACACGGGGCAGGCCGGAGTGATCGTGCCCGTGCCCACCGTGCCCCTCTTCTCCCTCCTCCTCTTCCTTCTGCTTGTCGAGCACGGCGCCGGCCAGGCCCAGCAGGAGCAGCACCGCCCCGGAGGCGATCAGCAGAGGCTGCATCCCCTCCTTGACGTACCTCAGGTACAGGTCGGTGAAGAGGGAGACGTGCAGCAGTCCGAGCCCGCAGAGCACGAGCAGGAGGGGCTGGAGGAATCGCTTCACAGCAGCACCCCGCCGATCACCGAGCTGCACGCGACGGCCACGACGACGGTGGCGGCGGAGAACCGTACGGCGAAGGCCCGCCCGAAGGTGCCCGCCTGCAGGGCGATGAGCTTCAGGTCGACCATGGGCCCCACCACCATGAACGCCAGCCGCGCGACCGGCGGGAACCCGGTCAGCGAGGCGGCCAGAAAGGCATCCGCCTCGGAACACACGGCGAGCAGCACAGCCAGACCCGCCAGGAAGAGCACGGACAGCCAGGGCGCCCCGGCGAAGGTGTCGAGGACGGAGCGGGGAACGGCGACATTGAAGGTGGCAGCCGCCATGGCCCCGAGGACGAGAAACCCGCCGGCGTGCAGGAAGTCGTGCTGGAACCCGAGCCGGAACTCGTTCCACCGGCTGTGCCCCTCCTGGTGCCCGGTGTGCCGTACGGAGGGCCGCAGCCACTCCTCCCGCCCGAACCGGAGCCAGAGCCACCCCATGACGACGGCGGCGGCGAGCGAGGCGAGCAGGCGGGCCAGCACCATGGCGGGGTTCCCGGGGAACGCGATGGCGGTGGCGGTGAGCACGACCGGGTTGATGGCCGGAGCGGACAGCAGGAAGGCGAAGGCGGCGGCGGGTGCGACCCCACGCCCGATCAGACTGCTGGCGACCGGCACCGAAGCGCACTCACACCCGGGCAGGACGGCCCCGGCGACACCGGCGACCGGTACGGCGAGCACCGGCCGCCGCGGCAGCATCCGGGTGAACACCCGCTCCGGTACGAACGCGTTGATCGCGCCGGACAGGGCCGTGCCGAGCAACAGGAAGGGCAGGGCCTGCACGGTGACGGCCAGGCACACGGTCCGCCAGGCCTGCACGGCAGGGGCGTCCCCCCAGCGCCCGAGGAGAACGACGGCCGTGCCGGGCACGACGGCTGATCCGATCAGCAGAAGCGGCCAGTACCGGCCCCGCTCCTCCCGCCTCTCGCGGTCTCCCGCACCGTCCGCCACGGCGCCGACCGCCGCCTGCTCCTCGGCGACCAGGGCGCCTGTGTTCTCCATGCCGACTCCGCTTGTCGATGTCAGCGTCGACGATAGCGGCCCATATCGCCCCTCACGCCATCTCCCGCGCGCCCGGACCCACTTCCCACCTCCCCTTTCTCACCTCTTTCCCTCCCCTTTGCGCCTCACGTTTGTCACCGCCCGGCAGTACGGTGTCACCCATGCGCCCCGACACGTCTGCCGAGAATGTCGACCACACCGCCGAGGCGGCACGCCTGGAGCGGACCTCCGGCCTGTACCCCGAGGACGCCGAGGCCCTGCTGCTACGCGCCGCGGCCCACCTCGAACTCTCCGGCGATCGCCCAGCCGCGACGACGCTCTACGACCGTCTGCTGTCCGAGCCTGCTTCGCTGGAGAACCCCCACCTGGTGCGGGCCCTGAAGGCGTCGAACCTCTGGGAGTACGACCACGAGGCGGAGGCGAGGGCGATCATCGACGGAATCCGGGCATCGGCGCCCCGCGACCCGGCCCCCTGGGTGATCGTGGCCGAGTCCCTGGAGTCGCACGACGAGCTGCAGGCGGCGGCGGAGACCTTCACGGAGGCGGCGAGCCTGCTCCTGACGGACGACTCGGAGCCCCCCTACTCGACCCACCCGATTCTCTTCGGCCGCCACCGCGTACGCAGGATGCTGGGCCTGGCCCACGACGACTGGGACACCCTGGCGGACACCCTCCACTCGTCCCCGGTCTCCCTGGACGAACTCCACGACCCGAAGCGCGTGTGGTCCCTGGGCTCGGACAACCCCGCGGAACTTGAGGCCGAGATCTCCCGACTGCGGGCGGAGCTGGGCGCATACCGGGAGGCCCTGTCCCGCCCCTTCCCCGTGGCGGTCCTGCACTGGCCGGCCGACGAGCTGGGCGAACTGCTCTCGGCGTACCCGGACCTGACCGACGAGTACCCCTCCCACCCCGAGCACCTCACGACCATAGAGTCCTCGCTCCGCGAACTGTCGTCCTCGGGCACCCCGAACCTTGGCATCGTGACGGGGACCGTGCCGTCGTACGAGGCGTTCGCGGCGTCGGAGGGGGCGTCGCCGGGGGATGTGGCGTTGCTGCCGCAGTATGCGACGACTTTGGCTGCGCGGGGGAGGGCTGTGGTTTGGCCGCCGCAGCGGGGGGCGGTTTGTTGGTGTGGGTCGACGCAGGTCTACGGAGGGTGCCACGGGGCCGAGTAGGGACCTCGCCCCCGAAATCAGGCCTACACATGGGCAGGCCCCGGCCTCACACCTGGCTGGGGCCCCTCTCTTCCTGCCACCAGTCCCTGTGATAGCGCACGTACTCCTCGTACACCCTGTGCTTCTTGTGCCTCTTGAGCGTCGGCCGTATGTTTTCGCCGAACATTCCAGCACGCACGATGATCGACCAATCGTCACCGATGACGATGGCACCGATATCGAGGCGCACGTGACAGTTAGGGCAGAGACAGAGGATGTTCCTCTCAACATCCGGCCCATTATGGGGATTACCCAACGGCCTTATGTGAGCACCTTCACTGTAAGGCTTTCCATCTGGCCCCATCAACCGCATCTCGCATATTTGACACTCATGCTCGTACAGTTCTTTGATACGCTGCGCCGCAGCGGCATCGCGCACAATCCTCTGAATGCTGGTTGTGCGTGTCGCGGGGAACCGTTCACTGTCCAGATGCTCAAGATTGCCCGGGTCGACGGAAGTCTGTTCCGACCCCTCCTTGAGGAGCTCCTCCTGCCTCACCAGCACGTTCTATGCGAGAGCCGTCGGGGGCTGGCGACTTGGAGAAGGCCGTGCGAGACGCGGTGATCTGATACAGACCGTCATACCTATAGTTTCCGGGCAATGAATAGCGCGAGTCCCCCTCAGGCCCACGGAGGATCCGAATGGGATACTCTCGCTCGAAGCTGAGCTTGAGCGCAGCGTTATCCCGGTACTCCCAAGACTGGCTTCGCAGTAGCCTCTTACCGTCCTTGCTCTTATCTTTGTCCGGAGAGGCGCCGGTGTACTTGATCGATATCCAGTCGTCTTCGTCGTCCTCGTAGCCGCCGTTCAAGACGATCGCGTCCGCAACGTAACTGCCGTCGGTGTCTTTCAGCCGCGAGATGCCCCGCATGGTGTCGCTGTGCAGGTTGGCTCGCTTCACATCCGTCCGGCGCGGGAAGACCGCACCAGGGACTACGCCGTCTATGTGACCGATGACTCGCTCTCCCATCGCCCCATGGTGACCCAGGTTGATCACTCATGTCACACCTGACGCGCGAAGTTGGCTGATCGCGGATGCTGCACGTCTATCTAGCTCTCGGCGGCAGAGGACTTATCCCACGTCGGTACCCTGCCCCCATGATTCGCGCAGTCGTCTTCGACGTAGGTGAGTGCCTCGTGGACGAGACCCGGGAGTACGGGACCTGGGCCGACTGGTTGGGGGTGCCACGGCACACGTTCCATGCAATGTTCGGGGCCGTGATCGCGCAGGGGCGGGACTACCGGGAGGTCTTCCAGGAGTTTCGGCCCGGGTTCGACCTGTATGCGGAGCGGGAGAAGCGAGCCGACGCGAAGCAGCCGGAGACGTTCGGGGACGAGGACCTGTACTCGGACGTCCGCCCAGCCCTGTCCGCGCTGCGAGCCGACAGGCTATGGCTCGGTATCGCTGGGAACCAGACCGTGCGGGCCGGGAAGATCTTGCGAGAGTTGTTCTCACACGACGTCGATCTGATCGGTACGTCGGACGACTGGGGGGCCAGCAAGCCCGACCTCGGGTTCTTCAAGAGGGTCGCCGAGACCGTGCCGTTCGACGTAGACGAGATCCTCTACGTCGGGGATCGGTGCGACAACGACATCCGACCCGCGCGGGAGGCCGGCATGCGGACCGCACTTGTGCGTCGCGGGCCCTGGGCCACGATCCAGTGGAACACCGATGAGGCCAGGGAGTTGCCAACCTTCCGTGTCGAGAGCCTCCTGGAACTGCCGAAGCTGATCAGCAAGTTCAACGGCCCAGGGCACTGAGCGTTGTCGTCCAGTCGTACAGACGGTCGTCGAGGTCACGGACACAGCGCGCATGCTGGTGAGGACTGAGCGCGCGGCGAACCTCGCGTACTCGGTCCATGCCGGTGGCGTACCAGGTGATCGCCAGCTGATCGAGGGCCTGCTCCGCGTACCCGCACGCCTGCTCGGGATTTCCCGATGCTGCCTCCACGGCTGCCAGATCGCCGTAGATCACTGAGCGCTGTTTGTCCTCGGCCGGCGTCATCGAGGCCAGGGCGTGGAGGAGGCTCTCGCGGGCCTGCGGAAGGTGCCCCGCGATCATCTGAGTGTTGCCCTTGAAGGCTGCCAGACGGGCCGGGGAGAACCAGTCCATCCAATCCCGCGACGAGTGGTCATTACCGGCTGCCAGTACGTCCTCGGCGTGACCGATCAGGTTCAGTGCTGTACGGGTGTTCCCGCACCGGGTTTCGCATTCAGCCTCCACCGCGTCGAGCCAGGCAAGGAACTCGGCGGAGGCAGGAGCACGACGGGCGTATGTACGGGCCGCTGTCATGCGCTCCAGGGCTCCGTCACGATCCGCTACCCAGCCCGGGACGAAGGCCATGTGGGCGAGGATCGCCGAGCCGAGCAACGAGTCGTCGGCTTCCCCAGCGGCCTGCAGGGCAAGTAGGAGTGTGCCGTTGGCCCTGCTCGGTTCACGGAGATCGAAGAACTCGATCCGTCCTGCCAGGAGGTGCGTCTCGGCCAGGGCTGCGGCCACCGTGCGACGAGTCGAATCCGTCGTCTCCGGCAGCAAGGCACAGCCCAGAGTTGCGTGAGCAACAACAGCTGGGTGCAACTGGGTTGGCGTGACCGACCAGTAAAGCCGACGATGAGAACGAGTGACTGCCTGGAAGTCGGCTCCGGCCGTGGAGGGTTGTGACGCTGCACCGGGTCGACGAGGCAGCGTCACCAGCCCCTGTGTCGCAGCGTCACCGGCGATCAGGGGCCGCCGCGAGTGACCAGTCTGCTGCGATCCGCCAGAACTCCACGGGGGTGCGAAGCCAAGCGCCTCCATGCTCTGACCTAGCAGGTGAACCAGCATGCGCTGGCAGTCCGGCTGCGGCCAGGGAGGAGTATCCGACTCCCAGCGCCGGACCTGCCGTACCCCGATCGACAACCCTCGAATGCCCATGTCCTTGGCGTGCCGAGTGAGGGCATCGGCCAGATCTTGCTGCGAGTTGAACCCGGCGGCTACGCGAGCAGCTTTGAGTCGGACGTTGCCTGTGGGCCTGGGCACTTGGGACACCTCCTGCTGCTGACTCCTCCAACAGTCCCACACAGAGTCCCTTGTTGAGCAGCCTTTACCTCAGAAGGGGCACCCAAGGCCCTCCTGGAGTCCCTCCAGCGACCCTTCCAAGTCCTCGAATATGTCTACTGCTTCCAGAACGCTGTGTGCCGTACCTGATGGAACCCAGGACAGGAGTCAGGCGTGGATACACAGGAGGCGTTGGACAGGGCCATTGCAGCGTGGCTCGCCCGGGCCCATCCAGCGCCCGAGCGGGCAAGGGCCGAGTGGGCAATCCAAGGCGTCGCACTCCTGCCTCTCGGCGATCGGTTTGCCGCAGTGCGTATGCCAGCCGACGTGGTTCATGCCGCTGTGGCTTCATGCGACCGGGACAAGGTCGCGGCCTCTCTCGGCGAGTTGCTGGGCGGTTCCATCATTTACGACCACCGTGTCACGGGCGGGACTTACTACGCCCTGATCCAAGGGCACGCTGGTCTGGTCTGGGCATACGACGACATCGCGACATGTCTCGGGCACGGCACCTACCTCGGAGTGCCACGACTCGACCAGCAACAACCACCCGGCACGTACTGGGTAGTTCCGCCTCGCTACGAGGGCGACCTGTGCGCACCGCGATCGATCATCCCGCTGGTCGAGTTAGGCCGGTCCCGACTGCCCCCCTGCGCCGAGGCCTGAGGATCCCGCCTCCTCCCCGATGAACTCCCGCCCACCTAGGGCGGCGGCGGTCAGTCATGGCCGCGTTAGCTGAGCAGGAAGGTGCAGTGATGCTGGACGGAACCAAGCTGTACGGGCTCGACATCAGCGGGGCCTCCTTCGCGAAGGCCTGCGGAGGTCCCTGCACTGAGGGGTGCGTAACCCTGGCCCGGATCGGCAACGACGCCTGGGCGCTGGGGAACAGCAAGCGGCCGGATGTGGAGCCGATGCGGTTCACCACCGAGGAGCTGGACGCAGCCGGCATCGATCCGGCGAGGTTCGGGCTGCCTGTCTGATCCCCCCTGGCCGGTCCCGGCTCCCGCATGGAACCGGGACCGGCCCTCCCTCGACCTTCGACGCCCGACAGGAACGACTGGTGCACTACCACGGCTATCTATGGGTCGGGGCGAAAGAGCGTTTTGACCAGGAGGCCCTCCGGCGGCCTCCGCATCCCGTGGCGCCTCCGGCCGGAAGCAAGCCCGAGCTGACCCAGCGCTATCGCGAGGTGGCGGCGGCGTTCACGACCGTGGACCTCCCTCCGCTGGAGACGGCTTACTGGCTCGTCAAACCGCGTTCCCTGGTTCGTGACACGTGGGATGAGGCGAAGGACGCGGCCTCCTGGATCGCAGCGCGCGTGGCCGAGTACGCGCCCCGGTTTGCCTCCGAATGGGAGCGTGGCTTCATCGAACTTGCCGTATCGGTCAACTTGGCTGTCGAGAAGCTGAGTTCCGGGGGCGATGTGTCGCTCGGGTTCTATTACTCCAGCAGCGCTTTGACGTTTTCCCTGTTCAGGGGTGGTTTGGGTGAGTGTAGTGGGCTGATTGACGGCTCGTGTTCTCTTTCCCGGGCCGC